>BDTT01000055.1 GCA_002897995.1 bacterium BMS3Bbin10 | reverse complement strand
TCCTGGAAGCGGCCAAGTCGTGGAATAAGCCATTGGACGGAAAAGGTGCTCAGCGTGCTGATACGAAGCTCGAACCTGTGCCCCTGCCATCCGGAAACCGCTTGCTCGATAGCAGCGAACGCCGGCTCCAACTGAAGAAACAGGGATTGCCCCTCTTCTGTCAAAACTATCTTACCGCGTCCCCTGTGTAAAAGCCGGCATCCTATCTGTCCCTCCAGCCCCTTCAGAAGATGAGAGACAGCAGATGCCGATACGCCAAGTGATCCGGCGGCCCGCGAGAGCGAACCCAGGCGCGCGACCGACGCGAAAACCTGCAGCGCGCGTAGCGATGGCAATCTCATCCACCAACTCCTGTCACTGAGATTATTTCATTATGGTCAAATGCCATACCGTCATATCCAATCCAAAACAGCCGATTTTCCACCATATCGTCAATTGGACTATTGAGTTTTTCTCATTGTATATTGAAGATATCTCGCAATTTTGCCGCGCATATTCAGGCTAGACTGGCTCACGGTTTTACCAGGGAGAGCGAAAATGACGGATGAGTCATCGAGTAAATTGTGGGGTGGCCGATTTTCCAAGGATCTCGACGCGTCGCTCGACGCATGGGGAGAATCGACGACACTGGATTCGCGCATGGTCGATGAGGACCTGTGGGGCAGCCAGGCACATGTTGCCATGCTGGGAAGGCAGTCGATTATCCCGATGTCGGATGCCGCCGCGATCCTGAAGGAATTGCTCAAGCTGCAGGACAGTTATCTCGCGGGCGGCTGGCAGCTCGAAACACAACACGAAGACGTTCATATGAATGTCGAGCACCGGGTCATCGGCGCACTGGGATTGGAAATCGGCGGCAAGATGCACACCGCCCGGTCGCGCAACGATCAGATCCCGCTGGATATCAAGCTTCACCTGCGAAGGCAGTTGCATAAGCTGCGCCGGGATATCTGCTCACTGCTGGAACTTTTCCTGGCTCGGGCTGAGGAAAACACAGATGCAGTGATGGTGAGCTATACACATACCCAACATGCGCAGCCGATCTCCGTCGCATTCTGGCTTTCGCATTATGGGGCGGCCTTGCTGCGGGATCTGGATCGTCTGGGCCGCGCCCATGACCTGGTCGATTGCAATCCTCTCGGAGCGGCCGCCATCGCAGGGACCTCGTTCCCGACCGATCGCGAACTGACAACGAGGCTTCTAGGTTTTCAGAAGCTCCAGGTGCATGCGCTCGACGCCACTTCGTCCGGTGACTTCGCGCTCGAAACGGTAAGCGCTTTGGCCATACTAATGACGACTGTAGGCCGCCTGGCGGAGGAACTCATTCTATGGTCGTCCTACGAATTTCGCACGGTCATCCTGGATGACGCATTTGCAACAGGGTCGTCCATCATGCCGCAGAAGAAGAACCCGTCAGTTGTCGAGTTGTTGCGCGGCCGCGCCGCGCGCATGAACGGGATTCTCGTTTCAGCCTTCAGTATCTTCAAAGGCTTGCCGAGCGGCTACAACCGTGACGTCAATGAGGTGAAGAGGGTGTTGTGGGAAGCGCTCGATCTCACCCAGGCTTCAATGGAATTTCTTCCAGGTGTGATCTCGTCAACCAAATTCGACACGACGCGGATGGAACAACTTGCCTATGACAACTTTGCTACGGCAACCCATCTTGCCAATTATCTGGTGGAACACCATCAGGTTCCCTTCCGCAAGGCCCACCATGTGGTCGGCTCCTTGGTAGGCCTTCTGGTGCGGCAGCACATGACCATGGCCAACCAGCAAGTTTGTCTTGATTTCCTGCTGGACGAGGGAATTTCAATTTCAGCATCGGAGCTTGAACAAATCGTAACGCCTTCGCAGGTCATGAGGTCCGCTCAGTCCCTTGGCGGGACAAGTCCGGAATCGGTCGAATCAATGCTGAAGCAAATGACTTCCAAACTTCACGAACATCGGCAGGCCATCGAGAAAGACTTCAGGCGAGCGGCAGTCGCCTATGATACCTGCCGGAGCATTGCGCGAAATGTTTCTGCCGGAACTGATGCGGCCGCCTTCGATCGCATGCTCGATGAATTGGCTGACTAGTGCGTATCACCGATAAGCCTGTCCCCGCGAAGGCGGGGATGGGAACCGGTTATCGGAAAAATGATACGCATAAACAAAAGGTTAGATCGCGATTTTGATTCCATCAAAACATGAAGCGATCTAGGCCGCGCTCGCGGCGAACCCGATGCCGCGATCCCTGTGACAACGCCGCTCTCGTGGGCACCGGGAAACCACCCTATATTCGATTTCCATCCATATTCAATTGACGTGACAATGCTCAAATTACGAACAGCGCGGACCCTCATGCTTCTCAGTTCGCTCATAATGGCATTCACCGCAGGCGTTCGCGCAGAAGGGCGCGCGCCGTGGCAGGACTGGCAGAACACACTTCAGGCGGATCATACCCTTACCGGCAAGATCTGGTCGGTGCGCGAGAAGCGCTTCGTCACGCCCAAGCGGCTGGCGGATGATCTGGCCAGCGCAAAATACGTTCTGATCGGTGAAACTCACGACAATGCCGATCATCACCGCCTGCAGGCCTGGCTGATCGATCAGATCGCCGCGAGGCGCAAACCGGCGGTTGTCATGGAGATGATCAGTCTCGATCAATCGAAGGCGCTCGAAGCATATATGGCCCGGCCGGACGCGAACGCGGCGGGCCTTGGCCCCGCGCTCGATTGGGCCAAGAGCGGATGGCCCGACTGGCCCCTGTACCAGCCGATCGCCGAAGCCGTGTTCCGGGCGGGCCTGACGCTCGCGCCCGGTAACCCGAGCCGCGACGCAACCCGGTCCATCTCCAGTGACGGACTGGCCTCTCTTGATGGGGGCAAGCGTAAGCGTCTCGCCCTGGACAGGCCGCTTGCTCCCAAGCTTGGCGAGGCGCTCAACCAGGATATCAGGGAATCCCATTGCGATTTGCTCCCCGAGGCGGCGCTCGGCCCGATGACGCAGGTGCAACGCTATCGCGACGCGGTACTGGCCAGCGCGCTCGTCAGGGCCGGCAACGACGCCGGCGCGATCCTGATCACCGGAAACGGGCATGCGCGCGCCGACCGGGGCGTGCCCTGGTATCTGGCCCGCCAGGAGGGTGGGGCAAAAATATCCACCGTGATGCTTGTGGAGATCGCGGAGGATGCAAAGACCGTGGAGGATCTGATTGTAACCGGTCCAGACGGCGCGCCGGCGGCGGACTATTTCTGGTTTACGCCGCGCGCGGAACGCGAAGACCAATGTGAAAAACTACGCAAGCGTTTCGGGAAATAGAATCCGGTCGGATCGTCCCCAGCGGCTCAACCCCCCCCGTTTCCAATATATCGGGGCGGACCAGTTCAAGCGGTGGGGGGTCGGCAAAAAATCCGCAACCCTTATGTGGACGCGCTAACTCCCTCCGTAGCTTTGTATCAGAGAGCCCGCGACCAGGTTCCAGCCATCGACCAGCACGAAAAAGATCAGCTTGAAGGGCAGCGATATGATGACCGGCGGCAGCATCATCATGCCCATGGACATCAGCACCGACGCCACGACCATGTCGATGACAATGAAGGGAACAAACAGCAGAAAGCCGATTTCAAAGGCGCGTTTGAGTTCGGAAATCATGAATGCGGGAACCAGAACGCGCAGCGAAATGTCGTCTGCGTCCTTGGGAGGCTCCATGCCCGAGAGGTTCACGAACAAGGAGAGATCCTTCTCCCGCACATGGGTCATCATAAAGCCCTGGAATGGCTTTGACGCCCTGTCGAACGCCTGGCCTATCTCGATTTCATTGGCGATCAGGGGTTTGATGCCCGCGTCATACGCCTGCTGGAAAATCGGACCCATCACAAATGCCGTCAGAAACAGGGCGAGCGAAATCACAACGGTGTTCGGCGGCGATTGCTGAACGCCGATCGCCGTGCGCAGCAGCGACAGCACAACGACGATGCGGGTAAATGAGGTGACCATCACGAGGATCGATGGCGCAAGGCTCAGGATGGTGATGAGCGCGATGATCTGAACGGTGCGTTCGGTCAGCGCCGCGCCTTCTCCAAAGCCAATGGTGACGTTCTGCGCGGCCGACGGGGCGGTCATAGCCAGCAAGGCAAGACCGCTGAGCAGCGCAGTTCCGATTCCAATGTTAAAAACCCTGAAAGCGGGCCTAAGTGTCACTGTCATGTTTTGGCGCTACCGGTTCGGTGTCGCGCGCGATTATGACTTGGCCATCGTTGTTCTGTGTATCATTGCGTTGGGTATCGAACGATGGTTCTGCGGGTTCGGGACTGTGAATGCCGGTTTCGACCACCACATCGACGGGGCCGCCGGTCATAATCAGATGCTCCACATTATCTCTGCGCAGCAAAATCAGTTTGCGTCTGCCGTCGACCGAAGCCGCCTCGACCACACCCAGCCGCCTGTCGCGGCCGCGCAGAAAACTGCCCGCCTTTGAATTGCCCCTGGAGGTAAATCCCCGGAGTAAGCGTGCGCCGATCGCTATGAGCGTGATGACGAACACTAAGGCGATGGCGTAGTAGATGAGGTTATTCAGATCGGTTGGCATGAGCACTCACACAGTCCACCGCATAGGCCCTGCCTACCGCGGCGTATGGTTAACGTCGGTAGGCAAAAATTGCCGCATTGGGCCCTAACAAATGGTTAATTTCCCCGCCTGATCGGGCGAATTCCCGAAAAAAGCAAATTCGAACCCCATCTATAGCGACTTTTTAACCGCATTTTAACCCTGTGGGCGGCAAAGTTTGCCCAGGTGCAGTGAGCACAGGGCGTGCAGGTTTAACATTCGTGGAAGGGGAAACCATGGCCATTTCCGATTTGCCGCTGCTGGGAATGCTTAAAACCAGGATGCGCTGGCATCAGGCGCGTCAGGGAATTCTTGCGAACAATGTCGCCAATGCGGATACGCCAAACTTCCGCCCGAGCGATCTGAGGCCTCTGGAGGCGACGCAGGCCATTCGCAGGCCCGGCATCACGCCCGTGGCCGCCGTGCGCACGCATGCCGCCCATCTGTCGGGCGCGCCGATGGGCCAGGGGAGTAGTTTTGAGAACAGGGAAACAAGGGGCTGGGAAACAACACCCGCCGGAAACGCCGTGGTGCTGGAAGAACAGATGATCAAGGTGTCGGCGAACCAGTTCGATTTCCAGATGGCCTCAACGCTGTATTCGCGGTCTCTGGGGCTGCTGAAGACGGCGGTCGGGCGGTCGTAATGCGGCATTTGCTTTGAGAAACTGACAAAGGGCGGATCGGATAAATGGATTTAATGGCTTCAATGAAAATCGCCGCTGCCGGGCTCAAGGCCCAGAGCGGGCGCATGCGCGTCATCGCGGAGAATCTCGCGAATTCGAACTCAACCGCCAGCAAACCTGGCGGTGAGCCTTACCGCCGCAAAATCCCGACATTCACCCAGCAGGTAAATCGCGAGATCGGCCTCAAGACCGTCTCGCTCGGGCGCATCAAACTGGACCAGAGCGAGTTCGGGCAGCGCTACGAACCAGGGCATCCGGCGGCTGACGCCAAGGGTTACGTGGAAATTCCCAACGTCAATGCTCTGATCGAAAGCATGGATATGCGTGAAGCGCAGCGCAGCTACGAAGCCAATCTGAACGTTATCGGCGCGACACGGCGAATGCTGGCCCGAACGCTTGAAATTCTGCGTGCCTAGTGCGCATCACCGGTAAGCGGGAACCGGTTACCGGAAAAACGATACGCATAAACAAGAAAGCTGGATCGCGGTTTTGATTCCATCAAAACATGAAGCGATCCAGAGCGCTGCTTAAAGAGGAAATTGGATCATGGCATTGAATGCTTCAGCCGGCGCCGGCGCCTATTCCGCGATAGCAAACCTGGTTGGCAACGCCCGGGGGGAGGCAAAGACGGCAGCTCCCGCGCAGGGTTCGAGCGAGTTCGGCGACATCGTCGAATCGGTTCTCGCCAACGTAACGAAAAGCGGGAACGCCATGGAGGCGCAGGCCGCGAATTTATCCACCGGCAACGGGGATGTTCTCGATCTGGTGACGGCCGTCGCCGAAACCGAATTGGCCGTGGAATCACTGGTCACGATCAGGGACCGGGTGATCTCGGCCTATCAGGACATTCTCAATATGCCGATCTGATGCGCCAGCCAGGCTCAGGATTCATTAATGGGTCCTGAGCCCTGGGGGCACCAACAGCAATAAAAAGGGTGGTCGAAAATGAATGGCGCGGAAGTTCTCGATGTCGCACGCGACGGAATCTGGACGCTGTTGAAGGTGGCGGGGCCGATGATGATTGTCGGCCTGGTGGTCGGCGTCTTAATCGCGCTGTTTCAGGCGCTGACGCAAATACAGGAACTGACGCTGGTTTTCATTCCGAAAATTGTCGCCATTTTCCTGACCATGCTGATTGCGCTTCCATTCATGGGGGCTGCGCTCGCAGGGTATATGGACCGTATCGCGGTCCTGATTGTCGGCGGATAACCGAGCCGGCATCATGACCATCACGCTCGATTTTCTACCCCAGACAGCTTTCAGCTTCATCCTGATATTCGCCCGCACCGGAGCGATGTCCATGGCGCTTCCGGGCATTGGCGACAGGATGGTGCCGCCGAGGATCCGCCTGGTCTTTGCGCTGGCTTTGAGCCTTATCCTTTTTCCGCTTGTAAGCCAGGTGTTCCCGAGCCTTCCGACCTCTCTCTTCGGTATGATCTCGCTGGTCATCGGCGAGGTTCTTGTCGGTTTGGCGATCGGCTTCTCGGTACAGATTGTCGTCGCCGCCATACAGTTTACCGGCGCGACGATCGCATTTCAGACCGGGCTCGCGTTTGCCCAGAATGTCGACCCCGCGAATGGCATACAAAATTCGCTGTTCAGCACATTCCTGTCGCTTCTGACGGTCGCTCTCATCTTCGCCACCAACCTGCATCATCTTCTGCTCTCCGCCATTCACGACAGCTATTTTCTGTTCAGACCCGGCAGTATCCTGCCGACCGGGGATTTTGCGCAGGTCGCCGTGCAGACGCTCAGCGGCGGCTTCGCGATAGCAATACAGCTTGCGGGGCCGTTTCTGGCGTTCGGATTGATCTTTTATCTGGGGGTCGGCGTGCTTTCACGTCTCATCCCGCAAGTGCAGGTGTTTTTCCTGGCGATGCCGCTCAATATCATGCTCGGCATAATACTTTTCATGCTGCTGCTCGGCACCCTCATGACCCGGTTCCTCGATTATTTCGGCGAGGCGCTGCGGCCCTATCTCGCGTAATCGGATAGGATAAGGGGAGCATCATGGCCGACCAGCCGGAACAACATGAAAAAACAGAAGAGCCGACGCAGAAGAAGCTCGACGACGCCCACAAAAAGGGTGACGTGGCCAAGAGTCAGGAGGTCACAAGCTGGTTTATCATGATCGGCGCCCTTCTGGTCCTGATTATCTTTTCCCAGGATATGGGGGCCGATTTGACGGCGGTTCTCAAGATCCTCCTCTCGGAAGCGCACCAGATCCCGACAGATGGCGGCGCGCTGGTTGAAAACCTCCGGCGGCTTGGCGTCGTCATTTTGGGGGCATTGGCGTTTCCCTTGATTATCTTTATGGCCGCGGGACTTGCCGGTAATCTGTTTCAGCACAAGATGCTATTTTCCCTGGAGCCGGTAACGCCCAAACTTTCCAAGGTTTCGCCGCTGGCGGGCTTCAAGCGGCTGTTCTCGAAAACCAGTGTTGTGAATTTCGCGAAGAGCATGGCCAAGCTCGCGATCGTGTCGTTGGTGATCATCGTCATCATCTGGCCCAACAGAGACAGGCTGGATGCGATCATGGGGCTTGATCCCACGGCGCTGATGACTGTGACGCACACCATGGCGGTACAGGTCATGATCGGCGTGGTGGCGGTGTTTACCGTTATCGCGGCACTCGATTTGGCCTGGCAAAAGCACACCTGGTGGGAAAAACAGCGCATGACCGTCAAGGAGTTGCGCGATGAGTTCAAGCAAATGGAAGGCGACCCGCAGGTGCGCGCCAAGCTGCGGCAGATCCGCGTTGAGCGCGGCAAGCAGCGCATGATGCAGAACGTGCCGCGCGCGGCCGTGGTCATCACCAACCCGACTCACTATTCCATCGCCCTGGAATACGAGCAGGGCATGGATGCGCCGGTCTGCGTGGCCAAGGGTGTGGACAGCGTTGCCCTCAAGATCCGTGAACTTGCCGAGGAGCATAATATCCCGATCGTCGAAAACCCGCCGTTGGCCCGTACGCTGCATGCCAGCGTTGAGATTGACGGCGCGATTCCTGCGGAGCATTTCAAGGCGGTGGCCGAAGCTATCCGATCTGTTATGCGCCTGAGGGGCCGGATTGGA
>BDTT01000054.1 GCA_002897995.1 bacterium BMS3Bbin10 | reverse complement strand
ATGTCGAGCTGATCGTGCCGATTGCGATGGAAGCGCAGCTGCGCTTCGCCATCCGCGAGGGCGGCCGCACGGTGGGCGCCGGCGTCGTGGCGGAAATTATCGAGTAGGGAAATTTGAAAAACCGGTGGTGCCTGTTTCTGATTTGATATGGACAAAACGGACATTGGGAAATGTGGCGCGCGGCTTCAGAAGTAGGAGTGTAGCTCAATTGGCTAGAGCACCGGTCTCCAAAACCGGGGGTTGGGGGTTCGAGTCCCTCCACTCCTGCCAGTATGGCGGCCGGAGCATCTGACTTTTTCGTTTCGCGGCGCCAGGTGGCGGTTCAGCGGGATTTATGTGGGCGATTGAAGGCATGGCAAAAACCAATCCAAGGGAATTTATCGACCAGGTGAGGGCCGAGACGTCGAAAGTGACGTGGCCGACCCGCAAGGAAACCGGCGTCACCACCGTTATGGTGATGATCATGGTGCTGTTTGCATCCCTGTTTTTCCTCGGTGCGGATACGGTGCTGAGCTGGGTTGTCGGAATGGTGCTTGGGCGCTAGCGCCCAAAACCTGGATGATGTGGGTATGAGCGAACAGATGACGAAACACTGGTACATCGTGCACGCCTACTCGAATTTCGAGCGTAAGGTGGCGGCGTCCATCAAGGAGCGGGCCCAGGCGGCGGGGCTGGAGGACCAGTTCGACGATGTGCTTGTGCCGATGGAAGAAGTTGTCGAGATGCGCCGCGGCCGGAAGATCAGTACGGAGCGGAAATTCTTCCCCGGTTACGTCCTGGCTAAAATGGATATGAACGACCAGACGTATCACCTGGTCAAGAATACACCCAAGGTGACCGGGTTTCTTGGCAGCGCGCAAAAGCCCGTGCCCATCACCGAAGATGAAGCGATGCGGATCCTGCAGCAGGTCCAGGAAGGTGTGGAGCGGCCCAAGCCGTCCGTCTCTTTCGAAATCGGCGAGCAGGTGCGCGTGGCGGACGGGCCGTTTGCGTCCTTCAACGGATTGGTTGAAGAAGTTGACGAAGAGCGGGCGCGGCTGAAAGTCGCCGTGTCCATATTTGGCCGGGCGACCCCGGTGGAACTTGAATACGGTCAGGTCGAGAAGCTCTGACTGGTGTGGGAGGGCCTCCTGGATGCTGCTACATCCTGTGAGCCCGGTACCACAAACCCTTGTTTTGGAAACCGCTTAGCGGTTTGAGTAGGGAATGGAAAATGGCAAAAAAGATTGACGGATATTTGAAACTTCAGGTGCCTGCGGGCCAGGCGAATCCATCGCCGCCCATCGGGCCGGCATTGGGCCAGCGTGGTCTCAATATCATGGAGTTCTGCAAGGCGTTTAACGCGGCGACCCAGAACCTGGATCAGGGCGCGCCGATTCCGACTGTCATCACCATTTTCCACGACAAGTCGTTCACATTTGAAACGAAAACGCCTCCGGCCTCCTATTTTCTTCGCAAGGCCGCCAAGCTGAGCAAGGGCTCGCAGACGCCCGGCCAGGAAATTATCGGCAACGTGACCCAGAATCAGCTTCGCGAAATCGCGGAATTGAAAATGCAGGACCTGAACGCGAATTCCGTTGAACAGGCGATGAAGATCATCGCCGGCTCCGCGCGTTCCATGGGCCTTCAGGTGCAGGGGTAGATGTGATGACGCGAGAAGGAAAACGTATCCGCAAGGCGCGCGAAGGCGTCGATCGCAATGCCCAGTATCCTGTGGAAGAGGCGGTAAAGATCCTCAAGCAGGCCGCCATCGCGAAGTTCGACGAGACGGTCGAGATTGCGATGAATTTGGGCGTTGATCCGCGTCATGCCGATCAAATGGTGCGCGGCGTCGTGAACCTGCCCAACGGGTCCGGCCGCACCATTCGGGTCGCCGTATTCGCCAGGGGCGACAAGGCCGACGAGGCCAAGGCCGCGGGGGCTCATATCGTCGGCGCCGAGGACCTGGCCGAACAGGTGCAAAAGGGCAAGATCGATTTTGATCGCTGCGTCGCGACGCCCGATATGATGCCGCTGGTCGGCAAGCTGGGCAAGGTGCTCGGGCCCCGTAACCTGATGCCGAACCCGAAGGTGGGCACCGTTACCGCCGACGTTACCGAAGCGGTCAAGGCCGCCATGGGCGGTTCGGTCGAGTTCCGGGTTGAAAAAGCGGGAATACTTCATGCCGGCGTCGGCAAGGCCAGTTTTTCCGAAGCCGCGCTGGTTGAGAACATCAAGGCGTTCGCACAAGCGGTGGCCAAGGCCAAACCGTCCGGCGCCAAGGGAACATTCGTCAAACGTATGGCGATCAGCTCGACCATGGGGCCGGGCCTGAAAATTGAACCGTCGAGCGTAACCGCGGTTTGAGGAGGATATTTTAGTTTTGGCGGCGGTTTGCGCCGCCGCCGAAAACCTGGCCGAGGAGGTTTACAATTCCGCCTTTTGGCCAGGACCTGTCCAAGATTGCAGGTGCCGCATTTAAGCGGCCTAAGCCGTTGGTAACGGGCCAGCATGAGACGGGAGACGAACTCAAGGACCCGGGCGAGAGCCTTAAGGCCTTGGTTTGAACCTCGTAGGCGCCTCGTGTCCCTTTGATTTCAGGGGAGCGGAGCGGACAGGCAAACGAGCGCTGCTGTTTGCGTCTCGGCTTGCCGGCCGGTCGCGCCATCAGTGGCAAAGTGCAACGCGGGAGACCGGGGCAAGTTTACCGGGCCCGCTAAGCTGGAGAGAGCAGTTGGACAAAGCGCAAAAGCGTGAACTCGTCACGGCGCTAAATGAGGTTTTTTCGAATACGGGCGTGATTGTCGTCGCCCACTACTCTGGCCTGTCGGTCTCGGAAATGACCGAATTTAGGAGCCGCGCACGTGATGCCGGCGCCAGGGTCAAGGTAGCGAAAAACCGCCTCGTCAAGCTCGCGCTTGAAGGGACTGAAGTCAGTGGAATCGCGGAATTGTTCACAGGGCCGACCTGTATCACCTATTCCGATGATCCCGTTGCCGCACCCAAGGCCGCCGTCAATTTTGCCAAGGAGAACGAGAAACTCGTGATCCTTGGGGGCACCATGGGCGCCATGGCTTTGGATGCCGATGGCGTGAAGTCGCTTGCAAGCCTGCCCTCGCTCGATGAATTGCGCGGCAAGCTGGTCGGTCTGGTTCAGGCACCCGCGGGCAAGATCGCCCGGGTGATGAATGCACCGGCGGGCAAGCTGGCGCGGGTATTCAGTGCGAAGGGGAACGAGGAACAAGCGGCGTGACGCAATCCACGAGCTACTAGAACCAGGTTCAAGCCAAAAAAGGACTTAAATAGAATGGCAAATTTAGAAAAAATCGCCGATCAGCTGTCGGAGCTTACCGTGCTCGAGGCGGCCGAACTGGCAACAATGCTGGAAGACAAATGGGGAGTTTCCGCGGCGGTACCGGTTGCGGTCGCGGCGGTCGCTGCCGGCGGTGACGCGGGCGCCGCGGAGGAGCAGACTGAATTCGACGTCATTCTGACCGCGTTCGGTGAAAAGAAAATCAATGTCATCAAGGAAGTTCGCGCCATCACGAGCCTTGGCCTGAAGGAAGCGAAAGATCTCGTTGAAGGCGCTCCCAAGCCGGTTAAGGAAGGCGTGGGCAAGGACGAAGCCGAAGAGATCAAGAAGAAGCTTGAAGAGGCGGGTGCAACCGCCGAGCTCAAATAGACCGTTTTTTTTGCTGAAATCCCGGGCCCGGTTCGCAGCCGGGCCCGGGGGTTTCGGTGCCATCAAGACGGTTCCCTCATGCACCGGAAAAAGGGTGTTTGGGCGAGCCGTTACCGAGCAAGATGAGGAGCCCCTATGTCCGAGCAGAATTTTGCGGGTCGCAGGCGTATAAGAAAGACGTTTGGCAGCATCCAGGAAGTGGCTGCGATGCCTAATCTGATCGAGGTGCAGAAGCATTCCTACGATCAGTTTCTCATTGTGGAAGAGCCCGAGGGCGGACGTCTCAATGAAGGCCTTCAGTCCGTTTTCGATTCGGTTTTTCCGATCAAAGACTTCTCCGAGCGCGCGCAACTCGAATTCGTGCATTATGAGTTTGAAGCTCCAAAATACGATGTGGAGGAATGCCAGCAGCGGGGCATGACCTTCGCCGCGCCTCTCAAGGTCACCTTGCGGCTGATCGTATTTGATGTGAACGAGGAAACAGGGGCCCGGTCGGTCAAGGACATCAAGGAGCAGGATGTCTATATGGGCGACATGCCCTTCATGACGTCGAACGGCACCTTTGTCATCAATGGCACCGAGCGGGTCATTGTCTCTCAGATGCATCGCTCCCCAGGTGTTTTCTTCGACCATGACCGCGGCAAGACCCACTCTTCGGGCAAGCTGCTGTTCGCCGCGCGCATTATTCCCTATCGCGGATCCTGGCTCGACTTTGAGTTTGACGCCAAGGACCTGCTCTATGTCCGCATCGACCGCAGACGCAAACTTCCCGCGACGACGCTGCTTTATGCGCTGGGGCTGGATGACGAGGAAATCCTGAGCACGTTTTACGACTCTCTGCTGCTGAAGGCGACCAAGGACGGATGGCGTATGCCGTTCAAGCCGGAGAGGTTCCAGGGTCTCAAGGCATCGAACGATTTGATTGACGCAAAGACCGGTAAGGCCGTCATCGAGGCGGGACGAAAGATTACCGTTCGTCTGGCCAATAAAGTGGCGTCCGAAGGCCTCAAGGAACTGTTGATTTCGGATGATGAACTGATTGGCCGCTACCTGGCGGAAGATCTGGTCAATCTGAAAACCGGCGAGGTTTACGGCGAGGCCGGTGAGGAAATAACCGAAGAGTTCGTTGAGAAGATCAAGGAGGTCGGCCTAAAGGAATTTCCCGTCCTCGACATCGATCATGTGAATATCGGGGCCTTCATCCGCAACACGCTCGTTGTCGACAAGAACAGCGGTCATGACGATGCGCTGCTTGATCTTTACCGTGTGATGCGCCCGGGTGAACCACCTACGCCCGAAGCCTCGCAAACACTTTTCGATGGGCTGTTTTTTGACTCGGAGCGTTACGACCTTTCGTCGGTCGGCCGGGTAAAAATGAACATGCGCCTGGATATGGAGTGCGAGGACACGGTTCGCACCTTGCGCAAGGAAGACATTCTGGCAGTCATGAAAACGCTTGTTAACCTGCGGGACGGCAAGGGCGAGATTGACGATATCGATCATCTCGGCAACCGGCGCGTTCGCTCGGTCGGCGAGCTGATGGAAAACCAGTACCGCATTGGCCTGCTGCGCATGGAGCGCGCCATCAAGGAGCGAATGAGCTCGGTCGACATCGATACGGTGATGCCGCAGGATCTGATCAATGCCAAGCCCGCGGCGGCCGCGGTGCGCGAATTCTTCGGTTCCTCGCAGCTTTCGCAATTCATGGACCAGACGAACCCGCTGTCGGAGATCACCCACAAGCGGCGTCTGTCCGCGCTCGGACCAGGCGGTCTGACCCGCGAGCGGGCCGGTTTCGAGGTGCGCGATGTGCATCCCACCCACTATGGGCGGATTTGTCCCATCGAGACGCCGGAAGGGCCGAATATCGGTCTGATCAACTCGCTTGCGACCTATGCGCGAGTGAATAAATACGGCTTTATCGAGAGCCCTTACCGCAAGGTTGTAAAGGGCAAGGTGACCGATGAGGTGGTGTATCTCTCCGCCATGGAGGAGACCCGCTATCACATCGCGCAGGCGAATGCGAATATCGCTCCCAACGGAACCTTCGAAAACGACATGGTTAACTGCCGTTTTGCGGGCGATGCCCATCTGATGCCGGCGGATGTTGTGGAATATATGGACGTGTCGCCCAAGCAGCTCGTGTCGGTGGCCGCCGCGCTCATTCCCTTTCTGGAGAATGACGACGCCAACCGTGCGCTCATGGGCTCGAACATGCAGCGTCAGGCGGTGCCTCTGATTACCGCGGAGGCGCCTCTGGTTGGCACCGGAATGGAAGAAGTTGTCGCCCGGGATTCCGGCGCGGCGATAGCGGCGCGGCGCACCGGAGTGGTCGATCAGGTGGATGCGACCCGTATTGTTATCCGGGCGACCGAAGAGACCGACCCGTCGAAGTCCGGCGTCGATATATACAATCTGCGCAAGTTTCAGCGTTCGAACCAGAACACCTGCATCAATCAGCGCCCGCTGGTTAAGGTTGGCGACCGCATTGAAGCGGGTGAAATCGTTGCCGACGGACCGTCCACCGATCTTGGCGAACTGGCGCTCGGGCGCAATGTGCTCGTCGCGTTCATGCCGTGGATGGGCTACAATTTCGAGGACTCCATCCTGATCTCCGAGCGCGTCGTGCGCGACGATGTGTTCACCTCCATTCACATTGAAGAATTCGAGGTGATGGCGCGCGATACCAAGCTCGGTCCCGAAGAGATCACACGCGATATCCCGAATGTCTCCGAGGAGGCTCTCAAGAACCTCGATGAGGCGGGCATCGTCTATATCGGCGCGGAAGTGCATCCCGGAGATATTCTGGTCGGCAAGATCACGCCGAAGGGTGAAAGCCCGATGACGCCCGAAGAAAAGCTTCTGCGCGCCATTTTCGGCGAGAAGGCGTCGGACGTTCGCGATACCTCGCTCAAGCTGCCGCCCGGCGTCATCGGCACCGTTGTCGAAGTGCGGGTTTTCAACCGGCACGGCATCGATAAGGATGAGCGTGCGATGGCCATTGAGCGCGAGGAAATCGAGCGTCTGGCCAAGGACCGGGATGACGAACTGGGTATTCTGGACCGCAACGTCTACGGGCGTTTGAGGGAAGCGCTTCTCGGCAAGCAGGTGGCGAAGGGATTCAAGGGCATCAAGAAGGACGCCAAGGTGACCGAGGCCTTTCTGGATGACATCCCGCGCAGCCAGTGGTGGGAGATTGCACCGAAGAACCCGAAGGCGTTGTCCGAGGTCGAGGCGATTGGCAAGCAGTATGAATATGCCAAGAAGCAGCTCGAACAGCGCTTTGTCGACAAGGTCGACAAACTGCAGCGCGGCGATGAGCTGCTGCCCGGTGTCATGAAAATGGTGAAAGTCTTCGTCGCCGTGAAGCGCAAATTGCAGCCTGGCGACAAGATGGCCGGGCGTCATGGCAACAAGGGCGTGATTTCGCAGATCGTGCCGATCGAGGATATGCCGTATCTGGATGACGGAACCCAGGTCGATATCGTCCTCAATCCGCTTGGCGTGCCCAGCCGCATGAATGTCGGGCAAATTCTGGAAACCCATCTGGGATGGGCGTGCCGCGGCCTTGGCACCAAGATCGGCGAGGCGCTCGAAGCGTATCTGGATTCGAAGAAAACCAAGGACATCAAGGTCCTGCTGAAGTCCATTTTCGGCAATGACAAGTCCATCGCCTCATTGAGCGATGAGGGTATCGTCGATCTCAGCCAGGGGCTGAAAGCAGGCGTGCCGGTGGCGACGCCCGTATTCGACGGCGCTCATGAGGCGGACATTATCGAGTTGCTTGAGGGCGCCGGGCTCGACGCCAGCGGGCAGGTGACGCTCCATGACGGACGCACCGGCGAGGAATTCGACCGCAAGGTGACCGTTGGGTGCATTTACATGCTGAAGCTCCACCATCTGGTGGACGACAAGATACATGCCCGCTCAATTGGCCCCTACAGCCTTGTCACCCAGCAGCCGCTGGGCGGTAAAGCGCAGTTCGGCGGCCAGCGCTTCGGCGAGATGGAGGTGTGGGCTCTCGAAGCGTATGGCGCCGCGTATACCTTGCAGGAAATGCTGACCGTCAAATCGGACGACGTCGCCGGCCGGACGAAGGTCTATGAAGCCATTGTCCGCGGCGATGACACCTTCGAGGCCGGCATCCCGGAATCGTTCAATGTGCTCGTGAAAGAAATGCGGGCGCTTGGACTGAATGTCGAATTGAACCAGTCGCATGCGGCGCAGGCAGCACAGGAAACACCGAAGCTGCCGCCGCGAGAGGCCGCCGAATAGAGAAATACAGTATGGCGCTGCCCTCGGGGCAGTGGCGAAGAGAATTGCGCATTGCGCGCGAGAAGCAGATTTTTTTGGCGGCCCCCAACCAGCCCGCCAGATGGGAGACGGACGGATGAACCAAGAGGCCGTAAACCTTTTCAATCCCCAGGCTCAGACCCAAACGTTTGATCAGATTAAAATATCGATCGCCAGCCCGGAGAAAATTCTCTCATGGTCGTTTGGCGAGATCAAGAAGCCCGAAACCATCAACTACCGGACATTCAAGCCGGAGCGCGATGGACTGTTCTGCGCACGCATATTCGGTCCCGTGAAGGACTATGAGTGCTTGTGCGGCAAGTACAAACGCATGAAGTACAAGGGCGTTATCTGCGAAAAATGCGGCGTCGAAGTGACGCTGGCCAAGGTTCGCCGCGAGCGCATGGGCCATATCGAACTTGCGGCTCCGGTGGCGCATATCTGGTTTCTGAAATCGCTTCCCTCGCGGATCGGACTGCTTGTCGATATGACGCTGAAGGATCTGGAGCGGGTTCTCTATTTTGAGAGTTACATTGTTATTGAGCCGGGTCTGACGACCTTGCAGGACCGCCAGCTTCTGTCGGAAGAAGACTATCAGCAGGCGCAGGAGGAATTTGGAGAAGATAGTTTTACCGCCGGTATCGGCGCGGAAGCTATCCGCGAATTGCTCATCAATCTGGACCTGGAAAAGATCGCCGAAAATTTGCGCATCGAAATCGCGGAGGCGACGACGGAGCTGAAGCCGAAAAAGCTCGGCAAGCGGCTCAAGGTTATTGAGGCCCTGATTCATTCGGGCAATCGCCCTGAATGGATGATTCTGACCGTGGTTCCCGTCCTCCCGCCGGAACTGCGGCCGCTCGTCCCGCTGGATGGGGGACGTTTCGCGACCTCGGACCTGAACGATCTGTATCGCCGGGTGATCAACCGGAACAATCGCCTGAAGCGTCTGATGGAGTTGCGCGCGCCGGACATCATTGTCCGCAACGAGAAGCGGATGCTGCAGGAAGCGGTCGATGCGCTGTTCGACAATGGCCGCCGTGGCCGCGTCATCACCGGCGCCAATAAGCGCCCCCTCAAGTCGCTTGCCGATATGCTCAAGGGCAAGCAGGGCCGGTTCCGCCAGAACCTGCTTGGCAAGCGCGTCGACTATTCGGGGCGTTCCGTCATCGTGGTTGGGCCCGAGCTGAAGTTGCATCAGTGCGGCCTGCCGAAGAAGATGGCGCTGGAGCTGTTCAAGCCGTTCATTTATTCGCGCCTTGAGGCCAAGGGGCTTTCATCGACGGTCAAGCAGGCCAAGAAGCTGGTCGAACGCGAGAAGTCGGAAGTCTGGGATATCCTCGATGAGGTGATCCGGGAGCACCCGATCCTGCTGAACCGCGCCCCGACGCTTCACCGTCTGGGAATTCAGGCCTTTGAGCCGATCCTCATCGAAGGCAAGGCGATCCAGCTTCATCCGCTGGTTTGCGCCGCCTTCAATGCGGACTTTGACGGCGACCAGATGGCCGTGCATGTGCCGCTGTCGCTGGAAGCGCAGCTTGAGGCGCGCGTCCTGATGATGTCGACCAACAATATCCTGCATCCGGCGAACGGCACGCCGATCATCGTGCCCAGTCAGGACATCGTGCTCGGCCTCTACTATCTCAGCCTGATGAAGGAAGAAGAACCTGGTCAAGGCATGGCCTTCTCCAGTGTCCATGAAATCCAGCATGCGCTCGATAACGGCATCGTAACCCTGCACACGAAAATCAAGGGCCGCTTCGAGACGGCTGACGCCAAGGGGAAACTGCAAAGCGCCATTCATGAAACGACGCCGGGGCGGATGCTGCTGGGCGAGTTGCTGCCCAAACGCCCCAATATCGAGTTTGATTTGGTGAACCGGACGCTGACCAAGCAGGAAATCTCGCAGATGATTGACGTCGTCTATCGTCATTGCGGTCAGAAGGAGACGGTTATTTTCTGCGACCAGATCATGGGTCTGGGCTTCCGCCATGCCTGCCGCGCCGGCATTTCCTTTGGCAAGGACGACATGGTCGTGCCAGCGAAAAAGGACAAGCTTGTCGACGAGACCCGTGAACTGGTCAAGGAATATGAGGAACAATACAACGACGGTCTCATCACCAAGGGAGAGAAGTACAACAAGGTCGTCGATGCCTGGGCCAAGTGTACCGATCGCGTGGCCAATGAAATGATGGACCATATCTCGGCGGTTGAATACGACAAGAAGACCGGCCGGGAAAAACCCATCAACTCCATCTATATGATGGCGCATTCCGGCGCGCGTGGCTCGGCGGCCCAGATGAAACAGCTCGCCGGCATGCGCGGACTGATGGCCAAGCCCAGCGGCGAGATTATCGAGACGCCGATTATTTCGAACTTCAAGGAAGGGTTGTCGGTTCTCGAATACTTCAACTCCACCCACGGCGCGCGCAAGGGCCTTGCCGACACAGCCCTGAAAACCGCCAACTCCGGTTATCTGACCCGGCGTCTGGTCGACGTCGCCCAGGACAGCATCATCAACGAGCATGATTGCGGGACCAAGAACGGCATTACCCTGCAGCCGGTCGTCGACTCCGGCGAAGTCGTGGTGTCTCTCGGTTTGCGTGTGCTGGGCCGTACCGCGGCGCAGAAGGTCATGGACCCGGCCACCGGCAAAGTGATGATCAAGGAAGGCGAGCTCATCGAGGAAGTGCATGTTGAGAAGATCGATGAGGCTCAGATTCAGGAAATGCGCATTCGTTCGGTCCTCACATGCGAGGCGAGCAATGGCGTTTGCTGCAAATGTTATGGCCGCGATCTGGCCCGCGGAACACCGGTCAATATGGGTGAGGCCGTCGGCGTCATAGCTGCCCAGTCGATCGGCGAGCCGGGCACCCAGCTGACCATGCGCACCTTCCATATCGGCGGTACAGCGCAGGTTGTGGACTCCTCGTTCATCGAATCGAATTTCGAAGGCGTTGTGAAGATTCAGAACCGGAATGTTGCAAAGGACTCTCAGGGCCGCACCATAGCCATGGGCCGCAATATGGCGATTTCGATCATCGATGCGGACGGCAACGAGCGGGCCTTGCACAGGATTGGCTATGGCTCGCAGATGCGCGTCGATGACGGTGACAAGATCAAGCGCGGACAGCGCCTTGCCGAATGGGACCCCTACACCCGGCCAATTCTCACGGAAACCGATGGTATCGTCGAATTCGAGGATCTCGTGGACGCGGTTTCGGTCAATGAAAAAACCGATGAAGCAACCGGCATCACGAACCGCGTGATTGTTGACTGGCGCACGAACACGCGTGGTACGGATCTCAAGCCCGCGGTGGTCGTGAAGGACGCGAAAGGCGAGCCGATAATGCTAGCGCGCGGAGGCGAAGCCCGGTACCTGCTGTCGGTCGACGCCGTCCTGTCGGTTGATCCGGGGCAGAAGGTCAAGGCGGGCGATGCGCTTGCGCGTATTCCGCTGGAGAGCGCCAAGACGCGCGACATTACCGGTGGTCTGCCGCGTGTGGCGGAGCTGTTCGAGGCGCGGCGTCCGAAGGATCACGCGATCATCGCCGAGATCAGCGGCACCGTTCAATTCGGCCGGGACTACAAGAACAAGCGGCGGATTGCGATCCAGCCGGACGATGAAAATCAGGAAAAGTCCGAATATCTCATTCCCAAGGGCCGCCATTTGAGTGTGCAGGAGGGAGACCGGATCGAGAAGGGCGAGTTCCTGCTCGACGGTCATCCCGCGCCGCATGATATTCTGGCGATCAAGGGCGTGGAAGAGCTGGCCGCCTATCTGGTCTATGAAATCCAGGAGGTTTACCGGCTCCAGGGCGTGACCATCAATGACAAGCATATCGAGGTTATTGTCCGGCAGATGCTGCAAAAAGTAGAGATCGAGACACCCGGCGATACCGAACTCCTGAAAGGCGAGCAGATCGACAGGGTCGATTTCGATGCCCGCAACGAGAAGGTAAAAGCGGCCGGCGGCAAGCAGGCGACGGCAGTTCCGGTTCTGCTCGGCATCACCAAGGCCAGCCTGCAGACCCGGAGCTTTATTTCCGCGGCGTCGTTCCAGGAGACCACACGCGTTCTTACCGAAGCGTCGCTGAACGGCAAGGTGGATACATTGGAAGGTCTGAAAGAGAACGTGATCGTCGGCCGTCTGATCCCGGCCGGGACCGGCAACATGCTCAACGAGTTGCAACGGGTTGCCGCGCACCGCGACGACCTCATTGTCGAGGAGCGCGCCAAGGCTGCTGCCAAACGTCTGGCCGAGGCCGAGGCCGAAAAGGGCGCGGATGAAGTGGCGCTCATTGGCGATGATGCCGCCGGGGCCGAAGTGCCGGCCGAATAGAGCCTGCCCCGGACTTGATCCAGGAGCAGGGATTCAGGCCGTCCAGGTCAATTGCCTGACATGCAAAGGGCCGCTCACATGAGCGGCCCTTTTTGCAGCCGGGTCACGATACAAATAAATTGAACGCCAGGCCCGACAGCACCGCACCTGAAAAGGCCAGCAGCAGATACGCTCCGAAAACCGGGAGCCGTACAAGCGCAAATACGGCAATAGCTGCGGGAAACGAACTCACGCCTCCCGCTATCAAAAATGCCATCGCGGCTCCTGGATCCATGCCGGCGTCCACCAGACCGGAAATCAGGGGCAGGGCGGCGTAACCGTTGAGGTATGCCGGCACGCCAATCAGCGCCGCCAGCGCCGTCCCTGCAAATCCTTTCGCGCCAAGGAACTGTGAAATCCATTCTCCGGGAACATAGGCCAGCATGAGGCTCTCCAGCAGGAAGGCCAGCAACAGCCATTTGCCGAGAAACAGGAAACTGCGCACGAGCTCTTTGGTGAAAACCCCGCGGCGCTCCTGGTCGCTCCAGAAGGACCAGTTTATCTTCCCTGTGCCGCGCAGCGCCGATGCCCCGCAGCCGCCATCGCCCACTCCCGGCTTCAGGACGGTCGCAAAAAGGGGAAAATCCTTGAATGCAAGGACCGCGAAACCTCCCATCAGGCCAACGCCGATTGCAGCGACTGTTTTGGCCAGGGCGAATGTCATCCCCAGGGTTCCGACGGTGAGGACGAACATGGAAGGGTCCATCAGCGGAGAGGACAGCCAGAAGGCCATGACCGCGGGGAGGGGAACGCCCATTGTCAGGAGCGCCGCGATCAGCGGTATGACCCCGCAGGAGCAGAATGGCGACAGTCCCCCAAGTAATGCGGCCATGACGATCATGCCCGCGACATGTCCCGAAAACGCTTTTGCAATCAGCCTGTCCGCATGGCTTGCCTTGGCATAGGCCGCCAGGGAGATGGCGAGACCGAGAAACGGGAGAACCTGACCGAACTGCAAAAGCGCGAATTTCAGCGAGACGAAAAACTGCGGCTGGTCGAGAATGGCCAGCGCCAACAGGACCAGCCCTGTCGATATCCACGCGCCGTCCGGGCGCAGCGAGGGTAAATTGTGCCGGATGGCCGAGGAGAGGCGGGTGTTGCCGGTGTTCATGCGCCTGCACGCTCCGTTATTGTATCTGCCGGCCGGGCTTCATCGGGATCGTTCTCGGCCAGACCCTCGCAGCAATTCGACATGAGGTAATCAATGAGCTGCTGCAATGCCGGATAGTTTGCGGAATTTATAACCTGCCGGCCCGACTTTCGCTGTCTGACCAGCCCGGCCTGCGCCAGGATTTCGAGATGGTGCGCAAGGGTTGAGAGGGGAATTCCGAGCGAGGCGCCGATCTGTCCGGTTGTCGTGCCGTCCTCGCCAGCTCTGACCAGAAGCCTGAAGATCGCAAGCCGCGTCTCGTTCCCAAGAGACGCAAAGCCCCTGGCAGTCAATATTTCCTGCATTTGCCGCACTATTTGTTATATAACGATAAAACTAGTTATATAGTTATATGGTCTATTGTCAAGATACCCCTTTCGAGGCCGGGACGGGCGTGGAGAGGTATGGTGTGCCGGCCGCCGGGCGCAGGCACGGCCAATGCCGGAAGCAGCGTTGCGGCGCGACTGTCCGCCGAGCGTCCGGAGTGCCGGAATCTATCTATTTTTCCGCCAATTACCTGTTGACGGACATGGGGTGCGTGCGTATGTTGCGCCAACTTTACGGCAGGCGGTAGGATGTCTCGCATGGGGCTGTTGCCCTGAAAAAATTGAGTGCATTCTAAACGCTGCCAAAAAAAACTGGATCAAGACTGGGACACGATCTTCGGACAGGGTTTTGCCGGTCCGACAGATCCTCTGGTTTTTCAAGATGCTGAGCGGCGCTCTACTGGCGGTCGTCTCGGCTTTTGGTGCATGAGGCCATGGCGTTTGCGCGCCTGCCCTCAAATGGATTGTCCGATTGGCTGCGAGGCCGGTTGGCGAGAGAAGGCAAGCGATGCCGACGATACAACAATTGATCCGCAGGCCGCGCCAGGCGCCGGTAAAGCGCAATAAGGTGCCCGCGATGGAGGCCTGTCCGCAAAAACGGGGCGTGTGCACGCGCGTGTATACGACGACTCCGAAGAAGCCGAACTCGGCGCTTCGTAAGGTCGCCCGCGTGCGTTTGACCAACGGCTTCGAGGTGACGAGTTATATCCCCGGCGAGGGCCATAACCTTCAGGAGCATTCGGTGGTGTTGATCCGCGGTGGCCGGGTCAAGGACTTGCCCGGCGTGCGCTATCATATCATTCGCGGCGTTCTCGACACCCAGGGCGTGTCCGATCGCCGTCAGCGGCGTTCCAAATACGGCGCCAAGCGTCCGAAATAGCACCGGTTCACCGGTCGTTATCAATCAAGGGAAGTTCATAGGTTATGTCCCGGCGGCACAGAGCGGAAAAACGAGATATCATTCCGGACCCGAAGTTCGGCGATGTCATTTTGACGAAGTTTATGAACTCGGTGATGAAGGACGGCAAGAAGTCTGCCGCCGAACGGATCGTTTATGGCGCCTTCGACCAGATGGAAGCCAAGGCGAAGCAAAATCCGGTGGAGATGTTCCATCAGGCGCTGGAGAATGTCATGCCGGCGATGGAGGTTCGCTCACGGCGCGTTGGCGGCGCGACATATCAAGTGCCCGTCGAGGTGCGCAACGAGCGCCGCCAGGCATTGGCGATCCGCTGGATCATCGCGGCGGCGCGCGCGCGGGGCGAAAATACAATGGTCGAGCGGCTGTCTGGCGAGTTGCTCGACGCCGCGAACAATCGGGGGACGGCGGTCAAGAAACGTGAAGATACACATCGGATGGCAGAGGCGAACCGCGCCTTCTCCCATTACCGGTGGTAGCGGAAATCGACAGGCAAAGTTTAGAACAATGGCACGCACGACCCCCATCGAAGATTATCGCAATATCGGCATCATGGCGCATATCGACGCCGGGAAGACCACGACGACCGAGCGTATTCTCTATTACACCGGCAAGAGCCACCGCATTGGCGAGGTCCATGACGGCGCCGCCACCATGGACTGGATGGAGCAGGAGCAGGAGCGGGGCATTACGATCACCTCCGCTGCGACAACGACCTACTGGAACGACAAGCGGGTCAATATTATCGACACGCCGGGCCATGTGGACTTCACCATCGAGGTCGAGCGTTCGCTTCGCGTGCTGGACGGCGCCGTGGCTTTGCTGGATGCCAATGCCGGCGTTGAGCCGCAAACGGAAACCGTTTGGCGCCAAGCCGACAAATACAAAGTTCCGCGCATGATTTTTGTCAACAAGATGGACAAGATCGGTGCGGATTTCTTCAAGTCGGTGGAAATGGTCGAGGACCGGCTGGGGGCGATTCCCGCGATTGTGCAATTGCCGATCGGTGCGGAAAACAAATTTGCCGGCGTGGTCGACCTGGTCAAGATGAAGGCGATCGTCTGGGACGAAGAGACGCTTGGCGCGAAATTCCATGAAGAAGATATTCCGGAGGATCTGGCCGACCGGGCCGTGGAGTATCGCGAGAAGCTGATTGAGCTCGTGGTCGAGCAGGACGACAACGTCATGGAAGCCTTTCTTGAGGGCAATGAGCCGGATGTGGAAACCCTCATGGCGATGATCCGCAAGGGCACCTGCACCAATGCGTTCGTTCCGATATTCTGCGGGTCCGCTTTCAAGAACAAAGGCGTGCAGCCGCTTCTCGATGGTGTTGTGGATTATCTTCCCTCGCCAGTCGATGTTCCGCCGATCAAGGGCATCGATTTCAAGACTGGCGACGACGACGTGCGCAAGGCATCCGATGACGAGCCGTTCTCGATGCTGGCCTTCAAGATCATGAACGACCCTTTCGTTGGCTCGCTCACCTTCGCCCGCATCTATTCGGGCAAGCTTGAAACCGGCCAGCAGGTGCTCAACTCCGTGAAGGAAAAAAAGGAGCGCATTGGCCGCATGCTGCTCATGCACTCCAACTCCCGCGAGGATATCAAGGAAGCCTATGCCGGCGACATCGTCGCTCTTGCCGGGCTGAAGGATGTCACAACCGGCGATACGCTTTGCGCGCCCGGTGCGCCGATCATTCTGGAACGTATGGAATTCCCCGAACCCGTTATCGAGGTGGCGGTGGAGCCCAAGACCAAGGGGGATCAGGAAAAGCTGTCCATTGCGCTCAACCGGCTTGCGCAGGAGGATCCCTCGTTCCGCGTGGCGGTTGACCAGGAATCCGGCCAGACGCTGATCCGGGGGATGGGCGAGCTTCATCTTGATATTCTGGTCGATCGCATGAAACGCGAATTCAAGGTTGAGGCAAATGTGGGCGCGCCTCAGGTCGCCTATCGCGAAACCATCACCAAGCCTTCCTACATCGATTACACGCACAAGAAACAAACCGGCGGTTCGGGCCAGTTCGCCCGCATCAAACTTGAGCTGGAGCCGGGTAAGGCGGGCAGCGGGTTTGAATTTATCAGCAAGGTTGTCGGCGGCAACGTGCCCAAGGAATACATCCCCGGCGTCGAAAAGGGCATCAGGAGCGTGCTGGATAACGGCATTCTCGCGGGTTTCCCGATGCTTGATATCAAGGTGACGCTGGTCGATGGCGCCTATCACGAGGTCGACTCTAGCGTCATGGCCTTCGAGATTGCATCGCGGGCCGCATTCCGCGAGGCGGCTCTCAAGGCCAGGCCGAAATTGCTGGAGCCGATGATGAAGGTTGAGGTGGTGACGCCGGAGGATTATGTCGGCGGCATCATCGGCGACCTCACGAGCCGGCGCGGCCAGGTGCAGGGTCAGGAGATGCGCGGTAACGCGGCAGTCATCAACGCCATGGTGCCGCTTGCGAATATGTTCGGTTATGTGAACACGCTGCGATCCATGAGTCAGGGACGTGCCCAGTATACCATGCAGTTCGCAAATTATGCCCAGGTGCCGCAGGCCGTGGCTGAAGAGGTCCAGGCCAAATTCGCATAGGCTGAATGAGACAGGCGATCGAATAAAACTAACGACGAGGAACGGAGTTACGACATGGCTAAGGAGAAATTTGAGCGCACCAAGCCGCATTGCAACATCGGCACGATCGGGCATGTTGACCATGGCAAGACGACGCTGACGGCGGCGATTACGAAGGTTCTTGGGGAGGTCAGCGGCGGCG
>BDTT01000053.1 GCA_002897995.1 bacterium BMS3Bbin10 | reverse complement strand
TATTGGATCAAAGTAATCGTCTGGATCAATGAGAGCTGAAACTTCATCGACTATCGAGCCTGCACGCACCTCGACAAAGCCTATTTGGCAAATTGATGCGTAATCGGGATTTGCGGTTTCAAGATCAAGCACGAAATAGTCCATGTCACCGGACAATATTTCCTATTTGCGACAAAAACTCTAGCCTCTGAACGGCCATTCCAATCAGACCATTCCCATCATAGCGGAATATTCCCGTGCTTCTTCCACGGGTTTTCGACCTGCTTCGTGCGCAGCATGTTGAGGGCGCGGGTGACGCGCATGCGCGTATTGCGCGGCATGATCACCTCGTCGATATAGCCGCGCTCCGCCGCGATGAACGGGTTGGCGAAGCGGTCCTCATAGTCCTTGATGCGCTTGGCGATCTTCTTTTCATCGTCGCGTTCGGAACGATAAAGAATTTCCGCCGCGCCCTTTGGCCCCATCACCGCGATCTCGGCGGTGGGCCAGGCGTAATTCACATCGGCCCGGATATGCTTAGACGCCATAACGTCATAAGCCCCGCCATAGGCCTTGCGCGTTATGACAGTGACTTTCGGCACGGTGGCCTCGGAATAAGCGTAAAGCAGCTTGGCGCCATGCTTGATCAGCCCGCCATATTCCTGGCCCGTGCCGGGCAGGAAACCGGGCACATCAACGAGCGTGACAATGGGGATATTGAAGCAGTCGCAAAACCGCACGAAGCGCGCGCCCTTGCGCGAGGCATCTGAATCCAGCACCCCCGCCAGCACCATCGGCTGATTGGCGACAAAGCCCACCGTGCGGCCCGCCATACGCGCAAAACCGGTCACGATATTCCCCGCGAAATCTTCCTGGATTTCAAAGAAGTCCGCTTCGTCCGCTACTTTGAGAATCAGTTCCTTGATGTCATAGGGCTGGTTCGGATTGTCGGGAATAAGCGTGTCGAGCGACATCTCGACCCGGTCCGGCTTGTCGCGAGTGGGCAGCTCGGGCACGCCGGAGGTGTTGTTGGCCGGCAGGAAATCCATCAGCCGGCGGATTTGCAGCAGCGCCTCCACATCGTGATCGTAAGCCCCGTCGGCAATCGAGGATTTGGCCGTGTGGATGGAAGCGCCGCCAAGCTCTTCGGCCGTCACTTCCTCGTTGGTGACGGTTTTCACCACATCGGGGCCGGTCACGAACATGTAGCTGGTCTCACGCACCATGAAGATGAAGTCGGTCATGGCCGGGGAATAAACGTCGCCGCCGGCGCATGGCCCCATGATGATGGAAATCTGCGGGATGACGCCCGACGCCTGCACATTGCGCCAGAACACCTCGCCATAGCCGCCGAGCGCATCGACGCCTTCCTGGATGCGCGCACCGCCCGCGTCGAACACACCGATAATGGGCGCGCGGTTGCGCAGCGCCATGTCCTGAACCTTGTTGATCTTCTCCGCGTGGGTGCGCGAGAGCGACCCCCCGAACACGGTGAAATCCTTGACGAACAGATAGACCACGCGGCCATTGATGGTGCCCCATCCGGTGACCACGCCGTCGCCGGGTATCTTCTTCTTCTCCATGCCGAAATCGGTGCAGCGATGTTCGACATACATATCGAACTCCTCGAACGACCCCTCATCCAGAAGAAGTTCGATACGCTCGCGTGCGGTCAGCTTGCCGCGCGCATGCTGCGCATCGATACGCTTCTGCCCGCCGCCGATACGCGCTTCGGCGCGGCGTTTTTCCAACTCTTCGATGATTTCCTTCATGAGGCCGATTCCTGTGCATCTGTGACGGCGTCAGGGCTGAGTCGGTGAATAGCATGGAGGCACGGCGAAGCGAAGCTGCGAGGCGGCCGCGCAGGATCAGTTGCGCAGAAGGTTCAGAAAGCGGGCGTCGGCATCGAGTTCCGCGCGCCGGGCCGTGCGGCGGGCAGTGGCTTCGCCATCCTCGCCCCACCGCGAGATCTGCCAATCCTCGTCCACATGGGCCGCCGCCCAAATCTCATCCGCGTTCAGCCGGCCATGCGAATGCGCCAGGACCAGCAGCGCCGAGCCGGTCAGGGTCGTCATTGTATGCAGCGGCGTGAGTTCGAAGAATCCATAAATATCAAACGCGGTCCGGATTTTCCCAAGCGAGGCTTCGCGCTGCGCGAGGTGGGATATACCGGCGCCGGTTTTGAAGTCCGCGCCAAATTCAGCGCCCGCCCACGCCAGTACCGGGTCCCAGTGCGTGCATTGCGCCTCGGCGAGACCTTCGGGGCCGTCCGCGCGATAGCACAGCAAGTCCGACGCGGCATAGGATACGATCTCCTCAACGATTTTGCTCTCGCGCTGGCGCACCTGGTCAATTGCCGTGCAGGCGCGTTTGGTGAGCGGCATGGTTTCAGGTTCTATTTTGTCTCCCTGCGCGTCCCACTCGGCCGCAACGCCTTGCGCCAGGGCGCTCGCCGGCAAAGCCAATACCGCCGATGCGGGCGTGCGGACCGGCTTGCCGTCAAGCAATATTTCAAGGCCGCCCTCACCCGGCCCGATCCGCACCGCCTCATAAAAGCGCTTCGGAGAAGGCGTATTGCGAACCAAAATCATTGGGCCGCAGGATGTTCGGCCAACACCCCGTTCAGCATGCACAGCAGGTGCGGATAATCGTCCGCCACGTCATGTGCCCCTTCTGAACGCAGCATTTCAACGGGATGGTAACCCCAGGAAACACCGAGCGCCCTCACGCCCGCATTGCGCGCCATTTCCATATCGAAGCTGGTGTCTCCGATCATGACGGTGGCCGCGGCCTCGATACCCGTTTCCTGAATCGCCCGATCGATCATTCCCGAATGCGGTTTGGAGGGCGCGTCGTCGGCTGTCTGGATGGTCGTGAAACAGTCGCCAAGCTGAAAGCGCTCGAGCAGGCGGTCGACGCCCTTGCGGGATTTTCCGGTGGCGATCCCAAGCACAACTCCCTCGCGCCCGGCCAGCTCTATAACCGCCTCATGAGCGCCCTCATACATCGGTTCCTGATTGTCCGGGTTCTGGCGCAACTCTCCGAATGCACCCGCGTAACTTTTCCTGATCCGCGCCACGGTTTCTTCACTTGCATTCCTGGCAAGACGCGAAATTGCCTCAGGCAGGGACAGCCCGACAATACCCAGCACCGCCTCGCGTGGCGGCGGCGCAAGACCGACTGTGCCGAATGCGCGCTCCATCGCCGCGACAATCAGATGCTGCGAGTCCACGAGCGTGCCGTCGCAATCGAATATAATCAGATAGGGTTTTGTCATGTCCTAGACTTCATCCTCGAATGGTTCGCTTTCCAGATCCGGATCGAAGCCGAACAGCTTCCAGGTCTTGAGCATATGGTCCGGCAGGCGCGCGGAAATCCTGAAATTACCCCCTGAGGGATGCGGGATTTCAATCTTGCGGGCATGCAGATGCAGCTTGCCTGAAATATCTCCGCCGGGATGGGCGTCGCTGCCGCCATATTTTCCATCCCCCACAATCGGATGCCCGATGGCCGCCAGATGCACACGCAACTGATGTGTGCGGCCCGTCAGCGGCCACAGGGCCGCCCAGCAGAGCTTGCTCCCCGCAGGCTCAATAACCGCATAGCGCGTTATTGCCTTCATCGCTCCGGCCTCGCCCTCTTCCGCGATATGGATACGTTCAGCACCCGCGCCGCCCTTTTTGACAAGTCGAAGCGAGATTTCACCGCGCCGCGGTGAGGGAACCCCCTTCAGCAGCGCCCAATATGTTTTGATTGCCGCACGGTCTTTCAATGTGTCGCCAAGCGCCGACGCCGCGGCCCGGTTGCGCGCGAGCAGCAAAACACCGCTTGTATCCTTGTCGAGCCGGTGCACGAGGCGCGGGCGCTCACTGGCGTCAAATTGCAACCCGTCCAGTAACTTGTCGATATGGCGCGTCGTGCCCGTGCCGCCCTGAACTGCGAGGCCGGCGGGCTTGTTGAGCGCAAGGATATCCTTGTCCTTGTGAATCACCAGGCTCTGGATGAAGCGCCTGTCCTCGGCCGAGAGCCCCCTCCGCGCCTTCGGGCGAACCGCGTCAAACTTTACCGGCGGCACCCGCACCTGCTGCCCCGCGGCGAGCCGCGCATTGGCCTTGGCCCGCCCGCCATCGACCCTGATCTGACCCGTGCGCAGCAGCTTTTGCAGCGCCCCATGGGCGATCAAGGGATAATGCGCCCGGAACCAGCGGTCCAGGCGCATGCCCGCTTCCGCGGATACGACTTCCACGAGTTCGACATCGCTCATTGCAAAAAAGTCCTGGCGACATACAGGCCGGCGAACAGGGCGAGAATCGAAAGCCCTACCGACGCGCCCAGATATACAGCCGCCAGCCCCTCGTCCCTACGCTCCATCAGCACCGCGAAGTCGAGTGAAAAGGCGGAAAAAGTCGTGAACCCGCCGAGAACCCCGGTGGCGAGAAACGTCCGGAATTCATTGGAGACGGAGTAGCGAAGGGCTATGGCCTCGATCATCAGCCCCATGATGAACGACCCCGCGACATTGACGATCAACGTCCCCCAGGGGAACCCGGTCCCGATGAGCTTGATCACGCCAACGCTCACGAGGTAACGCCCGGCCGCCCCTATCGCCCCGCCCATGGCGGCCATAAGCACCAACTTCATGCGCGCGGCCCCCTGGCAGTACGCAGCTCGCGCCATTCCTTCAGACGCTCCCTGATTCTGCTTTCCAGACCACGGTCGGTGGGGCGATAGAAGTCTTGGGGCGTGACGGCGTCGGGGAAGTAATTCTGTCCTGAAACGCCCCCTTCGGCGTCATGGTCATATTCGTAGCCGGCGCCATAGCCCTCTGTCTTCATCAGCCCGGTCGGCGCATTCAGAATATGCTTTGGCGGCGGCAGGGAACCCGACTCGCGCGCTACCCGCCCGGCATTCTTGAACGCCACATAGGCTGCGTTGGATTTCGGCGCCACCGCCAGATAAACCGTCGCCTGGGCCAGCGCCAACTCACCCTCGGGGCTGCCGAGAAAATGATACGCGTCCTTGGCCGCATTGGCCTGAACCAGCGCTTGCGGGTCCGCCAGCCCGATATCCTCAACCGCCATGCGCACAAGCCGCCGGCCGATATAAAGGGGGTCTTCGCCCCCGGCGAACATTCGCGCCAGCCAGTACAGCGCGGCATCGGGATCGGACCCGCGTATGGACTTGTGCAGCGCAGAGATGAGATTGTAGTGACCATCGCGCCCCTTGTCGTAGAGCGGCGCGCGGCGCTGGACCAGATCGGTCATCTCGGCGATGCTCAGCGCCCCGCCCTCTCCCTGAGTGGCGCCGAATATCTCTTCCGCCAGGTTCAGCAGTGTCCGGCCATCGCCATCGGCCATATTTACAAGCATCGCGCGCGCACCCGGCTCGAGACGCAAAGAATGCCCGTCCTCGCTCTCGGCACGCGTCAGCAGAATTTCCAGGGCCTCGTCATCCAACCGGTTGAGGGTCAGAACGGTAGCGCGGGAGAGAAGCGCTGAATTCAGTTCAAATGACGGGTTCTCGGTGGTGGCGCCCACCAGCACGACGGTCCCGTCTTCCATGACCGGCAGAAAGGAATCCTGTTGTGCCCGGTTAAAGCGGTGCACCTCATCGACAAACAGAACGGTTCCAAAACCGTCGCCCCTTCGCGTCCTGGCGCCGTCGAAAATCTTGCGCAGGTCCTGCACCCCGGAATGAATGGCCGAAAGCTGCTCGAAATGATGATTGGTATGTTCGGCCAGAAGACGCGCGATGGTTGTTTTGCCCGACCCCGGCGGCCCCCAGAACACAACCGATGCAAGCCGGCCCGCCTCGATCATGCGTGTAAGGATTCCGTCCGCCCCGAGCAGATGATCCTGCCCGACAACGCTTTTCAGAGACTTGGGTCTCAGCCGGTCCGCCAATGGCCGCGGTGCATTTTCGTCAAGGGCGACCGCCTCAAACAACGTAGCCATGATCGCGTTCCCTCAGCCCCGCAATGCGAGCTCAATATTCCGCCCCTTGCGCCGCACGGTGATGCGCCATAGCGAATAGCGCCGCCGCACAATCGATACAAGCTGCTTTACAGACCGGACCCGCTGATCCGAGACCTCCAGTATTATATCCCCGCGCTGCAATCCGCCAAATCGCCGCCCGCCGAACCAATTTGCCGGGGTGTCATTTTTGACTCCCATGACAACCACGCCGAAAGCGTATTCATCCAGCGACAATTCTTCAGCCAGCGCAGGTGACAGATTGGCAATCCGTGCCCCGGCAATCGGATTGTCTCCTGCAATATCGGTCTCGTTGCGCGGCGGAACTTCAGGAGCTGTCCGCAAAGGGACAGACACCGTAAACGGCCGCCCGCCGCGAATGACCTTGAGCGGTACAGACCCGCCAATGGGTTTGGTTGAAAAGCGATAGCCGAAGGATTGGGGATCAACGACCGGCTTTCCATTCACCTGAACGATGACATCGCCGACACGCAGGCCCGCCTTCGCCGCCGGGCTGATCTTGCGAATTTGCTTCACCAGCGCACCGGCCGGCCGGTCCAGACCAAGCGACTCGGCAATTTCCGGACTGATGCGCTGAAGCCTGGCGCCAAACCAGGGGCGTTTCACGCGATTGCCGCGCAGCGCCGACTGCACAACCTGACGCACCATGTTCGAGGGGATGGCAAAACCGATCCCGAGCGACCCGCCGGTGCGTGAATAGATCGCCGTATTCACGCCCACCAGCTTCCCCCCCATATTCACCAGGGCGCCGCCGGAATTGCCCGGATTGATCGCGGCATCGGTCTGAATGAAAAACTGATAGTCGGAAATACCTACCCGGGTGCGCGCCAGGGCTGAAACGATCCCGCTGGTAACAGTCTGTCCGACACCGAAAGGATTGCCGATCGCAAGTACGATATCTCCGACCTGCAAAGTCTCCGAATCGTCGAAATCAAGATAAGGAAAAGTGACTCCCGGCGCATGCAGCTTGAGGACCGCAAGGTCGGTCCGCTCATCCTTCAGGATGACGCTTGCGGGAAATTCACGCTTATCGGCCAGGGCAACCTTGATTTCGGCTTTACCGCGTCCCTTGATGACATGGTAATTGGTGACAATTATACCCTCCGGGCCGACAACCACGCCGGAGCCCAGCGAATTTTGCACGCGCTGGCGCGGCCGCCCGAATTCATCCCCGAAAAATTGCCGGAAGAATGGATCTCTAAGAAACGGAGAGTTCCGCTGCTGCACTTTGCGCCGCACATAAACATTGACCACCGCCGGCGCCGTGCGCTTGACCACCGGAGCGTAGGATAAACGCACCTGGGCATCGCTTGCCGGCACCTGGCGCTGCTGCGCATTGCCTTGCCCGGCGGGACTTGAGATCAGAAGCGCGAGCAGTACCGCCACGCCGGCCGGCAAACACACCGTCCGTGAAAGCGTCAAATTCGGGCAGCTTTTAATCATGCGCAGAGTCTATTCGTTTCAGAATGCAGATTCAAAGCCCCCGAAGCATCGCGAATGAATAAAAAAGGGCGGCATAAACGCCACCCCTTCAAATGTCCCGGTTGGCCCAAAGGCTCATGCCGCGGCCTGTTTGTCCTCGCCAGCGTCTTCTTCGCGATCCTGGGTCGGACCGGAGTCCTGCCCGCGCGCATCAGGATCGCGGTCGACGAATTCAATTACCGCCATCGGTGCGGAATCACCGTACCGGTAACCGGCCCTGAGAACGCGCGTATAACCGCCGGAGCGCTCCTTGTAGCGCGGGCCGAGGATGTCAAACAGCTTCTTGACCATGACCTCATCGCGCACCCGCGCGACGGCAAGGCGGCGCGAATGCAGATTGCCCCGCTTGGCCAGAGTGACCAGACGATCCACAACGCGGCGAAGCTCCTTGGCCTTCGGCAGCGTCGTCACCACCTGCTCATGTTTGATCAATGCCGCCGCCATATTGGCGAACAGCGCCCGGCGATGGCTCGCGGTTCTGTTCAGTTTGCGACCGGCTCTGCGATGACGCATGGCTACTTTCTCCTCCGCTGGCGCTCAACTCGGCGCGTGCGGTCTAATAATGGTCCTCAAAGCGCTTTGCCAGTTCCTCAATATTCTCCGGCGGCCAGTTCGGTACTTCCATGCCGAGATGAAGGCCCATACCGGCTAGAACTTCCTTGATTTCGTTCAGCGACTTGCGCCCGAAATTCGGGGTCCGGAGCATTTCCGCCTCCGATTTCTGAATCAGGTCACCGATGTAAACAATATTGTCGTTCTTCAGGCAGTTGGCGGAACGGACCGAAAGCTCCAGCTCGTCCACCTTCTTGAGAAGCGCGGCATTGAACTCGAGTTCCGGCTGACGCTCTTCAACGGTCTCTTTCTGCGGCTCTTCGAAGTTGACGAAGATGGCCAGCTGATCCTGGAGAATGCGCGCGGCAAGGGCCACCGCGTCATCCGGCTTGATCGAGCCATCGGTCTCGACTTCCATAATGAGCTTGTCGTAATCGAGGATCTGCCCCTCGCGCGTGTTTTCAACGCGGTAGGAGACTTTGCGCACCGGGCTGAAGAGACTGTCGACCGGGACCAGGCCAATCGGCGCATCGTCGGGCCGGTTGCGGTCGGACGGCACATAGCCTTTGCCTGTATTGGTGGTGAATTCCATGCGGATCGACGCGCCCTCGTCCAGTGTGCACAGCACAAGGTCCGGATTGAGAATGTCGACATCGGCCGTGGCTTCAATATCGCCGGCCGTCGCGACGGAAGGACCTTCCTTTTTCAGCACCAGATGCTTGGCGCCTTCGGAATGCTGGCGCAACGCGATTTCCTTGATGTTCAGAACCAGGTTCGTCACATCCTCGCGTACACCGGAAATTGAGGAAAACTCGTGCAGCACGCCATCGATATGCACCGACGTGATGGCCGCGCCCTGCAAAGAGGACAGCAGCACGCGCCGCAGCGCGTTGCCGAGCGTCAGACCAAAGCCGCGCTCCAGCGGTTCGGCAACGACAATTGCCGTACGCTCCGGGTCACGCCCCGCCTTAATATTCAGCTTGGTGGGCTTGATCAGATCTTGCCAATTTTTCTGAAGCACCTAAGCACCCTTTATTTCTGTTCGCATCCGCGCCCTGAAAGAGGGCCATGGGACACGAATATCCATTGATCGACCGCGGCCAGAGCCGCGGCATTAGATAAATACTCTAGACACGGCGACGCTTGCGTGGACGGCAGCCATTGTGCGGAATGGGCGTCACATCGCGTATGGATGTGATGGTGAAGCCGGCCGCCTGAAGGGCCCGCAACGCCGACTCCCGCCCGGACCCGGGACCGCGAACCTCGACCTCAAGGTTCTTCATACCATGTTCCATGGCTTTCTTGCCGGCATCCTCCGCCGCCATCTGCGCCGCATAGGGGGTGGACTTGCGCGACCCCTTGAACCCCTGAGCACCCGCGGACGACCAGGAGATTGCGTTGCCCTGCGCGTCGGTAATGGTAATCATCGTATTGTTGAAGGTCGCGCTGACATGCGCGACGCCGGAGGTAATGTTCTTTTTCTCGCGGCGCTTTACCCGTACCTTATCTTTTGCCATTCGTTTTGCGTCTTTCGCCTGTGATTGACCCGGCCCGAACGCCCCTGGCGTTCTCGTGCCGGGCGCATCGGTTTTCGAGCTACTTGTTCCTGCCTGCAATCGGTTTGGCCGGCCCCTTGCGAGTCCGCGCGTTTGTATGCGTACGCTGCCCCCGGACAGGGAGGCCCCGGCGATGCCTCATGCCCCGATAACAGCCCAAATCCATCAGCCGCTTGATATTCATTGCCGTTTCACGCCGCAAATCGCCTTCAACCTTATACTCCCGGTCGATCATCTCGCGGATCTGAATGACTTCCTGATCGGAAAGCTCATTGACCCTGCGCTCACGCGGAATCGATACGCTCTCACAGATCTGTTTTGCATAACTGCGGCCAATACCAAAAATATAGGTAAGCGCGATTTCGACGCGCTTGTTCGTCGGTATATTCACACCTGCGATTCGAGCCAAGTTCGTAACTCCCGTATAAGGCCGCGCGTGACGGTTATAAGCTATTGAAACAAAACATTTAATAAGCAACCACAATAAAACCGGTATCCGGGTGCGGCTGCGCCCCCCGGGACCGATAAGATCTTCCAGAACAAGAAGACCGGTTTCTAGCGGATTCCTGCCGTTTTCGTCAACCCACCTGTATCTGGAATATGATTGCTCCCGTCTTGTCCCTAAAGCCCTGCCAGCGCCTCCTCGATTTGCCGGTTAACGGATTCGATATCGAGCATGCCGTCAACCGATTTCAATTTGCCACTCTCCCCATAGTATCCAATCAGGGGTACCGTCTGGGCGTGATATGCTTGGAGCCGGCTGCGAACCGTCTCCTCATTGTCATCCTTGCGGCGGGAAAACTCACTCCCTCCGCATTTGTCGCAGATGCCGTCCCGTTCCGGGCGGCGAAATGTATCGTGATAACCTTCACCGCATTTCGCGCAGGTGAACCGGCCCGCGATCCGCCCCACCAGCTGCTCGTCATCGACCCTGATCTCAATGACGGCATCCAGCTTCTTGTTCTTCTGCGTCAAAATCTCGTCCAGCGCTTCCGCTTGCGCGAGTGTGCGCGGGAATCCGTCGAGCAAAAATCCGTCAGCACAGTCAGGGTCATCAATGCGCTCTGAAATGATACCGATGACAATGTCGTCCGATACCAACTCGCCCCTCTCCATCGTTTCCTTGGCCTGGATGCCAATTTCCGTTCCCGCGGCGACCGCTGCGCGAAGCATGTCGCCGGTGGAAAGCTGAACAAGGCCATGGGACTCAGCCAGCATACGGGCCTGGGTGCCCTTCCCCGCCCCCGGCGGGCCTAAAAGGATCAGATTCACTTGCGCCGTCCTCCTCGAAGTTTGGCCTTCTTTATAAGCCCTTCATATTGATGGGCGAGCAAGTGACTCTGTACCTGCGCCACGGTGTCCATGGTCACGGAGACAACGATAAGCAGCGAAGTCCCGCCAAAATAGAAGGGAACGGCCGTATATGAAATAAGCAATTCCGGTAGCGCGCACACCACCGCCAGGTAAGCGGCGCCAGTGACCGTAATCCGGGTCAGCACATAATCGATATATTCCGCCGTTCGCTCACCGGGCCGAATGCCGGGGATGAAACCGCCGTAATTTTTCAGATTATCCGCCGTGTCCTTGGGATTGAATACAACCGCCGTGTAGAAGAAGGCGAAAAATACGATCAGTGCGATATAGAGCAATAGATAGAGCGGCTGGCCGCGCCCCAACAGCGCGGTGATCGTGTTCAGCCATTCCGGCCCCTGCCCGGCCGAGAAATTCGCGAATGTGATCGGCAGCAACAGCAATGAAGACGCAAAGATCGGCGGGATAACGCCGGCGGTATTGAGCTTCAGCGGCAGATGTGAGGAATCGCCCTGGAACATGCGATTGCCCATCTGGCGCTTTGGATACTGTACAAGCAGACGGCGCTGCGCACGCTCCATGAAGACGATGAATGCGACAACGGAAATCGCCATCGCAAAGAGCCCAAGGATCAGCGGCGTGGACAGGGCGCCCTGGCGGCCAAGCTCGAAAGTGCCAACGAGGGCCGAAGGCAGCTCGGCCACGATACCTGCGAAAATAATCAGCGAAATGCCATTGCCGATGCCGCGCGCGGTGATCTGCTCACCGAGCCACATCAGGAACACCGTGCCGCCGACCAGCGTGATCACGGTTGTCAGCCGGAAGAACACGCCAGGCTCCACGACCACATTGCCAGCTCCCTCAAGGCCCACCGCAATGCCGTAACCCTGAAGCGCGGCGAGGATCACGGTGCCATAGCGGGTATACTGATTGATCTGCTTGCGTCCCTGCTCGCCCTCTTTCTTCAGTTGCTCAAGATGAGGCGAAACGGTCGTCAGAAGCTGCATGATAATCGACGCCGAAATATACGGCATAATATTGAGCGCGAAGATTGCCATGCGCCCGACGGCCCCACCGGCGAACATGTTGAACATCCCCAGGATGCCGGATGAGTTCTGCCGGAAGATATCAGCAAGCGCTTCCGGGTTGATGCCAGGCAGCGGGATGTAGGTGCCCAACCGGTAGATCAGCAGCGCGCCAAGCGTAAACCAGATTCTCTGCTTAAGCTCTGTCGCCTTTGAAAAGGCCGAGAAATTAAGGTTTTGAACCAGTTGTTCTGCAGCAGATGCCATTTTTACGCTCCAGCGGTTTAGGGCGGCCCCGGGGCCATGCCCTTTCCGCCACTAAGAAGAATCTTTTTTCACCGTCCCGGACGGTGATTTGGCCGAAGATTTACCGGACGATTTCGCCGCTGGCTTGGCGCCAGCGGATGGGGCCTTCGCCTCCTTCTCGCCGGCTTCGTCCGATTTCTTCGCCGTAGTCTCTGTTTTATCTTTACTTTTCAATGACTTCGGTTTGGCCGCGCGTTTCGGCATTTCAACAATAGAGACCGTGCCGCCAACCTTCTCAACTGCTTTTACCGCGCCCGCCGACGCACCGGTAACTTCAAGTGACAGTTTGGTCTTCAAATCTCCTTGACCCAGCAAACGCACGCCATCCCTGGCGCGGCGAATGATGCCCGCCGCCAACAATGCGTCGACCGTGACGGATTTCTTCGGATCGAGCGTCTTCTTGTCAATTGCGGCTTGCAGCCGGCCCACATTCACCTCGTTGAAGTCCTTGGCAAACAGATTGTTGAAGCCGCGCTTGGGCAGGCGGCGGTGGATCGGCATCTGCCCGCCCTCAAAGCCCTTGATAGCGACGCCCGACCGGGATTTCTGGCCATTGTAACCACGGCCCGCCGTCTTGCCCTTGCCCGAACCAGGGCCGCGCCCAACGCGTTTGCGGGAGCGCGTCGCGCCGGGATTGTCTCTCAGTTCATTCAGTCGCATAGCGATAAACCCTAAAGCCTTAAACCGTCTCGTCTATGACGCGGACCATATGCTGGACCTTGTCGATCATGCCGCGCACCTGCGGCGTATCGGCCAATGTGCGCCGCCGCCCGATTTTGTTCAGTCCCAGTCCGGCAAGCGTGGCGCGCTGGTCCCGAGGCCGGCGGATCGGACTTGCGATCTGCTCAACGGTCACGGTCTTGCCGGTTTTTTTATCTGCCATCGGTCCTGGTCCCTTGTCTCTTCGCCGCGCGCCGCCTAAGCGTCAGCGGCAGTCACCGGAGAATCAATCCCGTCACGGCGGCGCGCAACAATCTCACTCGCCTTCTTGCCCCGCCGCGCCGCGACCCCGCGCGGGCTGTCCTCGCGCTTCAGGGCGGCAAAAGCCGCCCGCACCATATTATACGGATTGGAGCTGCCGAGAGACTTCGCGACTACATCCTGAATACCAAGGGTCTCAAACACCGCGCGGATAGGCCCGCCGGCAATAATGCCGGTGCCTGGAGGCGCGGCCCGCAACACAACACGTCCCGCGCCGTGACGCCCGGTCACATCGTGATGCAGCGTGCGCCCTTCGCGCAACGGCACACGAATGAGATTGTGCTTGGCGGCATCGGCGGCCTTGCGGATGGCTTCGGGCACTTCACGGGCCTTGCCATGGCCAAAGCCGACACGCCCTTTCTGATCGCCCACGACGACAAGTGCGGCAAAACCGAAGCGCCGGCCACCCTTGACGACCTTGGCGACGCGGTTGATGTGCACGAGCTTGTCGACGAACTCATTGTCGCGATCGTCGCGATCCCGGCGCTGCTGCCGTCCGCGCTGTTGTCCTGGCCTGCGTCCCACTGTCTGTGTTCCTTCTAAAAATCCAGAGCCCTAAAAACTTAACCCGCCCTCACGGGCGGCATCGGCCAGGGCCTTGACCCTGCCGTGGTAGAGATAACCGCCACGATCAAAAATTACATTCTTGACGCCGGCACTGACCGCACGCTCGGCAACCAGTTTCCCAACACTCTCCGCTGCCCCCTTATCGCAACCCCTGGGCAACGACTTGCGCAAATCCTTATCGAGACTTGATGCAGCGGCAAGCGTCTTTCCTTCTGCGTCATCAATAACTTGCGCGTAGATGTGCTTGGAAGAACGGAACACGGTAAGCCGCGGCCGGCCCTTTGCCACACGCCGCAACGCCCGTCTGACGCGGTTTGTGCGCCGATCATATTTTTTCTTGCTAAGACTCATCGGATGGCTCCGCTATTTCTTCTTGCCTTCCTTACGGAAGACATATTCACCCACATACCGGATGCCTTTGCCTTTGTAAGGTTCAGGCGGACGGAACTGGCGTATTTCAGCCGCGACCTGACCGACCTTCTGCTTCTCGATACCCGAAACAATGATTGAGGTTTGCGAGGGGCATTTCACGTCAATCCCTTCGGGAATGGGATAAACGACATCGTGGCTCAGCCCCAATTGCAATTGCAGGTTCTTGCCCTGCACCTGCGCCCGGTACCCGACGCCGATAATCTCAAGTGATTTCTCAAAGCCTCCGGTAACGCCGTCCACCAGGTTTGCAACCAGCGTGCGCGACAGACCCCACATGGAGCGCGCGCGCTTGCTCTCGCCGCGCGGAATAACCGTGATAAGGCCATCTGACATCTGCACCTCAACGTCATCAACCAGCACGACGGAAAGCTCGCCCTTCGGCCCCTTGACGGAGACCAGTTGACCGTTGATCGCCGCGTTGACGCCGTCAGGCACGGTGACCGCTTTTGCTCCAGTCCGAGACATAACCTAAACCTCTGCTTCTTCGCGGCATCCGCACCTGGAAGGCACGGTTAAAATACGCTGCACAAAACCTCACCGCCGACATTCTCCACACGCGCCTTGGTGTCCGACATAACACCCTTGGGCGTGGACAAAATCGCAACCCCCAGCCCGTTCATCACAGTCGGCAAATCCCGCACGGACGAATACACCCGCCGGCCGGGTTTCGACACGCGCTGCAATTTCCTGATGACCGGCTGGCCATCGTAATATTTCAGCTCGATTTCCAATTCTGACTTGCCGCCGTCATAATCGACCTGGGCATAGCCGCGAATGTAGCCTTCCTCCTGAAGCACATCGAGCACGCGCGCCCTGAGTCTGGAAGCGGGCGTGGCGACCTTGGATTTGCTGCGCATCTGTGCGTTGCGAATCCGGGTCAGCATATCCCCAAGTGGGTCTGTCATCGTCATTGGACGCGTTCTCCTACCAGCTCGACTTTACCATTCCCGGGATCAGTCCCTGGGATGCCAGATCTCTCAGCGATATACGCGACATTCGGAGCTTGCGGTAATACGCCCGCGGCCGGCCGGTTACGTCGCAACGATTGCGAACACGTGTCGGCGCCGAGTTGCGCGGAAGCTCAGCCAGTTTAAGCCGCGCCGCAAAACGCTCCTCTGCAGGCAGGGTGCGGTCGTTGGCAATTTCTTTCAGACGGGCGCGCCGGCTGGCGAATTTAGCCACCAGACGCCGCCGCTTGTTATTGCGCTCAATTGAGCCTTTCTTGGCCATCCCTTGGTCTCCTTGTTCCCAGGGTCCGCAAATTCGAACCCTAGGTCCGGAACGGAAAATTGAATCCTTTGAGAAGCGATTTCGCCTCATTGTCATTTGGCGCGGTCGTGCACACGATCACATCCATGCCCCAGATATCGGACACCTTGTCGTAGTCGATCTCCGGAAACACGATGTGCTCCTTGATGCCGAGTGCGAAGTTGCCGCGCCCGTCAAAGCTCTTCGGGTTCAGGCCGCGGAAGTCACGCACGCGCGGAAGGGCGATTGTCACAAGCCGGTCCACGAATTCGAACATCCGGTCCTTGCGCAGCGTGACCTTGACACCTATCGGCATGCCCTCGCGCAACTTGTAGGTGGCGATGGACCTGCGCGCCTTCACGATTACCGGCTTCTGACCGGCGATCAGCGCCAGATCGTCGGCGGCGGCCCGCACTTTCTTGGAATCGGCGACAGCTTCGCCAATGCCCATATTAAGGACCACCTTGGAGAGGCCGGGTATCTGCAAGGGGTTGGCATAGCCGAACTCCTTTGCCATCTCATCACGCAGTGTCTCGCTATAAAGCTTCTTGAGGCGCGGCACATAGGCGTCAGTCATTGATCACCTCCCCCGAGCGCTTTGCGAAACGCACTTTCCTGCCATCCTTCAAAGTTTTGAAGCCCACACGGGTCGGCTTCCCGTCCTTGGGATCTTCCAGCGCCAGATTGGAAATATGCACCGGCGCCTCGCGGCTGGTTATGCCGCCATCCTGCTCCGGCGTCTGGCGCTGGTGGCGCTTGACAAAATTTACACCATGCACCACGGCGCGGTTTTCACGCGGTATGACTTTCAGCACCTCTCCGTGCTTCCCCTTGTCCTTGCCGGCGCGAACCACAACATGATCGCCCTTCTTGATCTTCAGCATCGCCATTCTCACAAAACCTCCGGTGCCAGGGACACGATTTTCATGTGCTTCCTGGTACGCAATTCCCGTGTGACAGGGCCAAAAATGCGCGTGCCGATCGGCTCACCCTGAGCATTGACCAGCACCGCGGCATTGCGATCGAAACGGATAAGAGAGCCGTCCGCGCGCCGTACGCCCTTGGCGGTGCGCACCACGACCGCCCGCATCACTTCACCCTTCTTGACGCGGCCGCGCGGGATCGCCTCCTTCACGGAGACGACAATGATGTCTCCAACGGACGCATATTTCCGCTTGGAACCGCCGAGCACCTTGATGCACTGCACCCGGCGCGCGCCGGAATTATCGGCGACATCGAGATTGGTTTGCATCTGTATCATGGCACTTGCCCTTTATTCCTCTGGCGTCCCGCCAGCCTTGGCTCCGGCGGCGAGCCTCGCCACCGGCACATTTAATCCTTCGCCCGTTGTCAAACCGCAACCAGCGTCCAGCATTTGTTTTTCGAAATCGGCGGGCATTCCTGAATGCGCACCTTATCGCCGACCTTCGCCGAATTGGCTTCGTCATGGGCGTGGTATTTTTTGCTCCGCCGCACAACTTTCTTGTAAAGCGGATGAGTGAAACGCCGCTCGACCCGCACGACAATGGTTTTGTTGCTTGCATCGCTAACGACGACGCCCTGTAAGATTCTCTTTGGCATGGGCTCCTATCCTTTTGAGGCCGCGCCCGCGGCCTCGCCCCGTTTTTCCTGACCGATCGTCTTGATCCGCGCGATATCACGGCGGACCTGTCGTACACGGGCGGTATTCTGCAACTGACCGCTCGCCGCCTGAAAACGCAGATTGAACTGCTCCTTTTTCAGCCTCAACAGCTCATCATCAAGCTGATCCGGCGTCTGGTCTCTCAAGTCACTCGACTTCATTCCATCATCCTCACCAGGGGAGCCCTACCCGTCGCCCAAACGCGCAACGACCTTGGTCTTGAGCGGCAATTTCGCCGCCGCAAGCCGCAGCGCTTCGCGGGCCACCGCATCCGGCACACCATCGACTTCAAACATAATCCGGCCCGGCTTCACCTTTGCGCACCAGAACTCGGGAACACCCTTGCCCTTGCCCATACGCACCTCGGTCGGCTTTTTCGAAACCGGCACATCGGGAAAGATGCGAATCCAGACGCGCCCCGCACGCTTCATATGGCGCGTCATGGCCCGCCGGGCAGCCTCGATCTGCCGGGCCGTGACCCGCGAGGGAGCCTGCGCCTTCAGACCGTAAGACCCGAAATTCAATGACCAGCCGCCCTTGGCGGCGCCCTTGATGCGGCCTTTCTGCATCTTGCGAAACTTTGTCCGCTTTGGTTGCAGCATCTCAAAAAATCCTCTTGCTCACATCCAGTTCAGGTTTACTTACGCGCCGTTTCTTCGCGGCGCATACGTCCACCTTCCTGCGACTCAAGGGCCCTGCGCTCATGCGCCATGGGATCATGCTCCATGATTTCGCCCTTGAAGACCCAGACCTTGATTCCGATAATCCCGTATGCGGTACGGCCCAGCGCCGTCCCGTAGTCGATGTCGGCGCGCAGCGTATGCAGCGGGACGCGCCCCTCACGGTACCACTCCATGCGCGCAATCTCCGCGCCGCCAAGCCGCCCGGCGCAATTGATGCGAATACCCAGCGCCCCAAGGCGCATAGCCGATTGCACCGCGCGTTTCATGGCCCGGCGAAACGCGACGCGGCGCTCAAGCTGCTGCGCGATGCCTTCGGCGACAAGCGTTGCATCAACCTCGGGCTTGCGCACCTCGACGATGTTCAGCTGCACCTCGGAATCCGTCATGGAAGACAGTTTCGCGCGCAGCTTTTCAATGTCGCTGCCCTTTTTTCCGATCAATATGCCCGGCCGGGCGGTATGCACCGTGATCCGGCATTTCCTGTGCGGCCGCTCGATCACGACTTTCGAAATGCCGGCCTGGCTGCGCATATTCAGAACATGGTTTCGAATCTTGATGTCTTCGTGCAAAAGCCTGCCATATTCGCCCTTGTCCGCGTACCAGCGTGAATCCCAGGTCCGGTTAATGCCGAGCCTCAGGCCGATCGGATTTACCTTCTGACCCATTAAACGGTCTCCTCGATTTGCCTGACCACGACGGTCAACTGCGAAAATGGCTTGATGATCCGGCCAACCCGGCCGCGCGCACGCGGCTTCCAGCGTTTCATCACCAAATTCTTGCCGACAAAGGCCTGCGACACGACCAGCGCATCCACGTCCAGGTCATGATTATTCTCTGCGTTGGCGATCGCCGACTGGAGCGTCTTCTTCACCTCGGCAGCGATGCGCTTGCGCGAGAAGGTCAGATCGGCCAAAGCCTTTTCAACCTTCTTGCCGCGAATGAGCTGCGCCAGCAGATTGAGCTTTTGCGGCGATACACGCAGCAAACGCGTCACCGCCTTTGCCTCATTCTCGGGCAATACACGCTCTCTTTTTGCCTTGCCCATCAGCCCTAACTCCTCCTCGCACGCCTGTCCGATGCGTGGCCGTGATAGGTGCGCGTCGGCGCGAACTCGCCAAACTTGTGCCCAACCATGTCCTCGGTCACCAGCACCGGAATGTGCTTTTGTCCGTTATGCACGCCGAATGTCAGCCTTACGAACTGCGGCAGAATGGTTGAACGGCGGCTCCAGATCTTGATGACCGCATTCGAGCCGCTTGCGCGCGCTGCTTCCGCCTTCTTGAGCAGATACCCGTCGACAAACGGGCCTTTCCAAACCGAACGTGACACCAGTGCGCTCCTTTATCTCTTCTTCCGCAGGTGACGGCTGCGGACAATATGTTTATCGGTACGGCGGTTCGAGCGTGTACGCTTGCCCTTGGTCGGCTTGCCCCACGGAGTCACCGGATGGCGGCCGCCCGAGGAGCGCCCCTCCCCGCCGCCGTGAGGATGATCGACCGGGTTCATGGCCACGCCGCGTACGGAGGGCCGCTTGCCCATCCAGCGTTTGCGCCCCGCCTTGCCGAGCTTGATGTTGGAGTTATCCGGGTTGGATACGGCGCCAACCGTCGCCATGCATTCAGCCCGCACCATGCGCGTCTCGCCTGAATTCAGCCGCAGGATGGCATATCCCGAGTCGCGCCCGACGAGCTGTACATAAGTGCCCGCGGCGCGCGCGATCTGGCCGCCCTTGCCGCGCTTCATCTCGACATTGTGCACGATGGTGCCGATTGGCGTATTGGCCAGCGGCATGGCATTGCCGGGCTTGACGTCGACATGCTCGCCGGAGACGACCTGGTCGCCAATGGCGATACGCTGGGGCGCCAGAATGTAGCTCAGTTCGCCATCTTCATAACGCAGCAGGGCAATAAAGGCGGAGCGGTTCGGATCGTATTCGATCCGCTCGACGCTCGCCGGCACATCGGCCTTGTTCCGCTTGAAGTCGACCACCCGGTAGAGCCGCTTATGGCCTCCGCCGCGGCGGCGCGCCGTTATGCGCCCCGCGTTATTGCGGCCACCCTTGCCGATCAGGCCTTCCGTCAGAGCCTTTACCGGCCGCCCCTTCCACAGATGACCGCGATCGACCAGAACGAGATTCCGCTGGCCGGGCGTCATTGGTTTGAATGTCTTCAGCGCCATGGTTCTACTTCGTCCCTACAGCCCGGTCGTGATGTCGATGCTCTGGCCGTCTTCAAGCGTCACGATCGCCTTTTTGACAGCAGAACGACGGCCGATTATTCCCTTGAACCGTTTGATCTTGCCCTTTCGGTTTAGGGTATTCACGGCCTTGACCTTCACATTGAACAACTGCTCGACGGCAGCGCGTATTTCCGGCTTGGTCGCCGTGCGCCGCACGTTGAAAATAACCTGGTTATGCTCCGACACCAGTGTCGATTTCTCGGTGATGGAGGGGCTCAAAATCACATCATATGCGTCCAAGAGGTTCATTTGAAACGCGCCTCCAGCGCCTCAACGGCCGCTCTGGTCAAAACCAGCTTTTCGCGCCGCAATATATCGTAGACATTGATGCCCTGGGCCGGCAGCACGTCGACGCCAACGATGTTGCGCGCGGCAAGCGAGAAGTTTTTCTCAAGCTCGGCGCCATCGACAATAAGCGCCGAAGCGAGTCCCAGCTTCTTTAGTTTCTTCTTCAGGCCACCCGTCTTGGGTTCCTTCATTTCCGCCTTTTCAAGCACAATCAGTTCGTTTGACTTCGCCTTGGCCGACAAGGCATGACGCAAAGCCAGCGCGCGAACCTTCTTGGGCAGCGAGATCGAATGATCGCGCGGCTTTGGACCAAAGGTCTTGCCGCCGCCGCGAAACAGATTGGCCTTTCGGGTCGAGTGCCGCGCGCGCCCCGACCCTTTCTGATTCATAATCTTCACCGTGCTGCCGGTTATCTGCGAGCGGTCCTTCACGGACACGGTGCCCGCACGCCGCTTGGCGAGCTGATAGCGCACCATGCGATGCAGAATGTCGGCGCGGGGCTCCAGGCCAAAAACATCGTCCGGCAAATCGACGGTGCCGGCCTTCTTGGCCTCCAATGTTGTTACGTCCGCCTTCATTTGTCCTGACCCTTATCCTGGTCGGTCACATTCTCGGCCGTGCCGTCATCCTGCGTTTCCGCCCCGGGCGCTTCTTCAACGGGAGCATCATCCGCCGCCGCCTTCGAACCGCCATTTCCGCCACGGAATGCGCCTGGCACCGGCACGCCTTCCGGCAAGGCCTTCTTCACCGCATCGCGCAGCAAAATCCAGCCGCCCTTGGCGCCCGGAACCGCGCCGCGGACCATAATCAGGCCGCGCTCCACATCCGTCCTGACGACGCGAAGATTGAGCGTTGTACACTGCTTGTTGCCCATCTGGCCGGCCATTTTCTTGCCCTTGAAGACCTTGCCCGGATCCTGGCACTGACCGGTTGCGCCGTGGCTCCTGTGGGAGATGGATACGCCATGACTGGCGCGAAGCCCGCTAAACCCATGGCGCTTCATCGCGCCCGCAAAACCCTTGCCCACGCTGGTTCCGCAGGCATCCACGAATTGCCCCTCGAGGAAATGGTCGGCGGTAATCTCCGCACCGATATCGATCAAATTCTCGGGGCTGACACGAAATTCCGCGACGCGGCTTTTGGGCTCGACCTTGGCGCGGGCAAAATGACCCCGCTCGGCGCGCGACACGTTCTTGACCCTGGCCATTCCGGAACCAACCTGCACAGCCGTATATCCGTTTTTCTCCTCGGTCCTCTGCGCGAGAACCTGGCATTTGTTCAGCTGCAGCACAGTCACGGGAATATGCTCCCCGGCATCGGTAAAGATGCGGGTCATTCCAACTTTCCGTGCAATCACGCCTGAGCGCATCACTTCGTCTCCAAATTCGCCTGAACGTTCAGGCGCTAGAGTTTGATTTCCACGTCGACACCGGCGGCGAGATCAAGCTTCATCAGCGCGTCCACCGTTTGCGGCGTCGGATCGATAATATCGAGCAGCCGTTTATGCGTACGCATCTCAAACTGCTCGCGGCTCTTCTTGTTGACATGCGGCGACCGGTTGACCGTGTATTTCTCAATCCGGGTCGGCAGGGGGATTGGCCCGCGGACTTCCGCGCCGGTGCGCTTGGCCGTGTTCACAATCTCCTTCGTCGACACATCGAGAATGCGATGGTCGAAGGCTTTAAGCCGGATACGGATATTCTGGCTTTGCATGTCGCTACCCTTGTGAAGAAAACCGGCAGCCCCTCTGTGGGATCACCGGTTTTTCAAATTTCCCTACTCGATAATTTCCGCCACGACGCCGGCGCCCACCGTGCGGCCGCCCTCGCGGATGGCGAAGCGCAGCTGCGCTTCCATCGCAATCGGCACGATCAGCTCGACAT
>BDTT01000052.1 GCA_002897995.1 bacterium BMS3Bbin10 | reverse complement strand
CCGGTCAGCTACATCACCTCGACATTGCGCCCCGCTTCACGCTCAAGACGCCGGCTCGACTGAACCCGGTTGAGATAGCCGTAGATATAAAGCTTCAGCAAATCGCAACAATGATAGCCAGGCCTGCCCGTGCAAGCCGCCTCAACCCGTGCGAACCCCAAGTCACCCAGAGTGAGCTCATCGACAAACACATCGATCACCCGAACTGGATTGTCCTCATCGATCCAGTCTTCCAAGCTTTCCGGAAACAAAGTGCCCTGGCTGCGGTCTTCACCCTCAATAAAACGGCTCATCATTGCCTCCCGCGCAAATCACGCGAGAATCATAGCATGCACAGCGTTTCTACACAGGCTGGGTCAAAAACACGCGTTCCTGGCATATTCAAGAGACGTCCGCTTATTGATCCGAAATCGGAAGTTTTGCGCCACGTTTCCATACGCGTGCGTATTCCGGGGTCATCCGGCACCCTGTTCCGATAGTATCCGGCACCCCAATCCAAATTTATCCGGCACCTGATTCCGGGGCATCCGGCACTTCACGCAGAACCGCGTCCATATCGGTAAACATCACCCGCCTGCTGTCGAAATGCAGCAGCCCCTCAGTCTGAACCTTGTGTATCAGACGAGAAATCGATTCCGGCCGGGCTCCAATTAGCGAGGCTATGTCACCTCGCTGAATCGGCAGTTCCAAAACGGGTTTTCCGGTTTCGTCCTGATAACCGAGCCGCTCGTAGAACACCAACATCACATGTAGAAATCTCGATTTCTGGCTCAGCATCAGGCTCCTGGCATAGTCATCTTCGATTTCGTCCACGTCCTCGAGAAGACGCTGCAGAAACCGCTCTCCCAGTTGCGGGCTTGCCGCCAGCAGCTTCGTTACAAGAGAGCGCCCAACGAGGCAGACAACACTGGAGGAAAGGACCTCCGCCGTGTCGCGTTGGGCCTGTTTGCTCAAGATGGCCCGATAGCCGACCGTCGTTCCCGCGGAACACAATCGAAGCAGAACCGATTTTCCGTTTTCGTCTATGCGCCGCAAACCGATCAGCCCCGATTGGATGCAGTAAACACCGCCCCCCTGATCTCCCTGATGATAAAGGGTCATCCCCGGCTCAAACGTGCGTGTTTGCTTGGCCTGATCCACCAATGCCAATTCACTCGCGCCGAGAGCCCGCCATTCGGTCTTTTGCCGCGAGGGGCAATTGGCGCAATTATGGTTTGATTTGACGCGGTTCATAAGCATCTGAAGGTAGAAGCTGTCCGTCCGGTCAGTCTTACGGTGCGCACCAGAAGCGTCAACCACACATTCGTGCCGGTGTGGACAACATGACCAAAGTCAAGGCACGTTATAGAGTTTGCTCTTACAAAAATATGTGTGACCCGATTTTTTGCGCGGCGCAGCGCTTGCAATGACAATCGATAAGAAAACAGTACTGTCGGCCGCTCAGAACATGATCAACCGATATGGTGACGACGCTTTGACGGAGGTCGATCTGCGGATTGCAGAGCTTCAGTCACGGGGCCAACAAGACGTGCAAGAACTATGGAAGGAGATTCGCAAGGCTGTAGAACTCCACATTAGCGCATCATCCGACAAAACCAAGCACTGAGGCTGTCTGGCGCTCGTGAAGGTCCGCCCAGGGTCATCTTGAGCCGAAAATGCCGGCTGTCCGGAGCGGCAGTTTCCGAGCGCATAGCCGCCGAACCAGCAGCCAATGGCAAGTTCTACCCCTGACAGCGGCCGTTGCGCTGCTATGCCCTACCCGTAGACTTGAGCTTATGGGGATACCTGTGGTAGGCCCCCCAAGCAAGCTCACATAGTGACTTTTTGGCTCGCACCGCACTCACGCGGCGGCGACATGTTTGCTCGTCCCGGATACGAGGTGGCGGTCGAAGACGGCCGTGCGGCGTTCGCGATCGAACAAACTGCGACAATTGGAAAACCGCGGAGAAGACCGATGACAGGCGATGCCGCCTTTGACGAGATCAATGAAGCCAAAGCCAACATGGATCATATCTATGATCAGTCCGACCCGAGGGCATATTTCCGTGAACTGAAAAAGCTCGGCTATGCCATACCGTGCGCTGCCAAACCGATCTTCCAGAAACTGATCGGCCACTTGCAGCGACGCCAGGACGACACGGTGCACGTGCTGGATCTGGGCTGTTCCTATGGCGTTAACGCGGCACTCCTCAAACACGATCTGTCGATGCCCCAGCTTTACCAACACTGGGGGCAAAAGAGACTGGCGGATGCTACGCCGGAGGAAGTTATAGAATACGACCAGCACTTTTTCGCCGATCTTGACGAGCCCGAAGACATCGAAGTGATTGGACTCGATATGGCTGAGAACGCCGTTGCTTTTGCCGAAGAAGTAGGGCTGCTGTATAAAGGCCTCGCGCTCAATCTCGAAACCGAACCACTTCCTGCGTCAGCAGAGGAAGAATTGGCTCCGGTTGATCTGGTGACGTCGACGGGTTGCGTTGGTTATGTCACCGAGAAGAGCTTCGAGCGCCTGCTGCCGGCGATCACGCGTGACCGACAGCCCTGGATTGCCAACTTCGTGCTGCGGATGTTCCCGTTCGACGCCATCGAGGAGACCTTGTCCGGCTGGGGCTATATCACCGAGAAACTTGAAGGCCAAGCCTTCGTTCAGCGCGAGTTCGCCTCGACCGAGGAACAAGGGCAGGTATTGGAGCAATTGCGGGACGAGGGCATCGACCCGGCCGGCAAGGAGGCCGAGGGCAATCTTCTCGCCGAGTTCTATCTGTCCCGCCCGATTAAAGATGCCGCTGAAGTGCCGATCGAGCGCTTGTTTGCAGCTTGAACTCGTTGATCGGCAATGACCGCTCAGGGTCAACTTCTGCCGAAAACCCGGTGACCAATTTCTATCCGCTCCACCCCCAGCAGCAGACGTAAAAAGTGCTAAATACAATGTGCGCATTGAGATGGAATGCAATCACCTTAGGCTATAGATTTAGATTTAGATTTTGTGGAAAAGGGTCAAGTTATCCAGGCGGGTAAAGGGTGATGCGTGCCAAGGATTTGAACCTGCGGCAAACCGGTAATACGGTTCCCTGATCCGCGTCAGAAAATTCCCTGTTCCGGTGTTTAGGAAAATCATGAAAACGGCACGGCAATTCAGTAGGTTGCGCGATGGAAAACTATTACAGTTCCGCGACCAGGCTCTTGGAATGCTCCGGGAACCGGATGCAGGGCGCGTGGATTTAAGGCCGGGCGGCCGGTTCACCGGACCGCGCTGAGCGCTTCACCTCCAACGCCCAGGGCATCGACCCGCAGCGCGCCGGACCGGCGGACAATCCGCAGAACATCATCCCACGCCATTGCTGAAAAAGCGGTCGAGAACCCGTCCGCCAGGGTCGCGTTCCGCGCGGTGACCGTGACGCTTTCATAATTGCCGGCGCTCTCCCCGGTGCGCGGATCGAGCAAATGGTGGAACCTCCCGGTCGGCTCGAAAGGCGTGCCCAGCGGAGCCGATGTCGCGACCGCCTTGTCGATGATTTCCATCCTGCGGATGATCCCGGCCCCGTCAGGCGCGCGCACGCCGACCCGCCAGGGCCTCCCCGAGGGATGCGTGCCCAGGGCGCGGGGCTCTCCAAGATCGATGAGAACCTGGCCAAAGCCCGCCTCGCGCAGGATATCGGCGACCCGGTCGGTAATATAGCCTTGCGCGATTCCGTTGAGGCTGGCGGCCATGCCGCGGCGCCTGAACGCGATGCGTTCGGCGGAAAGTTCAATGGCGCGATAGTCGACGCGGCCCAGAACGCGGGCGATCTCGGCGGGCGGCGGTCCCGATACCGCCGAAGGGGTGCGCGCAAAGTGCTCGGCATAGAGCGCCCAGAGCGGCTGGATCGTGGGATCGAACGCGCCGCCGGTCTCAAATGCGATCGCCTTTGCCTGGCTGAACAGGCCCACCAGCTCCAGTGGCGGATAGCGCAACTCCCCGTGCCTGTTGAGGCGCGAGAGAGCCGATTCCGGCAGATACAGGCTGAAAACGCCCTCCAGCCGGCGCAGTTCGGCGATCGCGCGCTCGAGCGTCTTGCGGGCGTCGCCGATCGCCGGAGAATAGAGCTTGATCGACGCCGGCGCCCCCAGCGCGATACCGCGCCAAACCAGGGGCTGGTTCGCACTGGCCCACGGGCCGCCCGCGGGGATCAGCGCCATGCCGCCGGCCGCCGCGGAAATCTGCAGCATGCGGCGGCGCGTAATCGGCAATTTATGCGTCATCAGATCGCTCCATCCTGTCGCCCGGCGCCCGGGCCCTCGCCGCTCCCGCGGCTGGTTGCCGAAGAACCGTCATCGCCCAGGACATAATCGGCGGGCACATCGGCGTATCCGGCGACGCGGCCGCCGAATTCAGCGGCGAATGCCGCGGCTGCCTCGGCGGTTCCGAAGGGAATAACCTCCCGCTGCCCCATCCCGTCCATGCGCGAGCTGCCGAGTACATAGTAAGCATCCCGGACATTGATCCATGTGCCCGCTTCGGGAGACCGCCAATTCTTTGCCCGCCCCATGTCGTTGACGTAGATTGCGCGAATATTTTTTGCCTCGCCGGGAAGCATTGCGAACGTAAAGGCGTCGCGCACCGAGGGAAACCAGAGCGGAGCGTCCCGGCCCTTCAGATGGATCTGCGCCTTGGGCCCGGGATGGTCGGCGACAATCATCCGGCAATAATAGCCGGACGCCTCACGCGTGATTTCATATGGCGGGGGAAGTTCCGCATCCGCCTCGCCGTAGCAACCGGCGAGAACCAGCGCCGGCACGGCAAACGCCAAAATAGCGGCGCCGGCCCTCCTCATGTCTCGCTCCACTGGAACCGGGCGAGCGCCAGCAGACCCGCCGCCACGACCCAGGAGGCCATCGCGGCAAAGGCGAGCGACGGCGCGACGACAGCCGACTTGCCGAAGCCGGTGAGGCCAGCGACGGCCTCGACATTGGCGAACTGGGTCAGGTTGAAAACACGAAAAGCGTCCACCGGATTGACAATCAGCAGCCATGCGAAGGCCTGCTCGCCGATCGCCTGACCGGTATCGGCCATGAGAATACCAAGCAGGGCAATGTCATACAGAACGACGATAGCCAGCCAGAGCCCGACCGAAAGCCCGATGGCGGTCGCATTCTCGCGCGACAAGGCGCTCACCAGATAGCCGAGCATCAGGAACACGGCGCCCAGCAGCACCGAACTCCCCATCAGGCCGAGCAGCGCGGCCACATCCTCGCCGGCGGTATCCGCCAGCAATACAAGCGCCAGCCCGGCAGCGCCGTATCCAATAACGACCGCGACGGCGAGAATCGCCAGATGCCCCAGAAACTTGCCCCCGATCACCTGCCAGCGGGAAATCGGATATGAAAGCAAGAGCAGCATCGTGCCGCGCTCAACCTCGCCGACAATGGCGTTAAAGGACAGCATGAGCGCGATCAGAGGCACGATATAACCGGACAGGCTGGCGAGGCTGACAACCGTTATGGCCAGGCGCGTGGCCTTGACCGTACCCACAGGGGCCGATCCGAGGAAGGTCACGGCGAGCGCAAGGCCGGCCAGCAGCAATACGGCGGCGGTCACCCAGCGGTTGCGCAGGCCGTCGCGGAATTCCTTCATCGCAATTGTCGCGAGCGCTCTCATTGCGCGGCCTCACCGGTTGTGAAATGGGCATAGATGTCGTCAAGGCGCGGCGTCCGGATCGAAAGATCATCGATGGGAATATCGAGGCGCGCGATTTTGCGGATCAGCGCCATTTTCTCCGCCTCCGAACAACTGAATTCGAGCGTGCCGTCACAGACCCTCAGAGGCGGCTTGCGGCCGCCGATTCCACGGATCAGCGCCGCCACCGCCCCGGGCGCCAATGACAAACGGATCCGCACCGGCAGGCCCGCCCGGCGGCGCAGCTCCGGCAGCGTACCGGACGCGACGATGGAGCCCCGCTCGATTATGGCGAACCGGTCGGCATGCGCTTCGATTTCGGTCAATGCATGGGTTGAAATGATGATCGTGACGCCGGCTGCCTTCAGCGTGGCGATGATCTCCAGAAAGTCCCGGCGCAGCGCCGGGTCGAGGCCGGAGGTGGGCTCGTCCAGCACCAGCAGTTCCGGGTCGCCCAGCAGGGCCTGGGCCAGGCCCAGACGCTGGCGCATGCCTTTGGAGTAGGTGCGCACCGTTTTCGATGCAGCCTCTCCAAGCCCGACGCGCTCCAGCAGCAGCGCGCAGCCGGGCAGCGAAGCGCCCTTGAGCCGCGCATAAAAAGCCAGCACCTCCGCGCCGGTCATGGCATCGTAAAACGCGACATTTTCCGGCAGAAAACCGATCTTCTCTCTAACCGGCCGCCCTTCCGACGCGGCGGGACCGGAGCGTTCAAGCGTGACATGTCCGCTGCCCGGCTGAACCAGCCCGAGCATCAGCTTGAACAACGTCGTCTTGCCGGCGCCGTTCGGCCCGAGAAGCGCCAGGCACTCGCCGGGATGCGCCTCGAGACTGACGCCGCGCACCACTTCATGCGCGCCGTAACGCTTGCTGACGTCCTCAAGCCGAACCGAGACACCGCCCCCGGCCCATTGCGGGGGGTGGCGAATATCCTTCCGCCCGGTTCGCATTCTTCGATCCGCCGCCATTGCTACTTCACCGCGCCCGCCGGAGGGACCATAAGCGGCGCGCTATCGCTCACGCCGCCGGGAAAGACCGCCGGAAAGACCGATTGCGCCCAGCGCAGGAGCTGTGCCGCCGGACTCGTCAGCAACAGCTTGGCCGCCGGGTGCCGCCATACAAGCTGGTCCACCAGGTCATTCGGTTTGTATGCCCGGTCGGACCGTCCGTCGCCATCGAGATCAAAAGCAAGATTGTCGCTCCAGTAATTTCCGCGGCCCTTTTCGGACCATTCCACATGGCGGGTACCGACATATTTGACCTGCGTGCGATTGTCGATGAAAGCGTTGCCGGAAATAACATTGCGTTCCGACCCGGCGGTGAAATGAATGCCGACGCCGCACCCCTCGAACCGGTTGCCGCGAAACTGGTTGCGGTTGGCATTGTAAATGAAAACGCATTTTTCCGCGCCGCCGCTCACGCTGTTTCCCGTGAACTGGGACCGGTTTGCGTAATTGAGCATAATGCCGCGGTCGCGGTCACCCTCGGACCGGTTTCCGGTCATGCGGATGCGCGAGGAGTACATGATGGCATAGCCGAGATGGTTGCCCCGGGAAACGTTGCCGCTCACCTCGCTGTCGTTGGTGTACATGTAATGAATTGCGAAGCGCACACCGTGAATCCGGTTGCGCCGGAAAATATTGCGCTTGCTGGTGGTGACGAAAATACCGTCGCGGCCCGCGCTGATCTCATTATTCTCGATGATCGAGCCGGGTGTATTCCAGAGCTGCACGCCGTTGCCCCGTTCGGCCAGGCGCATTGCGCTCAGGCCGATAATGCGATTGCCGGACACCCGCGCCTGTTTCGGCCCCTTGAGGTAAACGCCGATCAGATTGCCCTCGATCCGGTTGTTCGCAATGAGCGCGCGGTCGCCCTTACGGGTAATGAAAATACCGCTGTCTTCGGTCTCCAGCAGGCCTCCCGAACCTGTCACCTTTATGCCGCGCACGGTGACATCCGGCGCGTCCACGGTGATGACGCGGCTGGCGCCGCCGCCATCGATGACCGCGCCGGCCCTGCCTTCGAGGACAAGAGATTTGCCGATCACAACCGGCCCGTTATGAATGCCCGGCTCCAGGACCAGAATGTCTCCCGGAGACGCCCGGGAGAGGGCCTCGGCAAGACGCTCCCCCCCGGGCTCGATTTTCAAGGTGGCCGCCGCCCCCGCGTCCGGCATGGCAACCGCGGCCGCAATCTGCGCCAAAAGGCCCAGGGTCGCGGCGCGCAGCGCTGTTCGCGAGGGCAGCGCCATGGTTACGACTTTGGCTCGACCAGCATACGGCCGCGCATTTCCATATGAAGCGCATGGCAGAACCACTGGCAGTAGAACCAATGGACCCCCGGCCGGTCGGCAATGAAGGTTACCGAGGCGGTCGCCTGCGCCGGGACTTCTATCGCGATGCCGTAGTTGGACAGGGTGAAGCCGTGCGTCAGGTCATCCACGTCGTCCATATTAGTGACATAGACGGTTACCTCGTTGCCCTGCTTCACGGTGAATTTCTCGAGGCTGAATGACGGCGCCACCGAGTGCATATAGACACGCACCTTGTTGCCGTCGCGGATGACATGTTCACCCCAGTCGAGATCGACCTTGTCCTTCTTCGCCTGCTGCCGCGCCTCTTCCCATATCGGATCCTTGCGATCCCAGACGCTCTTCGGATTGACGATATCGGCGCGGACGATGATGCAGTCATGGGGCTCGGCAAAAGTCGGACCGTCATGCACCAGCTTCATTTTATCGCCGCTGATGTCGATCAACTGATCGTTCTCCGGCTTCAACGGGCCGACATTCAGGAACCGGTCCTTGGAGAACTTGTTCAGCGACACCAGCCAGTTTCCATCGGGCTCCTTTGTTTCGCCCATCGCCGAATGGTTGTGGCCGGGCTGATAATGGACGTCGACCTTGTCGAGGATCGGGTTGACTTTTTCGCCCTTGAAAGCGCGGATCGCTTTTTCGATGCTCCACTTGGCAACCTGGCTGTCGAGGAACAGCGTCGTATAGGCGTTGCCCTTTCCGTCGAATGCCGTATGCAGCGGACCCAGGCCCAGTTCCGGTTCCGCGACGATGCAGCCGCGCGGCTTGATCTTGTCGGCGAAGACATCCGGCAGCTTGGTGACGTCGATGACCGAAACGGTCGGCGACAGCTTGCCGTTGATCACCACATGCCGCCCGTCGGGGGCCGTGTTGCAGCCATGCGGGCTGTTCGAGATCGGGATGTAGCGGGTGTATTTCGAGCCCTTTTGGCCGTTGAGGACGGGCACGCCGCCTATTTTCTTGAAGTCGCCCTTCTTGACCGCCGCCTCAATGGCCTTGAGATCGAAGACAACCGCCCAGTCCTGCTCGTTTGCGGTCATTTCCGCGAGGGTCACGCCTTCCTCGCCATTGTAACAGGTCGAGATGGCATAGAGCCCCTGATAGTCGGCGTCGCAGTTGTCAAGATTGCCGTCGACAATGACCTGCCAGGCGATCTCCATCGTGTCGCCGTCGATCGCGGTGAACACAGCGTGATACTTCTCCGGCTCGTCGAGGATCTTCCCGTCATTGGGGATCGGAACCCGGTGCTCGCCATTGGCGAAGACATAGCCCGTGCGCGGAAACTTCTGGGGGCGAAGTCCGTGGATGCTCGAGGCATTCGGAATCTCGATGATCTTGTCGCACTTCATGACATCGCAGCGGATCCGCGCGACGCGCGTATTCGCCTTGTCGTTCACGAACAGATAGCGGCCGTCGTAAGTGCCGTCCGTGAAAGACATATGCGGATGGTGAAGATCGCCATTGAGCCAGACCTCGCCATGCTTATCGAGATACTCTTTGGTTTCCGGCAGAAGTCCCTCGGTGAGGATCTTCTTGCTTTCGTTGCTCTGGCCCCAGCCGGTCGCGCTGCACCGGTTGAACACGGGAACACGCATCAGCTCGCGCATCGACGGCACGCCCATAATACGCAATTCGCCTGCCTGGCCGCTCGACCAGAAGCCGTAATACTCATCGAGTTCGCCGGGTCCGACACTTCCTTTGCCCTCGGCGGCATTGGCCGCGGGCGCCGCCAGCATCGAGCCGGTCAGCAGTCCGCCCGCTCCGCCAGCGCTCACAAATGCGCCGGCCGCGGCAAGTTTCGCCGGGCCGGTGAGCACATCGCGCCGGCTCGGTCCAGTCTTCTTCCGCTCCTTCAGATGTTTGAGATTCGCCATTTTCAATCTCCTCCTTTTTTCAGATCCAAGACGTTACAAACTTTTATTCAACTTTTTCAGTTCTGCGCTGCCCGGCGCTCCTGCCGGAACGGCGGATCCGTTCCGAAATCCGGGCAAGTGGCGGCAGATCGCGGCGCTCCTGCCTGAGGCGGCGCTGGATCACAACCGGACAACGATGGGCATCGTGGTAAAGTACCTGGCAGTGCAGGCAGTATAGACATTCATTCGGGTTGATCTGTCCCTCCGGGTGGATTGCCTGAACCATGCAGTCCACGGCGCAGCGCTGGCACGGAGAGCCGCATTGCTTGTAGCGCTTGAGCCACTCGAACAGCCGGAACTTGCCCGGAATGGCGAGCGCCGCCCCGAGCGGACACAGATACCGGCAGTAAAAACGCTCTATGAACAGACCGGCGGCCAGCAGCAACACGGCGAACAGCACATAGGGCCATTCGCGGGCGAATTTGAGTATAATCGCGGTCTTGAACGGCTCGACCTCGGCCAGTTGCTCGGCCAGCGACAGCGAATAAAGCGAGACACCGAACAGGGCGAGAAAGAGCATGTATTTGAACGCCCAGACCCGCTCATGAAGTCCCCAGGGTACTGTAACCTGCGGTATCCGGATCGCCTTGGCCACCCGGTTCAGTAATTCCTGCAACGCGCCGAACGGGCACAGCCAGCCGCAAAAGGCGCCGCGCCCCCAAAACATCAGCGAGGCCGCCACCGCCACCCAAATGGTGAAAATCAACGGTTCGAGCAGGAAATACTCCCAATGGAAATTGGTTATCAGTGAGTTGAAGAAAGTCATCACATTGACGACCGAAAGCTGCGCGTTGGCGTAAAATCCGATCCCGAAGAGGGTGAAGGTCAGGAAACCGATCCTGACCGCTTCGGTCAGCCGCGGACGCCGGGCAAGCCAGTCCTGGAAGAAAAAGATCGCCGTGAGGATCGTGAGGGCCACCATGAGCACAACCAGCTGGCCGGTCTTCTGCTTCCAGAGCCGCTTCCAGACTCCCGACACGGCGGGGGCGGCGCCCGCGTTCGCGTCCGGCGCCGTTCTCCAGGCCGTCTCGGGGGCGGGGGCCGGCTGCACGCGCTTCAGATACTTTGCCGGCAGGCGGTAGCTCAGATCGAAAGTCAGAAAGGCCTTGTCCGTCGGACCGGTCGCACGCCCGACCAGCAGTTCGATACGCCACGGTTCGGCCGGATCGAAGGGGATCGTATCGGGAATTGTAAACAGCGCCACTTCGGTAAAGTCCGGCGCGCCCTCCGCCGCGACCTTCCGCAGACGTTTGTAGTTTTTGTCGCGAAAGCGGACGGAGTTGTCACCCTGAATGAGCTGAATGCGGTCGAACAGTCCGCCCCGCACGAAGCCGGAGCCCCTGAAGGAGTACCGGCCCTGCCCGGCAAGCAATATGGCATGCTGCTTCGGGCCGAGCTTCTTTTTCAGATTGCGGTACTCGTTGGCGCCCAGCAGGCTGGCGCCGATTGTCGGCACCGAGACGAGCGCCACGCTCAGATTAATGAAGGTGTCCTGCGGCGCGCCCTGTTCGGCCCTCTGGGCCGCGACCGTGTCGCCCGACCGCTCAAACGCCTTGTTGATCTGGCCGACCGAGAGATTGAGCGATCGTACAGACCCCTCGCCGGCCAGCGCCGCCCAGTCCCGGACCGATTTCTTGCCCATATCGACTTCGGCGGACGGGCCCGCGCCCGCCTTTTCGTCCGGTTGCAACCCGCCGAGCCCGTAACGGCGCGCGACCTTGATCGCCGAGCGAAGAATGCTGTCGTCGATCACCATCACGGTCACCGTCGCGCCGCTGACAATATCGATATCATGTTGCCAGCTGTCGTCCCGCGCCAGGGCCGTGGCATCGCGTCCGGCATAGCCATCGATGACAGTGCGGATTCGTTTTTCCGGAATGCCGATCAGCACGATCGGTTCGTGATGCTCGACCAGTTGCGCGCCGGTGACGACGCCATTCAGATCGAGGCCGACAAGAACGTGGAACGGCTTTCCGGAATAGCCGGTCGCGCCGGCGAAATCGGAGTTCAGGAAGACATAGCCGATTTTCTTGCCGCCGGCGGCAGCCACGGCGACGGGAGGGTTCCCCTCGAGCGCTCCGATCGTCTCCGCCGCCGGATAAACCTGCTTGAGATCGAGCTTGTCGAGAAAGCGTTGCAGATTACCGGCAAACGCAGTTGTGCCCTGTGCGGAAATCAGCACCGGCAGTACGAGGATCAAAAACAACAGCCGCACGAGAATTGGCATCTTATCCTCGGTGCTCTAAGAGTAGCCGATTGCGGTCCGGCCGGAGCAAGTGATGAATAAACATAGGGACCGGCGGCGGCGGACATCTTGACATTCATCAAGCCAGATGACCAGGACAAGTGTGACATTGCCCGCGTGTTTGACGAGCGGCCGAAATACCGTGGACACGATGAGTTCCGAGCGCCTGATCAAGAATAGCAGTGGCGAACTTTCGTTTGTCCGCGAGCGCCGCAAAGCGCTTGCGCAACTTTATGGCGGCCTGGCCAGAACCATGGGTCAGATAGGCAAAACGGACCTTGAGGCGCCGTTTATCGCCCTCGCCGCGGACGCCGGGAAACAGGCGAACACAAAGCCGCAAACCGCTGGTGAGAAAACCGGCGCAGCGCCCGAGCCGATCGTGGCGCGCGGATCGCCCGGTCCGGTGACCATTTCGGATTTCCCCTCCCAATATGCGGTCTGGGCCTTTGCCGTCGACAATGAGATGGCGCTGTTCGGCGATATTATCGATCTGGCAAGCCGGGCGGATGGCCCCGGGGAACGCGCCGTGCTGATGAAAGCGGCCGGCGACTGTCTTGATCGCGCGGCGCGATACAGGATCGAGCGCCGGATCGCCTACCATGCGTTGCGCATCAGCGAGGAGATCGCCCAGTTTCCCGATATACGGCGGATAGACGCTCTTGAGGACTTTGTATATGTCGCCCTGGCGATCGAGCGTTATTTCCGCCGGCTTCTGGAATGCCATGACGAGGTGGGGGGCGGGATTGGCGCCATCATGACGGCGACAGACAAAATCATCGCCGGACTTGAACCGATGGCGCAAGACACGCACCCTTCAAGACGGCTGGACCGCCCCCTGAAGCGGCTGGAGAAAATTGCCGGGCGCCCGGTTGGCGCACGCCCGGCCGGCGCGGACAACTGGGCGAGACTGGCCGTCGAAGCCGGCCGCATATTCGATTATTACGACCAGGTCTTCGAAACTGCCCAGGACCCGCAGGTCATGGCGTTGTCCCAGCGCCTGAGCGCCAGCGCCATCGAACGCCTGCGCCTGTTGCGAAAGATGCGCAACGACGCACTGCCGCGCGACGAAAAGGGCACGACCGGGCCGCCGCGCTTCATCTAGGGTCCGTGGACAGCTTTCAACCACACGGCCAGCGGATTTGTTTCAGGCCGCGGGCCTGGAAAACCGGCCAATGGAAAAAGCGCCGATGGGCAGGTCGGCGGCGCCGGTCGCGACAAGATCGGCGATGATCTTTCCCACGATGGGGGACAGGGCGAAGCCGTGGGCGGAAAACCCGAAGGCGTGAAATACGCCCTCCTCCATACCTGCGCCGATAACCGGAATGCCGTCCGGCATGTGCCCCTCTATTCCCGCCCAGCAGCGCAATATCCGGGCTCCGCGCATGGCCGGAAACAGCGCCGCCGCCGCGGCGGCGTTGGCGGCGAGACCGCCGAAGTCCAGATGGGTCAGATTGCGTTCCGGCTCGGCCCGGCCCCGGTAGCCCCCGCCGATCAGTACGGTCCCGTTGCCAAACTGCTTGAAGGAGAGGGAGCGCCCCTGCGCCCCGATCACCGGTTTGACAAAAGGTTTCAGGCGTTCGGTGATCATCAGCATCAGGGCCTGGACCTCCACCGGCGCGTAGTCGCCAAGCATGCCGGCAATGCGCCCGCCCCAGGCGCCGGCGCAGTTGACGATAACCGGGGCTTCCAGGCCGCCTCGCGCGGATGTAACCCGCCAGGTTCCGCCCCGCTTTTGTAATGTTTCGACCGGCGCGCGCTCGAATATGCGAACGCCGAGGGAGAGCGCCTTGCGCTTGAAGGCCTGCATGGTCGAAAACGGATCGGCGTGGCCGTCGCCGCGCACCCGCATGGCGCCCACGCAATGGGGCGCAAGAGCGGGCACCAGCTCCCGCAGCTGCTTCGCGTCGATGATCTCCTCATGCCCGAAACCGTGCGCCAGCAGCGTTTCCCGGCGCGCCTTCAGGGCCTGCAGCTCGGCCTCGGTTTCCGCCACCTTGACCTGGCCGGGAGAGGCGAACCCGCAGTCATCATCGACCAGATCGCGAATATTGCGCCATTGGGCGAGGGCCGCATCGGCGAGGGGCAACTCCGGCAGGGCCCGGCCAAGCCGGCGCACGCCGCCTGCATTGACGCCTGAGGCATGACGCCCGACATGGTCCTTTTCAACGATGATGGAACGAAGCCCGGAGCGCGCCAGATAGAGCGCCGCCGCGCATCCGTGCAGGCCGCCGCCGATGACGATGGCATCCGCGGTATGAGTGGAAGACGCCACGGGATCAGCGCTTCCCCGGCATGGACACAGGTTCCACCGCCAGGGCGGCCAGCTCTTCCAGCATCAGCGGCTTTACCGGCGGGCGCAGGCGCAGCGCGCCGACTTCGGCAACGCCGACACCCCGGGCCTCGGCGATCATCTCGCTCACCGTCAATCCGCAGAACCGCCCCTGGCACGGGCCCATGCCGCAACGGCTGAAACTCTTCAGCTGGTTGGGCCCGAGACAGCCAAGGGCGACGGATTCGCGGATGAGCGCCGCCGGCACCTCCTCGCAGCGGCACACGATGGTGGCGTCGCCTTGAGGAATGCGCAAACGCCGGGGCGGCCGGAACAGGGCGTCGAGGAAGGGGCGCAGACGCATTTCCCCGGCCAGGGCGCGCCGGAACGGCGCGGCAAGGCTGTCGCGTTCCGCGCGGCCCAGACATCCGCACCTGTGGAGCGCGCCATGGGCCGCGATCCGGCCCAGATATTCGGCGGCCAGCGCTCCGCCAATGGCGGCGCCGTCGCCGGCAATGGCGATCCCCGGTATATCGGTTTCACCCCAGGCGTCGGTCTCGGCATGCCAGCAGAGCTGGGCGGCGCTCCAGCGATGCGCGCATCCAGCCGCCATGGCCAGATTGACATCGGGCACGACGCCCTGGTGCAGAAACACCTGCGCGGCGTCAATCTTGCGCCAGCGTTTTCCGCGCCGGTACTCGACTCCGGTAACACAGTCCGTGCCTGTCAGTTTTAAATCCTCGATGTGTTTGATGAAGGGAATTCCGGCGGCGCGAAGGCTTGCGATCCAGCGCCGCCCCTTCATCAGCGCACCGATGCTTCGAAGCGCCGCCGGCAGGTGCGGCAGGGCGCGCAATGCGTTGGCGCGGGGCGTGGTGTCAAGGATGGCGCGGACGGGAATACCGGCCTTCATGTACTGGTAAGCGACCAGATAAAGCAGCGGTCCCGACCCTGCAAACACCGCGTCCGGCGCGGCCAGAGCGGAGGATTTGAGCACGCTCTGCGCGCCGCCGGCGGTCATCACCCCGGGCAGGGTCCATCCCGGCACGGGAAACGGCCGCTCCTGCGCGCCGGTGGCGAGGATCACCTGGCCGGCGGTCACCATCCGGGCGGTCCCGTCTTTGGAGACGCCGATCTCGCGCTCCGGCGAAACCTGCCAGACCGTGGCGCCGGTGACATGTTCAGCCCCGCTCGATGCCAGCTCGGATACCAGGTCCAGACCCTCGTAATAGTCCGATCCCAGAATGTTCCGGTCCTTGAAATTCTGGCGGGAAACGGCGCGGTAGATCTGGCCGCCGGCCTCGCTCTGTTCGTCGAGCAGCAAAACCGAAGCGCCGTGTCCGGCGGCGGCGGCAGCCGCCGCCATTCCCGCTGGTCCGGCGCCGACGATGGCGATGTCGTAACGGCTTTTCACGGCGTGTCCTCCCTGCCGCCGCCGGTGGAATGGCCGAGGCCGATATCGCCGGCGCCGCGCTGGCGTCTCACGCGCATGCCTTCGCGGACTTCGATCATGCAGGCCTGGCGGTTGGGGGCTCCGTCGATCTCCACCAGGCAATCGAAACATGACCCCATCATGCAGAACGGCCCGCGCGCCGCGCCGCTCACCGGCGTGGTGCGGAAACTCCGGTGGTTGCCGGCCAGCAGGGCGGCGGCGACGCTGTCGCCGCGCCGGGCCGTCAACGGCTCGCCCTCGAATTCGATGGTCACCTGGGGCGCGTCATCCCGGCCGATCCTACGCATGGGCGAACCTCGCGGCGCTCATGGGGGCGAGGGCCTCGGGCAGTCCGCCTTCGGCAACCGACTTCGCCAGATGCAGGACATGGGCGGCCGCCAGGGTGACGCCGCTGTGACAGACGGCGGCGAGGGCTCCGGGATATTGCTCCGACTGCGCATAGATTGGATATCCGTCCGGCGCCATCACCCTGAGCGACCCCCAGGCGCGAACCACGCGGGCCCGGCTAAGCAGGGGAAACAGCCGCACCGCGCGGGCCGCGATCTGGTTCATGACGGGGGCCGTCGTGCCCTCGTCATACCCGGCGTCCTCACGGGAGTCGCCCAGCTGGACGCTGCCCTCGGCGGTCTGGCGGACCCTTGAAAGGGGCAGCGGGAGAAACGGCCGCAGCCGTTCGGTGACAAGAATCTGGCCGCGCACCGGCCGCACCGGCACATTCAGGCCAACCATCGCCGCCAGCTCCGCCGTGCCCAGCCCGGCGGCGATGACCAGCCGCGCGCCGTGAAAGCGCGCCCCGGCGGTGTCGACGGCGAAGGCGCTGTCCCGGCATTCAATCGCCGTGACCCGGGCGCCGGTTTCGATGCGCCCGCCTTTCGCGCGCAAACACTGATGCAGGCCGCGCAGGAGGAGGAGCGGATTGACATGCCCGTCGGCGGGCGAATAGCAGCCGCCGGCCACGTCCGGCCCGAGGCCGGGCAGCAATTTCGCCATCTCCTTGCGGTCCAGCATCTCATATTCGAAGTGGGGGGCGTGGGATTGCAGGCGGCGCATCTCCTTGCGCTTGGCCTCGAATTCCCCCGCATCTATACAGATATCGGCCCCGCCGGGGCGGCGGTATCCGATATCGCCGCCGGTGATTTCCTTGATTTCGGCACTCAGATCGGACCAGGATTGCGCCGATTTCCAGGTCCATTGGGCATAGGGGGGAAAATCGATTCCCTTGCTCTGCACCCAGATCAGCCCAAAATTACCGCGCGCGGCGCGATAGGCGATATCGCCCTCATCCAGCATCAGCGTGGACAGGCCCCGCCGTTGCAGGCCGTAAGCGAGGGCCGCGCCCACCAGGCCGCCGCCGACAACGATGGCGTCATGAATGCTCATGGCGTCTTGCCTCCCCCATCAGCTATTGAACCGGTCCAGCCGGTAGGGCGCCATATCGATATTCAAAGGCTCTCCCGCCGCCAGCGCCGCCACCATGCGCCCGGTCATGGGCGCGCCGGTGAGCCCCAGATGGCCGTGTCCGAACCCGCAGAACAGGCGCGGGTGCCCCGGAACCTCGCCGATGAAGGGGACGGAATCGGGCGAAGATGGCCGTGTGCCCATCCATTCGTCGGTGGACCCGGTGTTCAGATTCGGCAAAAGCGTCTTGGCGTGACGCTTGAAGATACGGGCGCGGCGATAGTTGGGCGGCGCGTCCAGGCCGGCAAACTCGGCCGTTCCGGCGGCGCGCACGCCCATTTCCATGGAGCTGATGGCAAATTTATGCTCCGTATCCATAATCGAGTGAGCGAGGGGCAGGCCGGGATCCTTAAAGACGAGATGATAGCCCCGTTCCGCCTCGAGCGGCACGCGGACGCCCAGGCCCGCGAGCAGCCGCGCCGACCAGGCGCCGGCGGCGAGGATCACGGTTTTCGCGGAGTGAGCGCCCTGGCCGGTATCGATCAGATAGCCGCCGTCCGTATCGGGAACGATCTTCTCGACCGTGCCGCGCAGGAACCGCGCGCCCCGGGCTTCAGCCATGGCGGCGAGAACTTTCCGGAGACGGCCCGGATTGACGGTGCGGGCCTGTCGTTTGACGGCCATCGCCGATTTGATCTCCGGCGACAGTTCCGGCTCCACTTCCTGAACTTCCCCCCCGGTCAGAACCTCGAAGGGCACGCCCCGTTCCGCGCGCAAACGCCAGGGGAGATCTTCGGGATCGGCGCCGCCGATATCCCGGTAGACATGAAGATAGAGGCAGTCCCTGACCAGGCCTTCCTCGCCGGTGCCGGCGAGCAGGCGGTGATACATATCGGCGCTCGGCCGGTTGACGGCAAGCATGGCGTCGGCGATGGCCGGCAACCGCTGGAACGTACCGGCGCGGAAGAATTTCAGCAGCCAGGGGGCCAGCCTCGGTGTGTAGGACCAGCGCACCGCCAGCGGCCCCTCCGGGTCGAGCAGCCATTTCGGCACATTCTTCCAGACACCGGGCAGGGATTGCGGCACGCAGGACCAGGGCGAAATGATCCCCGCATTGCCGAAGCTCGCGCCTTCGCCCGCGCCGTCGCGGTCAATGACGCGGACGTCGAAGCCTTTTTCCCGCAGCGCCAGGGCGCAGCAGATGCCGACGATGCCGGCGCCGATGACTATGACTTCCCTGGGTTTCGCGTCAGACATTTTCAAGAACGCTGTTGCGCTCCTGACGCCAGGCGAGCCCCTGCTGGATCAGCACCGGAAGCGCCAGCACCAGGGCGTACATGTCGCTGGTCACGCCCGGCGCAACCATGAATACGGCGGCAAACGCCATCAGAATGCGGAACGCCGCGGGCATGGGCGCGAGGCCGTAGGCGCTGACGGCTGTCGCCATCATGACGATGCCGATGGCGCTGGTCAGCGTGGTTTCCAGGAATGCGGTCCAGGTGAAATATTCCTCCAGAACGATCAGCATCGCCGGCGAATAGACGAAGACCATGGGAACCATCAGCTTGGCGATGCCGAGGGAGAATGCGGAGACGCCGGTCTTGAACGGGTTTGCGCCGGCGATCCCGGCCGCCGCGTAGGCCGAGGCGCAGACCGGCGGCGTGATTTCCGAGATGACGCCGTAATAGAGCACGAACAGATGCGAGGCCAGCGGCGGAATGCCGAGATTGGCCAGGGCCGGCTGGGCGACGGTGGCGAGCATGATGTAGAGCGCCGTCGTGGGAAGCCCGGCTCCCATCAGGATGCAGGTGATGGCGATCAGGATCAGCGAAACGAGCAGCGTCAGTCCCTGTTGCGTGACGTCCACCAGGGGGATCCAGGAAATCAGGCCATGGATGTTTTCAGCGATGGTCAGCGCGCCGGTGGTGACCATGAAGCCGAGGCGGAAGCCAAGGCCCGTGGAGTTGACGACGCCGACGACGATGCCGATGGCGGCGCAGACGGCGCCGACGGCGAGGGCGTATTTCACGCCCGTGACGCAACCGTCGAGAACATCGTTCAGGGTGAGTCTGTGCATGGGGTTGAGGAAACCGACGGCCAGCGCCGTGGTGATTCCCCAGAACGCCGCCATATGGGGCGAGAAGCCGCTGAACAGGACGTAAATCAGCACGACCAGAGGGAGGGCCGTCGGCCATCCCCTCCTGAGGACCGCCAGCAGCCTGGGGATCTCCTCGGCCGGCATGCCCTTGAGGCCCAGGCGCTTGGCCTGGAAATGGACGATGCAGAGCACGCCGATATAGTGCATTGCGGCGGGCACGGTGGCGGCGATGATGATGGTGGTGTAGGGAACTTCAAGGAACTCGGCCATGATAAAGGCGGCGGCGCCCATGATCGGAGGCGTGATCTGGCCGCCGGCGCTGGCCGCGGCCTCGACGCCGCCGGCGAGATGCCCCGGATAGCCCATGCGTTTCATGTTGGGGATGGTCAGCGAGCCGGTCGAAACCGTGTTGGCGATGGAAGACCCCGAGATGGTGCCGAAAAACGCCGACGAAACCACGCTGACCTTGGCCAGTCCGCCCGTGTAACGGCCGGCGATCACCGTCGCGATATCGACGAAGAACTGGCCCAGGCCCATGCGTTGCGCCAGCACGCCGAACAGCACGAAATGGAAGACCACGGTGGAAACGATCCACAGCGTGACGCCGAAAATACCTTCGGCGGGGAAGTACATATTATTGATGTACTGGGCCCAGTTGATGCCCGGATGCTTGAGGATCTGTAGCGGCATATACTGGCCGAAAACCGCATAGGCCGTGAACAGAAGGATGATGATCGGCACCACGATGCCGAGTGTCCGGCGCACCGCCTCCAGAAGGACGATAATCAGCACCGTGCCGAATACCACGTCGATGAAGGCCGGGTCTCCCTGGCGCATGACCTGTTCGCGCAGGAAAAAACGCTGTCCCAGAATCTCGAAATCGATTTCGTACCAGGTGATCCCGATATACAGGGATGCGGAGATACCGGCGACGATGAGCAGCCAGTCCCACAGCGGAACGTTTGCGTAGCGCCACCAGGTGTTGGGATGCATCTCCCAGGCCCGATCGCCCTTGATCGCCGGGAAGCCGATGAATATGAGCAGAATGACGCCCGACATATGGAAGCCCATATGCCAGTAATCTACCGGAACGCCGATGCCGGCGGTGATGTAGTGGTAGGCGGCGAAAACGATGGAAAAAGCGAAGGTGAATTGAACAAGCCGGGGGCTGATGGCGCGGGTATGGAGACCGGAATCGTATTTCTTTTCCAGTTCTTCGACCGCATCTATGTCGAGTTCCTTCACGGCCGTTCCCCCCGCATTTCAAATAAATAAATCAACGTCAAAACACTTGAACAAAGGCCATCGGGATGGCGGCGCGGAAACGGGCGCCGCTCGGGCCCGTTTCCGCCACCGCATCGGGTGATGACTATTTGATCATGCCCACTTCTTTGTAGAATCTCTCGGCGCCCGGATGCAGCGGGATGAGCACGCCCTTAAGCGCCGTTTCCAGACGAATGGCCTTGCCCTTTGCATGGCCCTTGTCCAGGAGGCTGCGGGTCTTTTTGCTCCACAGCGCCTTGGTGATGCCGTAAACGAGATCGGCAGGCTGATCGATGGACGTCACCAGCTGGCCGTTCACCGCCACCGTCGGCGTGTCGGTGGTGATATTCTCGTAAGTGCCGGCCGGGATGTTGGATTCAACATAGTAAGGAATGATCTTGTTGATCTCCTTGCGCTCGGATTCCGAGAATTTATACAGGTTGAAACCCTTGGTCGAACCCAGCTGGATCAGCGCCGCGAACGGTGTGCCGCCGGCATAGAAGAATGCGTCCAGCTGGCCGTCGGCGAGGCGCTGCGTGCTCTGGCCGAGATTCAACTCGCTCTCCCTCGCCTTGATGCCGTAATGCTTGAGGATCATCCGCACCGACACCTGCGTGCCCGAACCAGCCGCGGCGACGCCGATGCGCTTGCCGTTCAGGTCCTTCAGGCTCTTGAGCGTAAGGCCCTTGGACAGCACGAGATGCATGTCTTCAGGATAGAGATTGGCGATAATCCGGACCTTGTCCTTCTTGTTGCCGACGAATTTGCCTGTGCCGTTATAGCCCTGCGTCACGCTTTGCGCGCCGGCCAGTCCGGCGTCGAGCTGGCCGGCATGGATGGCGTTCATGTTGGCGACCGAGGCGTTGGTCGAAACCGCAATGGCGATCAGACCCGGCACGCCGCAGGTGCCGCCCTTATCGCAGGCGCGCGCGCCCGGAGGGCTGGAGATGGCGTTGGCGATCAGGCCGCCAATCGGGAAGTATGTGCCACCGGCGCCGCCGGTGCCGATGCGCCAGAACTTCATTTCCTGGGCCATTGCCGCGCCGCCGGCCAGCATCATGCCGGCGATGGCCGCGGCAATCAGTTTTCCTTTGAATTTCATGATCAGTTTCCTCCTTGTGGTTGATGTTTCATGCTTCCCATGTCCGCGTTCTCACCCACGCGGCCGTGGGGTTTCTTCAAGGGATGATGGCGGCGCAAAGCCGCAAGCCTCCCCTCAAGAACAGGTGGGGCGCATGGCCCGATTCGTGTTGTTTCGCGCCGCCTCATTTTTTTGAAATGGCCCCCATCCGATCCCGCAGGCCGAACCAGAACAGGGCTGCGGGCAGGAACCAGGGCGTGCCGGTGTAAAAAGGCACGGCGCTCGGCGGCTCGCAGGAAAAGGCCGTACCGGCTTTCGCGTCGCCGATCAGTTTGAACGCCAGTTTCGAGCCGATCCACCAGGCCCACACGACGCCCGAACCGCAGAACCCGGTGGCGTAATGGACGCCTTCCCGCTCAAACAGGCGGGGCAGGTAATCCAGATTATAGGCGACGAAACCGTACCAGCTGTGGCTCAGGGGAACGTCGGCCAGTTCGGGAAAAATCTCGCCAAGGTCGGCGCGCAGGCCGGCGGCGAATTCATTCTTTTCGCCGCGCCAGACGCGCTCGCGGCCGCCGAACAGGATTTGCGTGCCGTCGGGCGAAGGGCGGAAATAGTGATAAAGCTGCCGGGTTTCCCCCAGCATCCGGCGTTTCGGCATCAGCCGGGCCATGGTTTCAGGGGGCAGCGGCCGGGTGGCGATCATCCGGCTTGGCACCGGCACCAGGCGGCGGCGCAGCCAGCGGTCCGAGTTATCGCTGTAACCGTTGGTGGCGACGATCGCCTGTTTCGCCCTGACCCGCCCGCGCGCGGTCTCCACCTCGAAGCCGCCGCCATCGCCGCGGATGCCGGTCACCGCCGTTTCCCCATGGACGGTGACGCCGGCCTCGATCGCCCTGTCCAGCATGCCGTCGTGGAGTTTGGCCGGGTGCAGGCCGGCGAGATCCGGGCGCAGCATGCCGCCGTGATAAAAGTCGCTGCCGATTTCCCGGTGCTGTTCCGATCTGGGAACCATTGCCGCATCGGTGCCCAGATGTTTGTTGAGCCGGTCGGCCTCGCGGCCCTGGGCTTCGTAATGGGATGGCTGCGCGGCGCCGACAAAGCGCCCGACAGGCTGGTAATCACACTCTATTTTTTCGGTGGCGATGAAGTCCGCAAGGCCTTCGCGGGCGATCTTGCCTTCGCGATAGAAGCGCAGCGCCGCCTCCAGGCCCATCGCCTCGATCATCTCGCCGAAGCCCATGCGGATGTTGCCGCTGGCCAGGCCGCCATTGCGGGACGAGGCGCCCTCGCCGGGCCGCAGCTTGTCGAAAACCTGCACCGAGCGCCCGGCGCGCGCCAGAACGAGAGCCGCCGACAGCCCGGCATAACCGGCGCCGACGACGGCGATGTCGCAAGCCGCCGCAACCGGCGTTTCCGGCAGACGGCGAGGCTCTGCAGCTTCCCACCAATAGGGATCCGCGGTCAGACCATCGGCCATGTGGTTTCTGTCCTCCCAGCAGAATCACCGGCACGGCTTCTTGACGCCGCTTGTCTCATGTCAGCAATTCCCCAAGAGAAAAGTATAGGAAAATGCTCGGCATAAATTCAAATTATTATTTGTTTTAATACTATCAATTTTTTTTATATGCTGGATTTGTGAAAATCGGGCGTTCGCCAGGCCTTCAAGAGCTGGAACCCAAGATGAATCTGCGCCAGCTGCGAGCGTTTCAGGAGGTCATGCTGACCGGCTCGGTGACCGAAGCCGCCCGCAATATGGGCCGCACCCAGCCGGCGGTCAGCGCCCTGATCGCCGGCCTGGAGGAAGTCGTCGGTTACAACCTGTTCGAGCGGCGCGGCGGCCGTTTGCACCCGGTCCCGGAGGCCCACTTCCTGTTGACCGAAGTCCGCTCCATCCTGGACCGCCTCGGCGGTCTGCGCGAGACCATGCGCGGCATCGGCGCCCTTGAGGTCGGGCATCTCAGGATCGCCTGCATGCCGGTCTATGCGGAGAAACTGATGCCGCGCCTGATCTCGCGCTTCGTCAAGAGCCGCGGGGACGTCACCATCTCCCTGGTCAGCCAGAGTTCCGAGCGGGTCTATGAGCGCCTCGCATCGCAACTCTTCGACGTGGGGTTTGCGGAAGTGGCGACGCAATCGCCCCTGGTCAATGCCGACGAGGTGGCCATGGACTGCGTCTGCGCGGTCGCCACCACCGATCCGCTGGCGGAAAAGCAGGTGATTACACCCGCCGACCTGGACGGCCGGGCCGTGGCGTCGTTCCTGCCCCAGCATTTCATTCGCCGGCGGCTCCATGAGATTTTCGAGGCCGCGGGGTGCGAGCTGCGCGTCCGGTTCGAGGTGCAAAACGCCGCCTCGCAATATGAGTTCGTCCAGAACGGGCTGGCCTTTGCGATCATGAGCCCGCTCAGCGCCCAGAATTACAGGTTGACCCGCCCTGGCCGCGACCGCATCGCGTTCCTTCCCTTCCGGCCCCAGGTGCGCTACCGCATCGCCGTCCTGACGCCGGCGCGCAAGCCCCTGTCACGGCTCGCGCGCGCCTTCGCCGCCCTTCTCAAGAAGGAGGCGCAATCCATCGTCGGCGGCTGACCGGGGTCAGTTGTCCGGGCGGCTATCGGGGCTTCCTTTTTGCCATATAGCGGGCCAGCGCGCGCTCACCCGCCGCGTCCACGCCAAGGCCGCATTTCGTGCGCCGCCAGAGTATGTCTTCTGTTTCCCGGGCCCATTCCTCGTCGATCAGCCAATCGACTTCGGCGCCATAGAGGCCGCCGCCGAAATGACGTCCCAGATCACTTTCCGAGACGGCCTCACCGAGGATTTTGCGCGCAGACGTGCCATGGCGGCGCGCCAGCGCGGAAATAAAATCGGCGTCGAAGCGCGAATAGTCGCGCTTCAGGCGCTCAAGGAATGCATCGAAATCGGCGATCTCGCCACCGGGCAGAAGCCCGTCCCCGGTCCACGCTTCCGCAAGATCGCGGAACGGCGGATCCAAGGCGTCGACGACGCGCTCGGCGAGCTGCCGCGCGGTGGTCAGCTTGCCGCCGAAGATCGAGATCAGCGGCGCCCTATCCACGGGCCGGTCAATCTCCAGAATGTAACCGCGGGTGATCGACGCGGGGTCGGCGTGTCCATCGTCCAGCAGCGGCCTGAGCCCGGCAAAGCTCCACACCGTATCGGCGGGCTTGATCTGCGCTTTGAAGTAGCGGTTGACCGCGTCGCAGAGATACACGGCTTCCCGCGCATCAATCCCGACCGGGCCGGGCGGCCCCTCATGCACAATCTCGGTCGTCCCGATCAGGGAATAGCGCCCCTCATAGGGAATGACAAAGATGATGCGGCCGTCATCATTCTGGAGCAGAAAGGCGTGGTCGCCCTCATGGAGCCGGGGGACGACGATATGGCTGCCCTTGACCAGACGCAGATGCGCCTTTGTGGCTCCGCCGGCGACGCCGGTCAGGATTTCGCGCGCCCAGGGTCCGGCTGCATTGACCAGCGCCCGCGACGCGATTTCGAACGCGGAGCCATCGCCGCGGACCAGTTTCGCGCGCCAGAGACGCCCGTCGCGATGTGCGGAGATGCAGCGGGTCCGGGGCATGATTTCAGCTCCCAGGCGCGCGGCGCCGAGCGCCGTCAGAACCACCAGGCGGGCATCGTCAGCCCAGCAGTCGGAATAGGCAAAGCCCCGGCTGATCTCCGGTTTCAGGACTTGCGCATAGGGCCCGGCGGTCAAATCCTCCACGGTGCAGCGCGGCAGTGAGTTGTTGCGGCTGAGATGGTCATAGAGCCACAGACCGATGCGGACCAGCCAGACCGGCCTGCCGCCCCTGACATGGGGCAGGATGAAGCGCATCGGCCGGATAACATGGCGCGCGTTGCGCAGCAGGATTTCCCGCTCACGCAGCGATTCGCGCACCAGGGAGAAGTCGTAATGCTCGAGGTAGCGCAAGCCCCCGTGGATCAGTTTGCTGGAGGCCGAGGAGGTGCCGCTGGCAAGGTCGTCTTTCTCCACCAGCAGAACGGAGAGACCGCGCCCGGCGGCGTCGCGCGCCACCATCGCGCCGTTGATCCCTCCGCCGATGACGAGAATATCGTAAATCCGGTCCGCCACACTGCCCTTGCTGGATTTGTCTCGGCCACGTTTTTGATGCTAACTGCCGGGCCGCATGGCGACGTTAACGCAGGACGACAATTCGATGTCAACCAGGATGAGACCCCTGAGCGAGTTCCCCGCCCGAACCCGGCGCGGCGTCCGGTTTGTGCTGTTCGACATCGACGAGACCCTGACCACCGGGGGGCGGCTTACCGCGGAAGCCTACGGAGCCCTTGAAGATTTGAAGAATGCGGGCCTGGCGGCGGCGCCGGTCACCGGCCGGCCGGCGGGCTGGTGCGACCATATTGCGCGGATGTGGCCGGTCGACGGCGTCGTCGGCGAGAATGGCGCGTTCTATTACCGCTACGACCACGCGGCGCGGCGCATGATCCGCCACTATGCGGAGGACGAGGCCACGCGGGCCGGAAACCGTCATCGCCTGAAGGAACTTGGCGCGCGCATTCTAGCCGAGGTTCCCGGCGCCGGAATCTCCGGCGACCAGTTTTGCCGCGAAGCCGATCTGGCGATAGATTACCGCGAGGACGTGCCCCCGCTCGGGCCTGAAGATATAGCGCGCATCGTCGAGCTGTTCGAGGAAGCGGGCGCCCGCGCCAAGGTCAGCTCAATCCATGTCAATGGCTGGTTCGGCGATTACGACAAGGTGACAATGACCAAGACGTTCCTCGCCCGGGAGTTCGCCATCGACCCGGAAAAGGACAACCCGGCGCTCGTGTTCGCCGGCGACTCGCCGAACGACGCGCCGATGTTCGAATTTTTCGAGAACGCTGTCGGCGTCGCAAACCTGATGGAGTTCCGCGACATGCTGGACGCGGAACCCGCCTATGTCACAACCGCGCCGTCCGGCGCCGGGTTCGCCGAGCTCGCCAGGGCCCTGCTCGAAATACGCTAGGGCGTTTTTTTGAGTATTCCCGGCCACCCGCTCCGGTTTCATCCGAAACCGCGCCAGAGCGACAAATCACATCGCCAACCACGCAACAAATATGTATCATAATTTAGTAATTTTCGATCCGCCCGGCCCGTGCGGATCGTAATTATGGCGGCGCTGCGTTGGTAATTGCTGCCGCGGAGAAGTAAAAAACGACAGGGAGGAAACTATGAGTTTATCTGTAAGAATGCGCCGGTTCCGGTTCGCCGGGATCTTCGTGGCGGGCGCCTTGGCTTTCGCCCTTCCCGCCGCCGGACAGGACGCCGCCTGCAAGAACCGCGGCGATCTGGACAAACGTTTCTGCGACAATAATGGCGATCTGGTCGCCGACACGCCGACCGATCCCTCCAAATGGCTCAACCCGGACACGCTTGTCTTCTCCTATACGCCGGTCGAGGACCCTTCGGTCTACGAAAACGTCTTCACCGAATTCATGGCTTATCTTGCGAAGAAAACCGGCAAGAAGGTCAAATGGTACGGCGCGGATTCCTATGCATCGCAGGTCGAGGCCCTGCGCTCGGGCCGGCTGCATGTCGCCGGCATCTCGACCGGACCGACCGTGTTCGGCGTCAATCTGGCCGGCTATGTGCCGATCGCCATGATGGCCAAATCGGACGGGCGTTTCGGCTACAAGCTCCAGCTCATCACCCAGAAGGACAGCGGCATCATGAAGGTGTCGGACCTCAAGGGCAAACGCGTCGCGCATGTGACCCCGTCGTCCAACTCCGGCAACCAGGCGCCGCGCGCCCTGTTCAAGTCCATGGGCGTTATTCCCGACACCGACTATAAGGTCACCTATTCGGGCAAGCATGACAACTCGATCATGGGCGTCGCGAACGGGGACTATGACGCCGCGCCCATTGCCTCGAGCGTGCTCGACCGCATGGCGGAGAAGGGCGTCGTGGACCGGAGCAAGCTGCGCATCATCTGGGAGTCCAAACCCTTCCCGACGACCTCCTATGGCTATGCCTATAATCTGCACCCCGATCTGCAGAAAAAGGTGCGTGAGGCGTTCCTGACCTTCGACTGGACGGGCACCGATCTTCTCAAGGAATTCGGCCGCAAGTCGAACCAGTTCATCGGGATCACCTACAAGGAACAGTGGGTGGATGTGCGCGCCATCCAGAAGGTCAATGGAACCCTCTACACCGACGAGGCCATGCGCGGCCTGAAGATCAAAAAGAAAAAGAAAAAGAAGAAATAAGGGCGGGCATCGTCCGGACATAGTGCGGAAACAGCCGCATGTGCATTTCGGGGCCGCAACCGGCGCAACGCAGCTGGTTGCGGCCCCGGGCACGGGGGAGATTTGAATGCTTGCAATCCGTGAGCTCACCAAAACCTATGACACGGGAACGGCGGCGCTCCGCAATGTGTCGATTACCATCGACGAGCCCCAGGTGGTCGCCATCATCGGCCCGTCGGGCGCGGGCAAAAGCACGCTCATCCGATGCATCAACAGGCTCGTGGAGCCGACGTCCGGAAGCGTCGAGCTGAACGGCGAGAACCTGACGGCTCTGGGCAGCCGCGACCTGCGCAGGGCGCGGCGCCATATCGGCATGATTTTCCAGGAATACAATCTGGTCGAACGCCTGACCGTGATGGAGAATATCCTGTCGGGCCGTCTGGGCTATGTCAGTTTCTGGCGGGCCTTCCGCCGCAACTACCCGGCCGCCGACGTCGCGGCCGCCTTCTCGCTGCTTGAGCGGGTGGGGCTTGAGGGTTACGAGAACACGCGGGCCGACGCCCTGTCCGGCGGCCAGCGCCAGCGCGTCGGGATCGCCCGCGCCCTTATTCAGAGCCCCGATCTGCTGCTGGTCGATGAACCGACCGCGAGCCTCGACCCCAAGACCTCACGCCAGGTAATGCGGATTTTGGTTGAGCTCGCCCGGGAGCAAAAGACGCCCACCCTGATCAATATCCACGATGTTCAACTGGCCAAAACATTCGCCAACCGGATTATCGGAATGCAGGACGGCGAGATCGTATTCGATGGCAAGCCGGGGCAACTGACCGAAAAAGTACTGACCGACATTTATGGCGAGGAAGACTGGAGCACCGAGGCGGCGCAGGCATCTGGCGAAGATGCGCCCGAGACGGCGGCCGCTTCATGAGCGCCGAAGCAGCCGCGCGCGCCACCAAATGGAGCCGCCCACCGATGATCGAGGCCACCTGGCTCCGGCACACCCTGCTGGTGCTGGGGCTGGCCTATCTGGTTTGGTCCATGAGTTCTCTGGAGGTGGACTGGGAGCGGGTCTCGAAAGGTCTGCCGCGGGCGGGCGATATTATTACGCGCATGTTTCCGCCGGACTTCTCCCGCTGGGAGCTGTTGACCCGCGGTGTCACCGAGAGCCTGGAGATGGCCCTCGCGGCGACCTTCGCCGGCATGATTCTGGCTGTCCCCCTCGGCCTGTGCGCCGCGCGCAACCTGGTGCCGATGCCGGTCTATCTGGTGGCGCGGGGCATCATCGTGTTCATGCGGACCCTGCACGAAGTCATCGTCGCGATTATTTTCGTAAAGATATTCGGCTTCGGGCCGCTGGCCGGGGTCCTGACCCTGATTGTCTCCTCGATCACCTTTATTGCAAAAATGCTCGCCGAAGATATCGAGAATATGAGCCCCGGTCAGGTCGAGGCCATCCGGGCAACCGGGGCGGGGTTCGCCAAAATGCTCGTATACGGCGTCACACCGCAAATTCTGCCACGCTATCTCGGCGTGTCGATCTACCGGCTCGACGCCAATATACGCCAGTCCACCATTGTCGGCATCGTCGGCGCCGGCGGCATCGGCCAAACCCTCTCGGCGTCCTTCTCGCGCTATGACTATGACTTTTCCCTGGCGATCCTGCTTGTCATTATCGCCCTGGTGTTCATCGGCGAGTTCTTCAGCAGCTGGGCGCGGGGGAAACTGAGATGAGCGCGCCCGGCACACTCAAGGCCCGTTACCCACAGGTCTGGCGCAAATACACGCCCGGCCAGAGCGCCATCAAATGGGCATGGTATGCCGGCGTGGTGTTCGTGGCCGTCTGGTCCGTCCGCAATCTCGATATCCCCTGGTTTTATTTCCTGGATGCCCATGTGCAGTTCATGGACCTGGGCAGGCGGATGCTCCCTCCGGACTGGACTTATACCGATGTGGTGCTGAATCCGCTGCTCGAAACCATCCATATCGCGACGCTCGGCACCATCGTGACATTCTTCATCGCCTTCCCGGTCGCCTTTCTCGCCGCGCGCAACACCACGCCCAATGTCGCGGCCTGGCTGTTCGGGAAATTCATTCTGGTCTCGACGCGCTCCATCAACACGATTGTGTGGGCGCTGATATTCGTCGCCATTTTCGGCCCCGGCCCGGTCGCGGGCATATGGGCCATCGCGTTCCGCTCCATCGGTTTTGTCGCCAAACTCATCGCCGAAGCCATCGAGGAGATCGACCACGGCCCCGTGGAAGCCATCGAGGCGACAGGCGGCTCGCGCCTGCAGGTCCTGCTGATGGGAGTCCTTCCCCAGGTGTTGCCCGTGGTTTATGGCACCATCGTTTACCGATGGGATATCAATATCCGGGAATCGACGGTGCTCGGCTTCGTCGGCGCCGGCGGGATCGGCATTGAGCTTTACTCGTCCATCAATCAGTTTGCCTGGAGTCAGGTCTCGCTGATGCTGGCGCTTATCATGATTGTTGTGGTTGTCAGTGAATTCGTCTCGGCCACGGTCCGCAACCGGATTACCTGAGGCGGCGGCGGCGTGTTTTTGCCTCACCCGGCGGCAAAATTACGTGGACCAAGCTGCCGGGCGACAGTAGCGCAGCTATTCAAGCGGCCGTAAAACGGTTATTGTCGGGGATGGTCTGACGGTCATGCCGAAAATATCTATAATAGATTTATGGAGTTACAAGCAGGGGCCGGGCATATGGCCTTTGATTGAGGGAGTTGGATGGATTACGCGAAGAAATTCTCGGATGCTCTGAAGAGCATTCGCGAAGAGGGCCGTTACCGTGAGTTTGCCGACATACAGCGTCGCTGCGGGCAGTTTCCCTCGGCGCGGCATTTTTCCGCTGAGGGCGGGGATGAGAGCCGGCGCGAGGTCAAGGTGTGGTGCAGCAACGATTATCTGGCGATGGGTC
>BDTT01000051.1 GCA_002897995.1 bacterium BMS3Bbin10 | reverse complement strand
ATGTCGGTGATCTTCCGCAAGGTGACGGGATGCTTCCGCTCCGAATGGGGCGCCGGGCTCTATGCCGACATCCTCTCGGTCACGGCTACCGCCGCCATCAATGACCAAAACGCCCTCGAAGCCATCCGCACCTGCCTCAAAGGGAAGCCAGTGCTTCAGACGGTTTGACAGGGGGGTGAGCAGTTACCAATTGATGTAGCTTTAATATCCAAGGGCGACGGATTTATTTGGATCAAGAGAAAGCATTATTTTAAGGCAGAACTAAATCCTCAATTTAGTATTAATTATTTATCTTCACTACAGGAGAAACCACATGAAAGACAACAATCATCATCGAGATCTAGAGGAAGAACTAAAACGCCTCGAAAAAGAGCTAGGAGATCAGGTGCAGGGTCCGACACGGCAACAATGGAATGATATCCCGATTAATCCGCAAGAGTTTGGAATTAAAGCTGCCGAAGACGTGGCCAAGGTGTTTCGAGAGGCTCTGTCACAGTCAAAATGACCGATGATGCTTGACGCTCAAGCATAAAGGTCATATATAATGGGGTATGAACCGGCTATCCCCAGAGAAGCGCTCACAAATCATTCGCTGCCTTGTAGAAGGTAATTCCATACGTGGAACCGCCCGGCTCTGCGACTGTGTGAAAAACACCGTCTCGCGGGTCCTCATTGAGACCGGGGAAGCCTGCCAAGCCTATCATGACAAGCACGTTCGCAACCTGACCTGCAAAAGGCTTCAGGTGGACGAAATCTGGGCATTTATCGGCTGTAAGCAAAAGAACGTCCCTAAGCACCGGCGCGGCGAAGCTGGCGACTGCTGGACGTGGACAGCAATCGACGCTGACACAAAGCTCGTTCCCTCATGGATGGTTGGACCGCGCGATGGGCAAGCCGCTATCGCGTTCATGGACGATCTGGCGTCACGGCTGGCCAGTCGCGTTCAACTAACGAGTGACGGCCACAAACCCTATCTGGAGGCTGTTGAGGGCGCATTCGGCGGCGATATTGACTATGCCATGCTGATCAAGATGTATGGCGCGGCACCGGAAAGCATGAAGGGTCGTTACAGCCCGGCAGAATGTATCGGCGCACGCAAGACGAGGATCGAAGGCGATCCCGATCCAAAACATGTCAACACGTCATATGCAGAACGGAACAACCTCACGATGCGGATGCAGATGCGCCGCTTCACGCGCCTCACAAACGCGTTCAGCAAGAAAATTGAGAACCATGCACATGCGGTTTCGCTGCATTTTAGGCACTACAATTTTTGCCGCATTCACCAATCACTTCGCGTAACCCCGGCGATGGCTGCTGGAGTTACTGACAAGCTTTGGAGCGTTGATGATCTAGTGGCGATGTCGGATGCATACTGGGCAGAGAAGAACGCGCCCAAGAAACGCGGGCCATACAAGAAGCGGATTGCTAGCGAGGCCAGGGCATGAAGAACCAAATCATTGCTGGCGGGATTGTCGGAGCCGCAATCATCGTGGCGACGGGTATGTGGATTTACTTCTCTCCCTATCAGACATGTGTCCGCGCATTCACAGCAACCTTCATTGAGGCGGATAAAAACATTTCGCCAGATTTTGCGCGAAATGCTGCTCAGAGAAGATGTGCGATTTCAAAATGACCCACTACCCTCTTGTGGGAATTTTCTCCTTGCTTTTCAGCAGGCGCGGCAAAATTCCCACTGCAGTCTTTCTTGGTGGTAACAATAAGCATGACGTCCCGGTTGTTGGTGAATCCCACTATCAATCCGAGTTGGAGTGGATCGCTGGCGGTCGCACCGGGGACTGCGTTTATCATAATTGCTTCGCAATTTTAATACCGGATGATGCCAATTTGTATGACGACAATGCTATACGCATTGAAATAGATGGTAAGATGGTTGGTTATCTGCCCGCCACCGGGGCGCCTAAATTCCGCGCCGCACTAAAGGACCTCAATCTGGCAGGTCAGGCAACATTTTGCCGTGCGAAGATAGTCGGTGGTTGGGATCGTGGCGGAGATGACTACGGCCACTTCGGAGTGCTGCTGAACTTGGCATGGCCGCTCAAGCGGCGTAAAACTCCCACACGGTGAAGGTTAAGCGATGAAAATCAAAGTGATCGTACATGAAGCCGAGGAAGGGGGTTTCTGGGCCGAAGTCCCGGCCATACCCGGCTGTGCAACGCAGGGTGAAACCTTCGAGGAGGTTCTGCAGAATTTGCAGGAGGCCATCGAAGCCTGTTTGTCGGTCGAAATCGAGAAACCCAAACCCGGCGACAAAGAGCGGGTGCTGGAAATCTCCATATGAAAACGCTTTCCGGCCGCGATCTTGCGCGGCTAGTAGAGCGCCACGGCTGGACATTGCTGCGGGTCAAAGGCAGCCATCACATTTATGGCAAACCCGGCAGCCTGGTTAGGCTCTCAATTCCAATCCACGGCAATCATCCTCTCAAGGCCGGATTGCTTCGCCATCTCGTCAAGATCGCTAAAATCCCCAAAACCGAACTGGACTAAAGATCGGGACAACCGCGCGGACCAGATGATCGAGCGCAAAATCTGGACAGGACCTCATGAACACCCTCCTCTGGATCATCGTCACTTATGTGGTCATCTGCATAGCGGCCTATTTCGGCAACCGCTGGTTCATGTATTTCCCGGACCCGGCGCGGTTCTCCCCCGCCGAAGCGGGGCTTTCGGGCGTTGAGGAAATTGAACTCAGGTCCGGCGACGGCGAGAGGCTCATCGCGTGGTACGCCAAAGCCGCGCCCGGCCAGCCGACCATTCTTTATTTTCACGGCAATGCGGGCAACGCGGCGGGGCGCGCGGAAAAGATCGAAACCATGCGCAGCGGCGGCGCGGGCGTCTTTTATCTCAACAATCGCGGCTATGGCGGCTCATCGGGCAAGCCGACCGAGAAAGCGAATGTGGCCGACGCCGTCACCGCCTACGAGTATCTGCGCGGCGCGGGCGTGGATGCGGGCGCCATCGTCCTCTATGGGGAGTCGCTGGGCTCGGGGCAGGCGATTCAGCTCGCCGGCCGGCGCGCCGTGCGCGCGGTAGTGCTCGAAGCGCCTTTGACATCCACTGTCGATGTGGGCAAACGCACTTACTTTTTTCTCCCTCTCGGGCTGCTGTTGAGCGACCAGTACCGCAATGCCGAACAGGTTGCGAAAGTCACCGCGCCCCTGCTGGTGCTGCATGGCGAGCAGGACGAGGTCATTCCCGTCGCCATGGGAAGGCGCGTTTACGCCGCCGCCAACGAGCCGAAGAAACTGGAGATATTTCCCAGGGGGCACCATTCGGATCTGTTCGATCATGGAGCCTGGGAGCGGGTGCGCGCGTTTCTGGCCGGGTTGCCGGCAGGGTCCTGATCGCGCACCCGCAAACCCGCTTGGCGCAGCGTGAAATCATGCTAAGAGAGGGCCGGATTTTCACACCAGCCGGCACGCGGGAGATGCAATGAACAATCTTGCCAAGGTAGATGAATACAAGGCGGTGGCGACCGGATTAATTGATCTCGGCATCCAGTATGGTCTCAGCCTTGTGTCGGCCATCGGTATCCTTATCGCCGGATTTTTTCTGGCCGGCTGGGCCAGCCGCGCCATCCGCAGGCGCCTGGAGAAACTGAAACGGTTCGACCAGACGCTGATCCCGGTTCTGTCGCAGATCGCCCGCTATGTGATCCTTGTTTTCACTCTCGTATTGGTGCTCTCCGAATTCGGCATTCAGACCGCAAGCATCATTGCGGTGCTTGGCGCCGCGGGCCTGGCCATCGGACTGGCGTTGCAGGGTACGTTGCAGAATGTGGCGGCCGGGCTCATGCTGCTGTTTCTGCGCCCCTTCAAGGTCGGCGATTTCATAGAGACGGGGGCGGGCAGCGGAACGGTCCAGGAGATCGGCATGTTCATGACCCGGATGCGCACTTCGCAGGGTCTTTTCGTGGCGGTGCCGAATTCAAAAATCTGGTCGGGTTCGATCACCAACTATTCAAAGCTGCCAACCCGGCGGATCGATCTGGTGGTGGGCATTTCCTATGACGATGACATCGACAAGGCGCGCGCCCTCATTCTCAAGCTGGCTCGGGGCAAGGAGCGGGTGCTCGACACGCCCGAACCGGTCGTGAACGTGACCAATCTGGGCGACAGCTCCGTCGATCTGGAGCTGCGGGCCTGGACCAAGCGGCAGGACTATTGGGAAATCAGGTGGGGCCTGATGCGCGATGTCAAATATGCGCTCGACAAGGCCGGCATCTCAATCCCCTATCCGCATGTGCAGGTGGTCCGCAGCGAGGCGTGAGGCGCCGTCGCGGGCCCGCGGCGAATATTCGATAACTTGAAAAGCTGTGCGGTTCGTTGAGCTCGGGAAAGAACGGCTGCCTAGATCGCTTCAGGTTTTGATTCCATCAAAACCGCGATCTCGGCTTTGTTTATGCGTATCATTTCTCCGATAACCGGTTCCCATCCCCGCCTTCGCGGGGACATGCTTATCGGTGATACGCCCTAGCGGCGTCCGCCCCGTTCGGGCTTTTTCTTGCTGGGGAGCAGTCCCTCGCGCTGCATGCGCTTGCGCGCAAGCTTGCGGGCGCGGCGAATGGCCTCGGCCTTTTCGCGGGCGCGTTTCTCCGAGGGCTTCTCGTAAAAGTTACGAAGCTTCATTTCACGGAAGATGCCCTCGCGTTGCATCTTCTTTTTCAGCGCTCTGAGAGCCTGATCGACATTGTTATCGCGGACGACGACTTGCACGCGGACAAATCTCCTCAAATTCAGCTTGTCGGACGGGATTACCAATGGTGGCGGAACTTCAGGCCAGCCAACCCGTTCGGGCACCATGTAACAAAAGGGTGTGCGCTTGTCTATAGGCCTGGCGAATGAACAGGCGGTAAATCTAGGCGAAAGAGACCTTGGGTTTGACCGATCCGCAGATCCTTCGAGACGGCTCTTCGAGCTTCCTCAGGATGAGGATTGAGCAAGACATAATTCATACCTCATGCTGAGGAGCACCCCTGGGTGCGTCTCGAAGCATGTGCCAGGGACTCGGGAATTGGTTTTATCGGTAAATCCAGGGCCCATACTCAATCAGGCCATGGTATCCTGCGGAAATTCGGGGACGGCCGCGCTGCGCGCGGCGCGCCATTCAGCCAGCCGTTTCGCGAGGTCCTCATCGCCAAGGGCAATAATCTGCGCGGCGAACAATCCGGCATTGGCCGCGCCCGAACCGCCAATCGCCAGCGTGGCCACGGCAACACCGGCAGGCATCATCACGGTCGAGAGCAGGCTGTCCATGCCCTTGAGCGCCTTGCTCTCAATCGGCACTCCCAATACGGGAAGTTTTGTCAGGGCGGCCGTTACGCCCGCCAGGTGAGCGGCCATGCCGGCTCCGGCAATAATGACCTTTAATCCGCGCTCTTCGGCGCTTTCCATATATTTGCCATGGCGCTCCGGGGTGCGGTGCGCGGAAATGATGCGGCACTCATGCGCCACCTCCAGTTCTTCGAGTGTCTGGGCGGCACGCTTCATTGTCGGCCAGTCGGATTGCGAACCCATGATAATGCCAACAAGCGGATTGGATTTGTTCATAGTGGCGGAGCCTTTTCCTCAATGCCAAAAACGCGCGATTATAGGGAGGCCGAATCGATTCGCAAGACGAAGCGGAACGCCCTGTTGGAAACTAGGTTCGCGGCCCAACTAGGGTGAACCAAATGTTAAGGGCTTTTGGGACAAGCTGAATCCGGCGGCGAACAGGTTCGCGCGCCGGCGAAAACAGCAAATCCCGGAGACCAGAAGAACCACAATGCCGAATGAGGCCAAGAAGACCCCAATGCAAAAACAGTCAGGCGCGCGCACCGGCCTGAAATCCCGCGCGGCCGGGAAACGCCGGGCGGGCGCGGAGGCAGAGTTCCTGCCGGCGATCCGGCCCTCGGATCTGCCCCCCGAAACACGTTCAGCGGTAAGCCGGCTTATGGCGGAGCTCGACCGTCTGAAGGAAGAATTGAGCGCCGCCCGCGGGCGGGTGATCGAGCTTGAGAACAAGGCGGACGAGGATGTCCTTCTCCCGGTGCTGAACCGGCGCGGCTTTGACCGGGAGCTGGAGCGCACGCTGGCCTATGTCAAACGGCACGGGACGGATGTCAGCCTTATTTTTATCGATCTCGACAATTTCAAATCGATCAACGATCTGCACGGCCATGCCGCGGGCGATGCGGCGCTTATGCATCTGACCGACATTCTCATTGCAAATGTGCGGCGGTCCGACATTGTGGCCCGCCTGGGCGGCGATGAATTCGCTGTCCTGCTGCATCGCGCCGGTGAGGAAGCGGCCTCGATGAAGGCGGATCAGCTCTCCCGCGCGCTCGCCTCATCCGGGCTGGTATATGAAGGCAAGGAAATCGCGATGTCCCTGACGGCCGGCGCCACCCGGCTGCGCGCCGATGATACCAACGCCGCGGCACTCGGGCGCGCCGACAAGCTCATGTATGAAGCGAAGATGCGCCGAAATGACGCACGGCGCGCGCATAGCGCGTGACGAGATTCTCAAGGCCGAGCGAAGTTCAGGCTATTATGTCCGGCAGAAGCTGATCCTCGACGCGCGACATCTCGTCTTTTATGGAAAGCTTTTTTTTCTTCAGCCTCTTGAGCTGCAACGGGTCACCGTGGCCTGATTGCTCCAGCGCATCGATGGCGCTGTCCAGGTCCCGGTGCTCCTGCCTGAGTTTGGCGAGACTCTCCTGGAGTTCCCGCCGGTCGTCCGTATCCATTCCCTGCCTCTTAAGGTCCGAACCCCAATTCCACGCGGAATTATTACGATGATCGTGTTGCCGCGCAAGGGTCCTCATACAGCGAAGCGATAGGACATAAAAGGAGTCCTCATACAGCGAAGCGATAGGACATAAAAGGAGTCCTCATACAGCGAAGCGGCAGGACAGAAAAAGGGCCCCTGAATACAAGCGCGAGA
>BDTT01000050.1 GCA_002897995.1 bacterium BMS3Bbin10 | reverse complement strand
TCCCGTGCCCGCCGCGGGCAGCGAGGAGCGCTGATTACTGTCCGCCGCCGGGGCCTTGGGCGCGGGCGCGGGCGTGGGGACGGGTGGCTGGGGCGCTTCCTGCAGAACCGGGCTCGTGGCCGCAGTCTCCGGCTTGTTTTTCAGTTGCCCGAGGAGAATTCCGGCGCTTATCAGCAGCAGACCGGCCGCCGCCGCAACGAAAAGCGGACGCGGGCGTTTGCTCCCCGAAGGAGTGGATTCAGCGGCCCCGCCGGGAAAAGGTTTCGCGCGGCCGGCGCGTGGTCCGGCGGCGCCGGATTCGGGGGCCTGGGCGGCGGCCGCTGCCGCGGCGCGGCGCGCGGAGGCGATAAATTCATTGTCCGCCTCGAAGGCCGGCTCGGCGCGATCCTGCGATTGAGCGCGGCGGGCGGCTTTTTCCGCCCCCGGTTCGGGCGGTTCTGGCTCAAGGGAGGTTTCCGGCTCGGGCTGATAATCGGGAATGCCGGCGCCAAGCTCGTCTGACGGGGGAGCAGACCGGGATGTTCGCGGCTCGGGCTGCGCGTTCACCTCCCGGCTTTCGCTTATCCAGACATCCGCATAGTCCCCGGTGGCATGTCGCGGCAGATCGGTTGCCCCGGTTTCGCTATGGGAATCCTCGCCGGCGGCGCCGGGTGCCGGGGACGATCCGGCGCGCCATGCAGGAGAATCCATGCTCTCGTTCAGGGCCTCGAGCGTGCCGCCCGCGCGGTCATCCATCTCGCGGGCATTGTCATTCAGCTCTTGCAGCCCGCGCTCGATGGCATCGAGGCGCGCATACATATTGCCGTCATTTCCCGGGGTATTGGCGGATTGGGTCCAGTTCATCAGGCTCAATAAATGACCCTCGATGTCTTCGATCCGCGCATAATGCCGCTGGGCGTTTGCAAAACCGCGCGCAAGCTCTTCAAGCCGGGCTTCGATCGACTGCAGCGTACCGGGGTCGTTTCTGGACTCAAGCGCGGCATCCAGGTGGCGCGCCAGTTCGTCCATGCTGTTCGCGAGCGTATCGAATCCGGTTGCCGGCGCGCCCGCCGCCAGAGAGTGTTCGAGACGCTTTGTTACATCCGCGAAGTCATCATCGACCGCGGCGGCGGAACCGGGAGGAAGTCCCCCCTCAAGTGGGTCGGTGCTTGCACCGGGACGTCGTTCGATGTCGCGTATCGGCGTGGATTGCTGAGCCCGGTGCGCGGTGCCCGCGTCATGGACCTGCGCCGCGAGAGACGACGCCTGTTCGTGCACGCGGTCCAGCGCGGCGGCTGACCCGGCGGGGCTGGAAGTGCTGGCGGAGTAAGCGCGCTGGGAAAGCTTGGTGAGGCGGTCATTCAGACTGTCGAGGGCCTGGCCATAGTGGCGGTCGTTTTCATCGAGGCGGGCCATGATCTTGAGCATCAAATGCTCAATGCTTTCCTGAGGCTCGCCGCCCGCACCGGCCTCGCTCTTGTCCGGGCTCCCGGATTTGCGATCCGGCATATTCATGCGGATTTCAGACGATCGGGAAGTGCGCGCCGGAGATTTTTTGCCGGGCTTGCGGCTCTTGCCGGATGCCTTGCCGCTCAAATCTGTTTCTGTGGTCATTCCAGCTCCAGAGGGCTCTGTGCCATGAATGCCGCATCGCCGCCCTTCTGCTGAGGTTTGGGCAAGTTAGCAAATTCGGCCGGATTGCCCGGCGTTCCTGCTGGGCAATCGCGCAAATGTCCGTTACGCATTACCGGGTGGACTTCTCAGCGCATACGGTTTCAGTTGACAGTAAATATTAGGTTAAATCCCGTGCCATTAATGGATCGCACACCCGGGCCGCCGCACGGGCTTGCCAATCGGGAGATGCGCGGCCATCGTGGGTCGTGGCCCGGGGCGATGGGGCGACAGGAGAGTTGAGAAGATGCGTATTTTGCGGTTTCCGGCGGTAATACTGGCCGTTCTCGTCGCCTTTCCGGCGCTGGCGCAGGAGACAGCTCCCGGCCGCTACACCATGACGCCGACAGCTGAGGGCCTGTTGCGCCTCGACACGCAGACCGGCGAGGTTTCGCTGTGCTCGAAACTCGCCGGCAACTGGACTTGCAGGAGCGTGCCCGATGACCGGATTGCGCTGGAGAACGAAATCGACCGGTTGAACGCGGAGAACCGGCGGTTGCGGGTGGAACTCGGCAAACCCGGCGCCGGGGACGGCGAAAAGCAGGGCCAGAGCAATCAGGACGGGAAAGGCTCGAAATGGTGGCTCCCGAGCGACCGCGAGGTTGCGGAATTCAAGAGTTTTCTTGAAAAGATGATGCGCGGATTCAAGGCGCTGGTGGAACCTCCTCCAGAAGACAAACCGGAGAAACAGCTTTGAGGCGGCCCCGGGAACGATGACTGCTCAACTGGTTCAGCAAACAACCCGCACGCTTCTGATCGAGACGCGCGGGCCGGGCTTCACCGATATTACCCGCGAGGTCGCGGCATGGCTCGGCGCGCAAGAGGCCGCGGACGGGCTGCTGCACGTTTTCATCGCACATACATCCGCGTCGCTGACAATCCAGGAAAACGCGGATCCCGATGTGCTGCGCGATCTGGCCGGCGCGCTTGACCGCCTCGCCCCGCGCGGCCACCCCTACCGCCATTCCACCGAAGGCAGCGATGACATGCCCGCCCACATCAAGTCGATGGTCACCTCGACAAGCCTCTCGATCCCGGTGCAGCAGGGAAGCCTGGCGCTCGGCGCCTGGCAGGGCCTTTATCTGGTGGAACATCGCGACGCCCCGCACAAAAGGCGCATTGTGCTCACATTTACGGGCGCGCTGGGTTAGGCGCGTGTACTCATAAATGAGCGTCGGCAGAAGCGTTGCGTGGAATGTCCGCATTCCCCGCGAAACCGGTCCTATTTGCAGGGGTCTGTCTGTATGACCTCGCCGCCGTCGATGAACTCGATGCGCTTTTTCGCGCCGAGATAGGCTGCGAAATCAGGGCCGCCCTTGATCGTCTTTCCGCGCAAGATAAGCCCGTTACCATCATCCTCAATGCGCTTGATTATATAGAAGCTGTCTGCGCCTTCCGCTTGAACCTTGAAGGTGTTGGTGGTCTCGTCAAATGTCGCCAGATACTCACGGCGCGGATTCTCGCAACTCATTTCCATCTGAGCCGCTAGCGCCGGCCCGGAAATCAGACCGAAGGCCAGCAGGATCGGTATTGTCTTCAACATATTCTTATCCTCACTGTTGCGTGTCCCGTGTGGACCAGCTCTTGCGTCTTAGCGCACCCTTTTTCTTGAGAGCACCTTGCCGTTCTTATCCGTTGTCGTCACGGTCCTGGAGCCGTCCGGGTTGGCGACGGATTTGATCGTAACTTTTGTCCTCAGATCGGTTGAACTTGCCGAGGCCGGGGATTTGTCCACGATTACCCTCGATATCACCTCGCCATTCTTGTCCGTTTTGGTCACGGTGCGCGTGCCGTCGGGGTTTTTGACCGACTTTGTTGTGATCCCGGTCTTCGTATCGGTTGAACTTGCAGAGTCCGGGGATTTGCCCACGGTCTCTTTTGACAGCACATTGCCGTCCTTATCCGTTCTGGTGACGGTCCGTGTGCCATCGGGATTGCGGACCGACTTTGTGGTGATGCCGGTCTTCGTATCGGTTGCGCTCGCGGACGCGGGCGATTTGCCCACGGTCTCTTTTGACAGCACATTGCCGTCCTTATCCGTTTTGGTCACGGTGCGCGTGCCGTCCGGGTTTTTGACCGACTTTGTGGTGACGCCGGTTTTGTTGTCGGTTGAACTCGCGGATGCCGCCGGTTTGGCGGGACCGGAGTCCTTCTTGGGCTTTTTGGACTGCCGGTACAAAGACATTGCCTGCGCATTTGAAAGATAGAAGCACTCCAGCTTGCGGCTTTTTCTGTCATACTTGAAGACTGCGCTAAGCCCCCCCTCACGGACGGCTTTATTATAATCACCGCCTGATAAAATATTAAAACGGAGCATTAGACAAAACACGCTGGCCGGCGTGCCACGCAGGCCCGGTTGTCTGATATCAGAAGACGATGAAGGTAATGGCCCAGGGAATGGGAGGCAAAGAGGCAGTAAACCATCGGGGTGCCGTAAAGCCCACATTCCCTCATCCCCGGGTTCTTTAAAAGTCTGGCAATAGGCTGAATAGTCCGCCTGGGTGGCGACACGCCCACCGGCAAGATCGGGGCAGGGTGTGGACACCATCCCATACTCCATTTTCGTAAGTTCTTTGCTGCTTGTCTCTTTGGAAGCAACATTCCCCCCGCATCCTTCCAGGTCGGCAAGGGTGACGGCCTTGCCGGTCAACATGCCGTCGCCGCCGGCATCCAGCGGTTCGCCCGAGGGAGGCCTCCCCGCGCCGGCCTCCCCGCCGCCACAATACAGCGTCTTTGCGTCGTTGCGCGAAGGTCTGTAGCCGCACAAGCCGGCGGTGTCGATAACATAATGCCGCAGGCCGAGCCCGCCATCGGTTCTGACGCTGCACATCGGCGCGTTGTCGGTGCGTCTCACAGTCGGGAAGGCGTTGGCGCCATAGGCCTTCCTGCAGTATTTTTCCAGATCAATGCCGCGGCCGGCCTGCGCGGCGGTGTCGCCCGCCCCCTTAAGGCAGACGACGTCCTGCCCGTCGCGCCGGAACCGGCGGGTACCGTATTGCTTTGCGCAAATATCGGCCGCCTTGACCTTGTTGTGGGTAAGCCCCAACCCGCCATCGGTGCGCACGCTGCACAACAGCCCGTTGTCGCGCCGGTCGATATTGGCGAAGGCGGTTGCGCCAAACTGCTTGACGCAATAGCCGGTTACGTCCGCCTTGTTTCCCCCCCCGCTCGCCCCTGTGGGCCCCATGAAGAAAAGCAGGCCAACCAGGATAGATAATATCGTTTTTTGCATCATGCTCTCCCCTGCCAACCCTTGACCGAACCAACTGGCGCCAGCGGCTCGGAAGCAGTTTATTCGCGGCCCCCAATCACATATTTTCCATCGCCTTTCACGGTGACCGCAAATCTTTCGGTTTTGCCTCCCCGGCTGTTCGCGGTGACGTCGATCTTGAAGGAATTGAACTCGCCAAACGAGGTTTTCACATCCAGAACATAACCCTGTCCCAGATTGAGTTCTTTTACGTTCACGGTGCGGACCAGCTCATAGCTCTGTGTCTTCGCATCGTTTCTCAGCCACTGGATATAGAGACGGTGCGACACATGTTCGACGCCGCCCGCGACAACGGCAACCCGGAAGAATCCTTCATCCTGGCCAGCCGTCCAAAAGCCGCCTGACATGACACTGTGAATGCTGGATGGAACTTTTTCAGCAGCCTCGAAAGGCTCGTTCCGGGCGGCGGAAGGCGGTGCGCTCAGGCAAAGGAGTACCACCGCTAAAAAACAGGCGACGACCTGGTGAGCATGTCTCACGCGATACCTCCGCCCGGCCAAAATATCTTGGACGCAAAACATGCGTCAATGGTCTTATTGTCGCCCCTTGCAGCGAGAGACATGCAGACTAAATCAGACAGCGGCGTGCCCGCTCCAGGGTCAAAAACGGAAACAGGACATGGCGCCGCGCAGCACTCCTGCTCCCGCCAATTTATGAAGACGCGAGCCCGGCCCCTGTCTCCTCAGGCCGCAGTGTCCGGTCCGAACTTCCGTGTGGCGGAAACCAGTTCATGAACAATCCCCGGCTCCGTCATCGCATGGCCGGAGCCCGGGACAATCTTCAGTTCCGCCCGCGGCCAGGCCTTCGCCAGATCCCATGCGGTCTTGAGCGGCGTCACCACGTCATAGCGGCCATGCACGATGACGCCGGGGATGTCCCCCAGCAGGTGCGCATTGGCGATCAGCTGATCGTCCCGCTCGAAAAAGCCGCCATGCATGAAATAGTGGCATTCGATACGCGCGAAGGCGAGGGCGAAGCCGCCCGCTCCAAACTGATTCACGCGCGTTTCGTCATGGAGCAGGGAGAGTGTGGTGCCCTCCCAGACGCTCCACGCCCGTGCGGCTTCGAGTTGCGCGGCCCGGTCGGAACCGGTGAGCCGCCTGTAATAGGCGCCGATCATGTCATGGCGTTCATCTTCGGGGATCGGCGAGAGATAGGCCTCGAAGGCATCGGGATAAATCCAGCTGCATCCCTCCTGGTAAAACCATTCGAGTTCGCGCCGGCGCAGCGTGAAAATACCGCGCAGGATCAGCTCGCTCACCCGGTCGGCGTGGGTTTGCGCATAGGCCAGCGAAAGGGTGGACCCCCAGGAGCCGCCGAGCAACTGCCAGCGCTCGATGCCCAGATGTTCGCGCAGCCGCTCCATGTCGGCCACCAGATCCCAGGTGGTGTTCTCTTCCAGTTCCGCATGCGGCGTGGAGCGCCCGCAGCCGCGCTGGTCGAGCAGAATGATGCGGTAATGATCGGGGTCGTGATAGCGGCGCATGGTCGGGTTCGATCCGCCGCCCGGCCCGCCATGAACCATGAGCACCGGTACGCCCTGGGGGTTTCCGCATTCCTCGAAATAGATGTCGTGAAGGTTCGAAACCTTCAGCAGCCCGCTGTTATAGGGCTCGATCGGAGGATAAAGATCAAGACGCGGCATCAGTCTTTTCTGCGATCTTTTCTGCGATCTTTTCTGTGCGTTCGGCGGGCGGCGGGAGTGCGGACATCGGCAATTCGGGTCTGTTTCGCGAGGGCGCCAGCCGCAGGGACCGGTCAAACAGGGCCTCGCCGCTCGGGTCGCGCATGTCGTCGACGAGCGCGATAATCTCCGGCGATGGTTTCACCGTGGCCAGGCTCACCGCGATCCCGGCGACGAGCCCGACGGGAATACCCAGAATGCCGCCCAGCAGGCCGTTTATGCCCGGCCAGAGGAACCCGATTCCGGAGAGTTGCAGATACATATGCGTGGCCGCGACCCCCGCGCCGGACAGCATGGCGGCAAGCACACCCCATTTGGTCGCGCGGCTCCACCAGATTGACAGGAGAAGCGCGGGGAAAAACGCCGCGCCTGTCAGGGAGAGCGCCAGGATGGCCGCGCGCAGCACATCGAAATCGCTCACCGTCGTGTACCATGCCGCGCCAAGGGCCATGAGAGCCATGGCGAGGCGTGCGACGATCAACCGTCTGCCCGGCGTCGCCGCGCGGTGAATGACGCCATGATAAAGGTCGTTGCTGATCGTGGCGCCGGCCGTATAGGCATGAGCGGCGCCCGCGCCAAGCGTAGCCGCGATGCCCGCCGTTGCGGCAAACACGACGAGGATGAAGGGCAGGCCGGCTATGATCGGCAGCGACAGGGCGACCCCGTCGCGCGACATGAGAAGTTCCGCCGCATTGATCACCCCGTCGCCGTTCCTGTCGGTGAAATTCGCCAGTCCCGCATCGCGCAATCCTTTGACCCAGCTTGGAAAGTCGGCAAGAGTCGTCCCGACAATCTGCTCCAGGGTCAGATATTTGGTGAAGACCGCATAGGCCGGCGCGGTAATGAGGAACACACCGAGGAACAGCGTGCCCCAGCCCATCATACGCCGCGATTGCTGCGTATGGGTGGCGGTGCCCGCCCTGAGCAGCAGGCTTGGCATGGCCGCTGTTCCCGCCAGGACGCTGAGAAGCAGCATGACAAAGTCGGATTTCGAAAGCGCTCCGAAGGCCTGCAGAAACGGTTTCGTGGCCGGTTCGGGCCGCTCGCCGGGCAGCCCCGCCAGCATGGGCGAGGGACTGGAGGGCGTTGTCCCGTGAGCCAGCTCATTGTTTGAGATATGCTCCAGCAAGCTGCCATAGGTCAGCTGAGGCAGAGGCAGATTGGTCTCCTGCACGGAGGCCACCACCAGCGGCACCAGCAAACCCGACAATACGACCATATACTGGACGCTCTGCGTCCAGGTGAGCGAGCGCAGCCCGCCGAGAACCAGCGTCACGATTATCATTCCCGCGCCGCAGATCACCGCCAGTTCGAATGAAATGGAGGCGAACAGGGATGTGACGAAGGCGCCGATCCGCAGTTCCGCGGCCAGCAGCACGGCAATCGGCGGCAGCAGCAGCAGCCCGGCGGCCGCCCCCAGCAGCGGACTGTCGAACCGCAGGCGGAAGAAACCGGGAAGGGTATAGGCGCCGCATTTGCGCAAATAGGGGACAAACAGAATGGCCGCCAGCGCGAAGCCGGCGATCAGGCCGATCGCCAGGGCAAGCGCATCGAACCCGATCAGAAACACGGAGCCGGTAAACGAGAACAACCCGACGCCGCCGATCGCCGTGACCGCCAGCGCCAGGCCGCCGAAGACCGGCGGGATCCGGCGGCTGACGGAAAAAAACTCGTGCAAATCCAGGGTGCGGGTCAGGACGGCGACGCTCAGATACAGAAACAGCGGTACGATAATCATGGTGTGGCTCAGCCACAAATTGCGTGCGCCAAGCTGTTCCAGCAGCGCCAGGATAAGCAGCAGCGCGATGAAGGCGCTTGTAAAAATGGCGTAATGCGTGCCCAGGCGGGGGTTCAGGGGGCGATATTGACCTTGCAACGACATAATCTTCGCTGACCCTAGGGGTCAGGACCCTACATATCTTCGGTTGCGCCAAACTTGCTGTCTGTCCTGGCCTGGCGGCTTCCGGCCCAATAGACGGCGACGATCAGCGCAATCATGAGTCCCTGAGAGGCGATATAGTAGCCGAGGGGGAAACCAAGCAGGGTCGTTTCATTGAGTTCAACCGCGAACAGCGGCAACGCAATGGCGCCGAAGACGATAACCGCAGTCATGCCAACAGCCAAAAACAGCGTATGCCGCCAGTAGCGCGGACGTTGCTCGTCGTCGATCATGACGGCCCTTCCCGACTTTCCATTTGCCCGTTCACGGGGCAGCCGGTGAGGGTTAGCAGTCTTGCCACCCGATGCAAAGCCTTCAGAATGATTGCATCGCAGATGGCGTATCGGGCGCGTGACGCGCCGCGCGTACCAGCTCGCCGGTGCAGGTCCAATGCCCCATTGAATCCATTCAATTTTTCGAACTACACTGACACGGCCACCTGCTGATCGGGGAAACGGGGCCGGCTGTTCCTTCGCGGAAGGGCCCGCAACTGAAAATGAAAGGCCGAGCAATGGCCGCCTACAGTATCATTATTGTCGACGATCATCCGCTGTTCAGGGACGCGCTGCGGCAGGCGCTGAGCGGCAGATTCAGCGAACTGACAATATCCGAGGCCGGATCGCTCGATGGTCTGTCCAGCGCTCTTGAAGCCAATTCGGAGACCGATCTGGTGCTGCTTGATCTGGCCATGCCCGGCGTCAAGGGGTTTTCCGGCCTGATGTATCTGCGCGCACAGTACCCTGAGGTTCCGGTGGTGGTTGTGTCGGCCACCGAAGACCCGTCCGCCATCCGCCGCTGCATCGAATTCGGCGCTTCGGGCTTCATCCCGAAATCGCTGCCGGTGGACGTCATCCGCGATGCGGTCAAGAATGTGCTCGATGGCGGTGTCTGGACGCCGCCGGAAATTGATCTGGGCGAGGTTGGCGACGGCGAAACCGCCGATCTGGTGGCGCGGCTGGCAACCCTGACCCCGCAACAGGTGCGCGTTTTGATGATGCTGAGCGAGGGACTGCTGAACAAGCAGATTGCCTACAAACTGAGCGTATCGGAGGCGACCATCAAGGCCCATGTATCGGCGATCCTGCAAAAGCTCGGGGTCGACAGCCGCACGCAGGCGGTGATCGCGGTAAACAAGATTGAAGGGCAGGAGTGGCGCAGCACCGCCGAGTGACGTAAACGCTTCGGGTGCAACCGAATCTCCGCTATTCAGCCGCCGCCTGGCGGATGCGCGATTGCGCCATGATCGCCCGCAGGGCGGCGGGGCGCAGCGGTTTGCGCAGCAGTTGCAGCCCTTCATCGCGGATCAGTTCCTGAACTTCCAGCGACCGGTCCGCGGTGATAACCACCGCCGGGACATCGAACCCCAGCTCGCGCCGGATCGCCGCAATGGCGGTTATCCCGGTTTCCTCGTCAAGATGATAGTCGGCCAGTATTATTTCCGGCATCCGCGAACTGGTGCGTATCTGGGCCACGGCTTCGCGCGTGCAGGTCGCTTTCAGGACACCGCAATCCCACCCCGACAGCAGGGATTCCATGCCATCCAGGATCGCCGGCTCATTGTCGACGCACAGCACCATGCAGCCGGAAATCTGGTTGATGCCAACACGCCTGGCAGACGGGCGCCGCGCCGCGCGCGGTTTCGCAACCGGCAGCATGACGGAAAATATCGAGCCGCTTCCAGGCTGTGAAGTGAGCGTGATGCGGTGGCCGAGCATACGGCCGATACGCTCCACGATCGACAGCCCCAGCCCGAGCCCGGGCGTGTCGATGGTGTTGGTGCTCAGCCGCTGGAACTCCTTGAAGATGAGCTTGTGATCGACTTTCGGAATGCCCGGGCCGGTATCGCAAATCTGGACTTCGAGCTGCTTGCCCCGCCGCCGGCATCCGATTACGACGCGGCCGCTATCGCAGTATTTGATCGCGTTCGAGATCAGGTTCTGCAGCACCCGCCGCAGCAGGCGCCGGTCCGAGCGCACCGACAGGCTCGAACCATGCACGCGCAGCTCAAGACTCCTGTCCCTGGCCATCGGTTCGAATTCGAGTTTGAGCTGCATCAGCAGATCGGCGAGGGGGAAGACGCTGATTTCGGGCTTCATGGCGCCGGTATCGAGCCGGGAGATATCGAGCAGTGTGCCGAGGATTTCCTCGACCGCCTCAAGCGAGGCGTCGACATTGCGAATGAGCTTGCCCTCCTTGCCGCGCCGCTTGCGCTCGACCAGGCTGGTCGTATAGAGGCGGGCCGCATTCAGGGGTTGCAGGATATCGTGACTGGCGGCGGCCAGGAACCGTGTCTTGCCGAGATTGGCGTCATCCGCCTTGGCCTTGGCCTTGGCCAGCTCGCGGTTCACCTTGGTCAGCTCCGCGGTCCTCTCGCGCACGCGCCGTTCCAGGTTCTCGTTTGCCCTGGCCAGGGCTTCGGCGGCCTCAACCCGGTCGGTGATGTCGGTATAGGTGGTCACGATGCCGCCTTGCGGCATTGAGTTGGTGCGGACCTCGACCACAAGTCCCCCGCTGATCAGCCGCTCCTGGAATGTTTCCTGCGTGACGGCGAATTTATGGAGGCGGTCGGACACCAGGTCTTCAATATTGCCGGCGCCCAGATCGCCATGTTCCGCGTTGTAGCGGATTATTTCGTCGAGCGGCACGCCGACCCGGCCGAACTCCGGCGGCAGGTTGAGAATTTCGCGAAACTGCCTGTTCCAGGTTATGAGCCGCATATCCTTGTCGAACACCGAGATGCCCTGGCGCACCTGGTCGAGCGCGGATTGCAGCAGATCGCGGTTGTACTGGATGGCTTCGGAAGCATCGTCCAGCAGCTTCTGCGCGGACTTTATGCCCACCGCGCGCCGGCGCAGCAGCAGGGACAAGACGAGCCGGGACGAGGCGGTGCCGATGGCGCTGGCCAGAAGATGCTCCGTATAGCGCAGCAGGTGGATATCGGCCTCGGCCTTGGGATGTAACTCCTCCGTCAGATTGGAGGCGTATTCCTTGAATGAACGCTGCGCGCGTTCCTCGCCGACATAGCGCCCGGCGGTGTTCTGCAACTCTTCCACCGTGATCGATGTCCGCCACAGGCGGAAGCCCGGCTTTTGCGGACGCACCAGTTCGTCCTGGATGAACAGGTTCGCCTGCAGGCGCTCGATCGGCTCGGGCTCCCGGGTGAGAGATACGCCGATATAGGCGGTAATGTTGAACAGCATGGTCCAGAAAACGCCGTGCGGAATGGGCTCAAGCGCGAAATTGAACAGCGCCTGCGGCCGCAACATGTGAATACCGAACGGTCCGTTCGTCAGGATGTCGCCGGCGAGCAGACCGGAATGAACGAAGGCGGGCAGGAGCAGGGTGTAGGCCCAGACGGCAAACCCCGCGAGGATGCCGGCAATTGCGCCGCGGGCCGTTGCGCGGCGCCAGACCAGACCGCCGAAGAAAGCCGGAGCGAACTGCGCGATGGCGGAAAAGGACAACAGGCCGATCGAGGCCAGCGCCACGGTGTCGCCGATCATCCGGTAGAACATGTAACCGAGAATGAGAATGCCGAATATGGCGGACCGGCGGATATTGAGGAGCAGTGTGCTGACATCCTCGCGCTCGGCGACATCCAGCAGGCGGCGGCGCAGGAGCAGCGGCACCACCAGATCATTCGAGACCATGATCGACAGCGCCACCGTGGCGACAATGACCATGGCGGTTGCCGCCGACAGCCCGCCGATAAAGGCGGCAAGCGTTACGAACTGGTTGCCGGCCGACAGCGGCAGGGCCAGCACGAACATGTCGCCCGAAACTTCCTGACCGGGAAATGTGAGCAGTCCGGCGACCGCAATCGGGACCACGAACAAATTGATGGCGACGAGGTAAAGCGGAAACAGCCAGGCGGCGCGGCGGACTTCATCCTCCGAGTTGTTTTCCACCACCGCCACATGGAACTGGCGCGGCAGCAGGATAATGCACACGATTGACAGGAAGGTAACGCTGATCCACGCGCCGCCATTGAATCCGCCGGTGAAGAGTTCCTGAATTTCGGGGCTTTGCGAGGCGCGTTCGATCAGCGCGCCGATGCCGCCGAACATCTCGAATGTGATGTAGGCTCCGACCAGCAGGAACGCCAGAACCTTGACCACCGACTCGGTGGCGATGGCCAGCATCAATCCTTCCTGATGCTCGGTGGCGTCGATATGGCGCGTTCCGAACAGGATTGCGAAGGCAGCCATGAGAACCGCCACGATAAAGGCGATATCGCCGAGGGGCGCGACGAAATACGGCAGATCGGGCGCCACGCCGACCGGGCCGATGAGCGTGGTCACGGACTCCGCCACCGCTTTGAGCTGCAAGGCGATATAGGGCAGCGTCCCAAGCACCGCGATCACGGTGACGATTGCCGCCAGCGTCAGGTTCTTGCCGTAACGCGCGGCGATGAAGTCGGCGATGGACGTAATGTTCTGGGTCTTGGACAGGCGAATGATGTGCATGATCAGCGGCCAGCCCACGGCGTACACAATGATGGGTCCCAGATAGACGGGGATGAAATTGAAGCCCGTTGTGGCGGACAGGCCGACGCTGCCGAAGAATGTCCAGGAGGTACAATAGACCGCGAGCGAAAACGCGTAGATATAGGGGCGCCCGCTGATCGTTTTTTTGGTCCGTGCGTGACTGTCGCCGAAATAGGCGACCGCGAACAGAAAACCCAGATAGACAAGCGCCGCCGTTATAATGATCCAGCCGTCAATCATGCGCTCTTCGCCAACTTCCTTCCCGGCGCGGGCATCAGCCGCTGCGCGGAATAGTCAAGGCTCGCCTGGAGCTTACAGACTGTTGGCGCGCCGGGCGAGTCCCGCAGGGCATGGATGGTTTACGGCGGGCATTCCTCATTGCGCCGGTTTCGCGCCCTGCAATCCATGACCGCAATGGCTTTTTGACATCACGTGGCGCAGCGGGTAAAGGCCGGTTTGCAGTTGCTACAGGGAGGGAAATTCAATGCTCAAGGAATTCAAGGAATTTGCCATGCGCGGCAATGTCGTCGACATGGCGGTCGGCATTGTCATCGGCGCCGCGTTCACATCGATCGTCAAGTCGCTGGTCGGCGACATCTTGATGCCGATGGTCGGGTTCATCACCGGCGGCATAGACTTCTCCAACGTGTTCATCACCCTGAGCGGCGGAAACTTCGAGACGCTGAAAGCGGCCAGGGACGCCGGCGCGGTGACCCTCAATGTCGGCCTGTTCATCAACGCCATCATCAGTTTTGCGATCGTGGCCTTTGCCCTGTTCCTGCTGATCAAGGGCATGAACACGCTCAAGAAGAAAGAGGAAGAAGCCCCCGCCGAACCCGAAGAGCCGCCACGCGAGGTGCAACTGCTCGAGGAAATCCGCGACGCGCTGGTGAAGAAGTAGCCGGGCAGCTCCAAACGGTCCGCGGGCGTATCGCCGTCCGCGGAACGCGTATTACCGCATGATGGATGGTGCCGCCGGGGAGAATCGAACTCACGACCTCACCCTTACCAAGGGTGCGCTCTACCACTGAGCTACGGCGGCCTTTTGGCCCCACCGATGGGCCGGATCAGCCGCGGCGACACTGCCATAGCGGCCCACGCCGCGCAAGCAGCGAGGAAACGTGATGCACCGCCGGGATATTAACCCTGTTTCCCGCTTGTTGTAGTTCGGTCACATCTGCAAAAATAACTTCCAATTCAGTCGCTTTTTCCTTTCAAGTGCTTCAATTTTGACGGCAGCATGGCGAACCTCCGTGGCCTGAATTTCAATTTATTTGGCTGAGAGGCGTGAAAATGGAGGTTGCGCGCCCTATCTTCTAGTGACTGGCCCGCTTTCTGGGAGGGTGTTGTTGTATGATCCGGTATGACAAAGCAAGCGCCGACGGCAATATGCATGCGTAATACGCGTAACAAAAACAACGGGATTGCCGGCTTTTTGCGCGCGCTCGGCGTTGCGGTGATTGCGCTTGCGGCGACGCCTGGAGCTGTGCTCGCAGACGAAATGGCGGCCGTTTTCGATCAGCTTCTTTCCAGTCCCGACGACCCGGCGCTCAATTTGCGATATGCGGAACTGGCCCTGGCCAAGGGCGAGACCCGCAAGGCGCTGGCGGCTTACGAGCGCATTCTGGCGCGCGATCCTCAGAACCGCGAGGCGCGCCGCGCCTACAGAAAAGCCAAAATCGCATTGCAGCCCAGGGTCACCGCATTCACGCTCACCACCGGCATGACCTTTGAATCGAATCCGCGCCAGGTGCGTGGCAGCGATGGTGAACATGATAGCGATGTTTCGCTCGATGCGAGCCTGCTGATGTATGACGAGCGCTCGCTGGCGGGGCGGCGCTGGCGCACGCTCGGCCGGGCCGGGGGCCATCTGTTTTTCGACCTGGACGATCTGAGCGACGTCTATCTCTCGATCGCGTCGGGTCCGGTCTTCGATATCAGTAAGAAAACCCAGCTGCATATTGCGCCGGGCGCCGCGACAGCATGGCTCGATGGAGACTCGCTGTATAACGATGCCCTTGTCCGCATTGCTCTGGAGCGGCGCAACAAGGGCAATGGGCAGTCCGTCACCACGACGGTCAAATTCCGGGATACCGGTTCCGGTTTCGATGGCGACGACGGGTTGATCGTGCAGGTTGACGGGCGTTTTCTGTTCACAAGCCGGTTCAAACAGGGCGATGCGCTCTATTTTCTGCCGCGCTTCCAGTATTCCGAGCCCGGCGGCAACGGGCCGGGCCGTGTGTTCCAGAGCGCATTGTTCCCGGGCGATTTCGTAGAATATGGCGGCCGGGTGGTTTATTACGCGCCCGTGGCCGACAAGCGTGTCTTTCTTGGCGCGGGCTTCGGTATTTTCCAGCGCGATTACGATCAGAATGTCGCCTCGGGCACCAAGGATCGCTCGGATCTGCAACTGGCGCCGACCGCGCATATGGTGGTGCCGAATATACGCGGTTCGAAGTTCGATCTGCGGATGGATTACCGGTATGAGACCAATGATTCCAACGATCCCATCGAGGATTTCGACAATCATGTGTTCTCGGCCTCAACGGTGAGGAAATTCTGATGCTGCGTGCCCTGACCTTTCTCGTTCTGATGTTCGGGCTGGCGCTCACGGGCGGACAGGCCATGGCTGAACGCATCGGCGTGGCGTCCGTGGTCAAGAATGAAGTGAGCGGATCGGCCGCCGGGAACAACCGGATCATCAAAGTGGGCGCCGGGGTCTTTCAGAATGAAATCATCACCACGGGCGCTGCAAGTTCCGCCCAGCTTCTGTTCCGCGACGAGACCAGCCTCACGATAGGCGCCAGCGCACGAGTGACCCTCGACCGCTTCGTCTATAATCCCAGCAGCAAAGCCGGAGATGTCGTCATCAATGTCGCGCAGGGGGCGTTTCGTTTCGTATCCGGCTCGGCCAGGCCAGGCAGCTACAGGATCAAGACACCCGTGGCGTCGATTGGCCTGCGTGGCACCATTGTCGAGGGATATATTAGTCCCGACGGCAGCCTTCTGCTGGTCATTGTGGAGGGGTCCGTTGTTGTGACTTCCGCCGACGGGACAACGGTCACGCTGACGGCCGGGCAGTACATCACCATTTCGAGCGCTGGCGTAATTACCGGGCCGAGCCCGTGGACCGGGCGGACCCTTGATATCGGGAGCGGCCAGGATTTCATTCTCGATACCGACAATCCGCTGGGAGAACAGCGCGACCAGCTCAACGACGCGCTGGACAGCAGAAATGTCGAAATCACTTACCCGGACTCGCCGCGGGACGATGGATACAAGGGTGGGGGCACTATTGGCGACGACCAGTAATATCGGCCAGGACGCAGATCTGCGTTTCGGACGCGGCATTTCATATCTTGCGGCACTTGATAACGTTCGGGGGAGAAACACATACGCATCGGCGTGATGGCGCGGCATACTGATAATGGATTCCGGCCTCAGGCGAATCCGGGAGTATTGGTGGAAAATACCGGAAAGGAAAAAAGCGAAGCAGGCGCTGAACGCAAGGACAGGCTCGCCGCAGAACTTCGCGCCAACCTGAAACGCCGCAAGGTTCGCGCGCGCGGCGCAGAACCCCGGCGGGCGCCCGAGGTGAAGGTAAGAGAACAGCCTGACTAGAGCACTTCTCAGAAAAGCGGGAACCGGTTTTCCGATAAGAAGCACGTTAAGATCAAACAACCGGGGTTCGATTTTGATTCCATCGAAATCGAAAAGACCCCAGGTCATAAATTTAACATTGGGCTCACATACGGGTTGCCCCCGGTCTGGCTGCCCGCGTAGATCAGGGCATACACTCGGCTCGGCGGAGCACCGGCGGCCCAGGGAAGAATTGGCGGCGTATCATGGACAGAATTCGGATCATCGGCGGAACGCGGCTGGAAGGCACCATCCCCATCAGCGGCGCGAAAAACGCGGCGCTGCCCCTGATGATCGCCAGCCTGCTCACCTCCGAAACTCTGACCCTGGAAAACGTTCCCCAGCTGGCGGACGTGGTGCAGCTGGGGCGCATCCTCGGCAATCACGGCGTCGATCTTGCAATCGCCGGAAAGCGCCCGGGCCAGGCGGTCAATTCGGGGCAGACTTTCAGGCTTACCGCCGCGGAAATCGTCGACACGGTTGCACCTTACGAAATGGTGTCGCGCATGCGCGCGAGCTTCTGGGTGCTGGGTCCGCTGGTGGCCCGCATGGGCGAGGCGAAGGTGTCTCTGCCCGGCGGTTGCGCCATCGGCACGCGCCCCGTTGATCTGCATCTCGAAGCCTTGCGCTGCCTGGGCGCCGAGATCGATCTGGAAGGCGGCTATGTGCTCGCAAAGGCGCCTGGCGGCCTTACTGGCGGGCGTATCGATTTCCCCAAGGTTTCGGTCGGCGCCACGCATAATGCGCTGATGGCCGCCGCGCTCGCCAGGGGCGAGAGCGTCATCGGGAACGCCGCGCGCGAGCCCGAAATCGGCGATGTCGCCGAATGCCTCGTCAAAATGGGCGCGAAGATCGAGGGCATCGGCACCTCGACGCTGCTCATTCAGGGGGCCGGGGAGTTGAAAGGCGCGGTGCACGCCGTGCTGCCGGACCGGATCGAAACCGGCACCTACGCCATGGCCGTCGCCGCAACGGGCGGCGACGTGCTGCTCGACAATGCGCGCGCCGATCTGCTGGAATCCGTGCTTGATGTCCTGCGCACGGCCGGCGTCGAAATCACCATCACCAATCACGGCATACGCGTTGCGCGCAATGGCGCGGGGCTCAATCCGGTGAGTGTGGAAACGCAGCCCTTTCCGGGCTTTCCCACCGACATGCAGGCCCAGCTCATGGCCCTGATGTCGCTGGCGGACGGCACTTCGGACATCCGCGAGACCATATTCGAGAACCGCTTCATGCATGTGCAGGAGCTGGCGCGTCTGGGCGCGGAGATAGACCTTGACGGGGATCTGGCGCGTGTGTCCGGTGTGAAAGGTCTGCATGGGGCGCAGGTCATGGCGACCGATTTGCGCGCTTCGGTCTCGCTGGTGATCGCCGGTCTTGCGGCCGAGGGCGAGACCATCATCAACCGGGTCTATCACCTGGACCGGGGATTCGAGCGGATCGAGGAAAAGCTCAGCCGGTGCGGCGCGCAAATCGAGCGTCTGTCGGCCTGAACCGGCGGTTGGAATTTCCCGGGGCGAACCCGCCACCCGTTGCCAGAATGCCTCTCCACCGCTATCACAGGCGCGAACCGGGCCGATCATGTGCCGGGTACGCTAATTTGGGGATCTGGAATTGGTTGAACCCGTGCAGCCGTTGAAACTCCTGGCGCTGGATGAGCAGGACCTGCAGGTCATGTCCGCCCACCTTCAGGACGCCGTCCTGCGTGTTGCGGACATAGCCTTTGTGCCGGCGGAAAAGCGCTTTGCGATGATCGCCAACCGTTTTGACTGGGAAAGCGCGGGCGACGGGCGGTCCGCGCGCAAAAAAGGCTTTCGCCGCCGCCGCAGCGCCTTGCGGTTCGAGCGGGTGCTGGGCGTGCAGCTCCAGGGCGTGAAGCAGAATGCGAAGAGCGCCGTGCTCGAGCTGCTGGCGATGCAGTACGAGGCCGAAGACAAGCCCGAAGGTCATGTGACGCTTGTGTTCGCCGGAGGCGCCGCGATCCGCCTTCATGTCGAGTGCATCGAGGCGGAAATGCGCGATTTGGGGCCGGTGTGGAAAACCAAACTGAAGCCCGAACATAACGAGGCTGGCGAGAGCTAAGGAATATTCGGCATGGTTATGCGGCTGGACACCGCGGCGGGCGATTTCGAGACACGGTTCTCGGCGTTGCTGGCGGTCAAACGCGAGGCTTGCGAAGACGTCGGCATTGCCGTGCGCGCCATCATCGATGATGTGCGCGCGCGCGGCGACGAGGCGCTGATCGAGTTGAGCCAGCGCTTTGACGATGTGGATTTGCGCCAGTTAAGCCTTCGCGTCTCCGACGATGAAATCGACGCGGCGAACGCCACGGTGGATAGCGAAACCCGCAAGGCGCTTGAATTCGCCCATGAGCGTATTTCCGCGCACCATCAGCGCCAGCTTCCCGATGACGAATTCTATAAAGACGCCACCGGCGCGCAGCTTGGCCACCGCTGGACGGCTGTAGAAGCGGCGGGGCTTTATGTCCCCGGCGGTACGGCGAGCTATCCCAGTTCGGTATTGATGAATGCGGTCCCGGCCAGGGTGGCGGGAGTTGAACGCATCGCCATGGCGGTGCCGGCGCCGGGCGGCAAGGTCAATCCGCTGGTATTTTTCGCGGCGCGGCTCGCCGGTGTTGACGAAATTTACCGGGTCGGCGGCGCGCAGGCGATTGCCGCGCTCGCCTATGGGACCGAGACGATTGCTCCGGTGGCGACCATCGCCGGTCCGGGGAACGCTTATGTCGCGGCCGCCAAGCGCCAGGTGTTCGGCGCGGTGGGCATCGATATGATCGCCGGGCCCTCGGAGGTGCTGGTGGTGGCCGATGGCGGGAACGATCCGGACTGGATTGCCGCCGATCTGCTGGCCCAGGCGGAGCATGACGCGTCCGCGCAATCGATTTTGATGACCGACGATGGCGACTTTGCCGATGCGGTGGCAGTGGCGGTGGAACGCCAGATAGAGACCTTGCCGCGCGGTGAAATGGCGAGCCGGAGCTGGGCCGCGTATGGCGCGATCATTGTGCTCAAGTCACTCGACGAGGCGCCGGCGCTGGCCGACCGGGTGGCCCCGGAGCATCTGGAGATCGCCACCGATGATCCCGAGGCGCTGATGGCGCGCATTCGCAATGCGGGCGCCATATTCCTGGGGCGCTATACGCCCGAGGCCATTGGCGATTACGTGGCCGGGCCCAACCATGTTCTGCCAACCGCGCGCAGCGCGCGCTTCTCGTCCGGTCTGGGTGTTCTTGATTTCATGAAACGCTCATCCATCCTGAAGCTCGGGCCGGAAAGTCTGAAGGCTCTGGCGCCGAGCGCCATGACGCTGGCGAGGGCGGAGGGCCTTGAGGCCCACGCCCGCTCGGTCTCCATTCGCCTGAACCGGGAGCGTTGATGGGTCCAGACCCTGGAGATACTTCGCGGCTGATCGAGATTATCCTCGATGAAAAATCGGTTGGGCGCAAATCCTCCGATGTGGAGCATGAGCGCAAGGTCGCCATCTTCGATTTGCTGGAGGACAACCGGTTCGCCCTGGCGGAGCGTGAAGCGGGCCCCTACATCCTGGAACTCTCCATCGCTGAAAACCGGCTCGTATTCGCGGTGGGCGATGAAGCGAAGCGCCCGATTACCAGTTTCATGCTGTCCCTCTCGCCCTTCCGCAAGATCGTGAAGGACTATTTCCTGGTCTGCGAGACCTATTACGAGGCCATCAAGACCGCGCCGCCGAGCCGCATCGAGGCGCTCGATATGGGGCGGCGCGGGCTGCATAATGAAGGCAGCGAGCTGCTGATGCAGCGCCTTGAGGGCAAGATCGAGACGGACTTCGATACCGCGCGCCGGCTGTTCACCCTCATCTGCGCCCTGCACTGGAAGGGTTAGACCCGGTGGCCCAGCATATTTCCCGCGATCTGCCCGGCGCGGTGCTGTTCGCGTGCAACATGAATGCCATCCGCTCGCCAATGGCTTCGGCGCTCATGCGGCATCTGACGAATATGAGGGTCTATGCGAAATCGGCCGGGGTGCGCATGGGCGAGAACGACCCCTTTGCGAGCGAGATCATGGATGAAATCGGGATCGATATTTCCGGCCACGAGCCGATCACCCTTTCGCAGCTGCATGACACATCGTTCGATCTGATCGTCACGCTGACGCCGGAAGCTCACCACCAGGCGCTGGAGCTCACCCGAACCATGTCTGTCGACGTCGAATACTGGCCGACCTACGACCCCTCGCTCGCCAGCGGCAGCCGCGACCAGATCCTCGAGGCCTACCGCAGTTGCCGCGATCAATTGCTGCAAAGAATAAAGACCCGTTTCACCCTGACCGGTACGCCGGCATTTTAGCGGGGGTGAGCGCCGGCAAGGCAAACTGCGCCGAGGGCTTGATTTTGCCCCGTTCCGCCGCCATTGTCGCGCGCAAGGACCTGATGGAAGAGAGAGTGATGGCAAAGGAAGAACTACTGGAGTTTCCCGGCGTGGTGTCCGAGCTCCTGCCCAATGCGACCTTTCGGGTAATACTCGAGAACGAGCATGAAATTATCGCCCATACCGCCGGGCGTATGCGCAAGAACAGAATCCGGGTTCTTGCCGGCGACAAGGTTCTCGTTGAGATGACACCCTATGATCTCACCAAGGGCCGCATTACCTACCGCTTCAAATAAAGTGTTCGGACGCGGCGCAAAGACAAAGCGCGGGGGCAGGGCCCATCCGCGCAAGGGCAAGCGTGCGGCGCCGGGACGCCCCAAGCTCGTGCTCGCAAGCGCCTCGCCGCGCCGCCTGGCCCTGCTGCAGCAGGCCGGTATCGAACCCGATTACGTGCGGCCCGCCACCATTGACGAAACACCCAAGAAGGGCGAGGTGCCCCGCACGCTGGTGCGCCGGCTGGCGCGGGCCAAGGCCGAGGCCGTGTATGGACTGGCGGGACAGGACGAGGCCCTGCGCGGCGCGTTTATCCTGGCCGCCGATACGACCGTGGCGGTCGGGCGCAAGATCGCCAGCAAGACCGACCGGCTTGATGAAGCCGCCGCCGCGCTGCAACTCCTGTCGGGCCGCACCCACCGGGTCCATACGGCTATATGCCTTGTGCTGCCGACGGGCGAGCTGCGCCAGCGCGTTGTCGAGACGCGGGTGCGGATGAAACGGCTCTCCAATGACGAGATTGAAAGCTATCTGGGATCGGGCGAATGGCGCGGCAAGGCGGGCGCCTATGCGATCCAGGGAATTGCCGCGGTGTTTGTGCGCAAACTTGTCGGCTCCTATACCAATGTGGTCGGCTTACCGCTGATGGAAGTGGTCAGCATGTTGCAGGGAGAGGGTTTCCCGGTCTATTTCAACTGGCTCAATTCCGCGGAGGTCGATGACGCATGAAACCGGTCGACAAGGCGCCGGGCGGCGGTGGCGGCCCGAACAAAAGGAATGGCAAATCCAGATGCGCGCTGTGCGCCAAGCCGGTCGTGGAGCAATACAGTCCGTTCTGTTCCAAACATTGCGCGGACATTGATCTCGGCCGCTGGCTCAAGGGTCAATATGCCGTGCCGGGCCTTCCTGGAGATGGCGATGAAACCCCGTCCGGCGAGCAATGAAACTCGGCTGTGGCGCGCGGGCGACAGGGCAGGGAATGACACGCCCGCGCGCGACTCGACAGGCCCCAGGCGATTGCTTATAAGCCAATCCGTCCTGACCGGATGGCAGCGACGCAGGGGAGGGCCGTAACCCGCTTCTTTTTCAACGCCTCACGCCGGCGTGCCCAGGTAGCTCAGTTGGTAGAGCAGCGGACTGAAAATCCGCGTGTCGGTGGTTCGATTCCGCCCCTGGGCACCATTTCTCTCCGCGTAAAAACAATGGATTAGTAGCTAGACCGTTTCTGTTCTTAACGGAAACGGTAAGGCCGCGACTGCGGCCCGGCGCTTATGCGCCGCGCCCGCGCAGACCCGCGCGAAGCGCGGATAGGTCGTGAGCGAAAAAATCTGGAGCGATTCCGTCAAAGACGGAACCGCTCTAGGGTCTGTGGACATTTAGGATTCCCTTTTCGGCGCTGATGTGATTCAAGCTTCCTTTTGAGGAGGTTTGCGATGCGTCCGGAACGTTTTGTCATTACAGACCGCAGTTGGGCTTTGATTGAGTCCCTGCTTCCTGGAACT
>BDTT01000049.1 GCA_002897995.1 bacterium BMS3Bbin10 | reverse complement strand
AAGGCGGATTGACGACCAAAGTTCTGGCCCTCACCGATGCTTTAGGCAACCTCGTGCGCTTCAAGCTGCTTCCGGGCCAGCGCAGCGAAATCACCGGTGTACCAGCGCTGATCGAAGGGCTGTCTTTCGATGCCGTGCTGGCCGACAGGGCCTTCGACGCCGATCATCTGCGTGACGCCCTTAAGGCGCGCAACGCCGTGGCTGTTATTCCGGCCAAACGTAACAGGATCATCCACATCCCTCATGACGAGGACGCCTATAAGTGGCGCCACCTCATCGAAAACTATTTCAGCAAAATCAAGGAGTTCAGAGGCGTGAACACCAGATACGACAAAACCGACACAAGCTACGAGGCAACCTGGACCATCGCAGCAACCATCATCGCATTGCGCTAAATGTCCACAGACCCTAGAACAAAACACCCCTTCCATGTGCCAACCATGTGCCATGGAACTCATGGGAAAAGGTCGTAATTCATGTGAAATTGTCGGTAGCCTATTGAAAAACATAGGAATTTAGAAAAACACCATGTGCCAACCTGAAATTGGCGGCAAGACATGAAAATGCCCCTGAAAACACTAAGGTTCTCAGAGGCATAATTTGGTTGCGGGGGCAGGATTTGAACCTGCGACCTTCAGGTTATGAGCCTGACGAGCTACCGGACTGCTCCACCCCGCGTCAATTCTCTTTAAACCGGGACATGCCCGGTCTGCGGCGTTCCTGTCGACTGCGTGTCTTCGCAAGCTTGCGCCTGGCGCGGACACCGCGGGCGGAACCGCTCCACGGCGCGCCGCCGGATTGCCTTCTTGAGGGGTACTCCTAGGCCATGCGCCGCGGCGCGTCAATCACCCCTGGCATGTTCGTTTTCCCGGGCCGAAATGGCCGCGCTATCTGGCCCCCAAACGGTGACGGTAGTAGAAGCCGACCGGCACCTGGTGGGTCCATAAATCGGTTTCCAGCAGGCCGCCGCCATTCAGGTCGGCCTTGTTCTTGCTGTAGTTCAATTTGTACTCGGTAAACGCCGAAAACCGGGCCGCGCGCGACCCCCGCCACTCGATCCCGCCGAGCGCCTGAAATGTCAGCCCGGTGATCTGGTGCACGTAGGTCCGGCTTGCTTTTGGAGCTCCCGCGCGGCGCGTGTCCACATGGGGAATCGAAAGCCCGATGCCGATGCCGGCGTAAGGAGCCATGCGCGCATGCAGCCAATCGGCCCGGTAAAGCGCGTTCAGCGTAAAGAAATTGAGCCCGTGGGTGAATTCCAGCTTGCGGAACGTCGCGCTGAAGGGCTCCTTGGGGGGAACCTCCTGGCCGTCGCGCTTTCCCGCCTGCGTAACCTCCTGGGTCTTGAGGGCGGTCGCCTTGGCGTGGGTATAGTCGAACATGAAGCCGATGCCGGCGAGCTTCGGGCTCCACCAGGTGGCGCGCACGCCCCAATAGGGTTCAGTCTTGAAGGATTCGCCAATCCACTTGATATCCGTGAAGGTGATGTCCGTGCCGCCCGGCTGCACCATGCGCACCTTGCTCGGCCGGGTGTAATTGTAACCGCCATAGGCGCCGATCTGGATTTCATGGCCCGCGGCCGCGGCCTGTGCGCCCTTGCCGCCCGACGCCGCCCCGCCGCCCGGGTCCGAGGCCTGCGCGAAGGGGAGAACGCCCGCCAGGCCGGCCGCCATCGCCAGCCTGGAAACAGCCTCAAGCGCGCCCAGGATCTGGGCCAGCGGCCAGAGCGCGCCGATCAGCGCCACATAGGCGAGCAGGGCCAGGGCACCGCTTGCCAGAAGCCCGTGAATGGCCGTGAAGGGCCGCATCAGCTCCGGCGAGAGGCTGGGGTGGGTAAAGATGAGCGTCGCGCCGAGCGCCGCAAACGCACTCATCGCGATCGCCGCATTGACGACCGGTGCGCGCCTGGCCCGTATAGGCCACGGCAATGTCCAAGGTGATGATTGGGTCATGTGGAGATCCCCGTTTTTGCCGATCCTAAAATGCCGGCATTTCTATTTTTCTATTTTGCCGACGCGCCCTGACGCCACGGCGTAAAGTAACCGCCTAGGTTGAATTGATGTACCAGGATATTCGCTCTCACCGTACCGCCATTGCGCAGCTTCACGTCATTCGTGGTGTAGGTGAGCTTGTATTCGGTAAAGGCAGAATAGCGGTCCGACTTGAACACCCGCCATTCGAGACCGCCGAAAACCTGAAAGGCGGAGCCCGACATCTGAGCTTCGAGAAGGTATTCACGGCTCGGCTGGCCCTTAACCTTCACATGCGCGAACGGGACCGCGAATCCGATGCCGAGGCCGGCATAGGGGACGATGCGCCGGTGAAGGCCGACCGCGCGATAGATACCGTTGAGGGTCAGGAAATTGAGCCCGTGAGTGAATTCCAGCTTGCGGAACGTCGCGGTAAAGGGTTCGACCGGCGGCACCTCCTTGCCATTTCGCTTGCCGGTCTGCGAAACGATCTGGGAGCGGATGGCGGTGGCCTTGGCGTGGGTGTAATCCACCATGACGCCAAGCGCGGGCATCTTCGAATTCCAGTCGATGCCCCGGCCGCCGTAATAGGGCGAGGGCTTGAAGGAATCGCCCTTCCACTTCACATCCTTCAGCGTGATATCCGTGCCGCCGGGAGCCTTCATTATGACGTCCGAGGGCGGTGAAAAGCTTTTTCCGCCATAAAAGCCGACCTGCATCTCCGGGCGCGCGATGCGCGAAGCGTCACCGGAAGGCGGCCCGGCGGCGGGCGCATCCACCGGCTGGGCAAACGGCAGCACGCCCATCATTGCGCCGCCGAGCGCCAGACGCGGGGCAAACTCCGCCAGCGCCAGAAGCCCCGTGGCGATACCCGAAACCGCGCCAAGCCCCGCATAGAGCAACCCTGCCAGAAGGCCGGCGCCAAAAATCGCATGAATCGCTTCCAGGCGGTTCAGAAGCGCCGATACGGCGGCCCAATCATGAGCGGCGGTCCAGACGAGCGATGCGGTGAGCGCGGCGGAAAAGGCATAACCCGCCAGCCGCAGGCGCCGCCGCCCGGGCCCGTGTGAGGCGGGGCCATGCGACGCGGGGCCATGTGGCACGGTGGCCGGCATGCGCCAGCCGGGAGCCGGAATTCTTGTAAAACCCATCTCAACTTCCGGCCGCCTGAGCGCCCGTCCCCGCCACTCACCTGAAGACAGGCGCGAGCTATAACACACAGGGGTTGCGGCGTTGAACAGATTTGTGGCCCGCGCGCCGGTGAAGCCTATGACCGCGGCGCGCCTCCAGGCCGCACCCGCCGCAGCACGCCTTCCGCCAGGACCTGCACTCGTTCCGACACGGCGCGGGTCCAGGCGCGCAACAGGGTCCGCCCGCGCAATTGTATGGCGCCGCTCTGGTCCCGCTTGAACAGCCAGCCCTTCCGGGCGAGGCGGTCGCGCAGAAAATAGGCGAATGCCAGACCGAATGCGTAACCGGCCACGGTGTCCGAGAAATAGTGGGAGCCGATCAGAAACCTGGTCGATGCAATCCACGCCCCGGCAAGCAATACCGGCACGCGGGCGCAAGGCCAGATGATCGCCAGCACGCCGGCAAGCGCGCCGACGGTCGTGGCGTGGCCCGAAGGGAAGGCGGCGAAGTTGTAGTCGAAAGTGAAGGGCCGGAATTCGAACGAACCGAGCTCTTCATACAGCTTGGGGCGCGCGCGGCCGATAACATTCTTGGTCAGGCTCGCCACGATCCCGGAAACGGCCACCGCCGTAAACAGGAACACCATCAGTTTCGAGATATAGCCATAAATCACGTCGCGCCGGAGGCTCTGCTCACGAGCCTGCAACCCCGCCAGCACGATGATCGCCGCACCCGAGGGAATGAGAATCCAGTTGGTTTTTCCAAGATCGGTGAGCAGCCGGAAGAACCGGCGCACATCGGGGTTAAGGTCGCGCGTGACGGACAGGACCAGCGGGTCCAGAATAAGAAACGCGCCGAACACCGCCGACAAGGCGGCCACCGCCATTTCAAAAGCGCTGAGGCGCGAAAAACGCTCGATCATTGTCCCGCCGCCTGACTTGACCTGTTACCCGGCCAATGATCCGGATGAACTTCCCCGTGTCCTATTCGGCCTTCACCGCCGCACTTGTCAGCTTATCCAGAACGCCGGTCATTTTCTTGAAAACCTCATCGCGTCCGCTGACCCCGTGGCGCGCCTTTAGGGCATCGGGCTTGGTATAGCCAAGCCAGACCTTACCGGCATCGTCCTGCCAGGCAAGCGCCTTGAGCGGCAAATCGACGCCGATCTCGCGTTTTGCCTGCATCAGCGGCGTGCCGAGCTTGGGATTGCCGAAAATGAGCAACTCGGTCGGCTTGAGTTCCAGGCCCACGCTTTTCGCACCGGCGCCATGATTGACCCGGGCAAAGATCGTGATGCCCTTCTTCTTCATGATCGTCGTCAGGCGGTCGAGGGTCTTGGAGACCGGATAGGGGCTCTGTTTCACGACCATCAGCGCGTCGGCATGCGCGGGCGCGAGAAACAGCATCGAAACAACGAGCATGACTATGATACGCATGGGGGTGCCTTTCTGATTTCTGCAATCTCAACCGGCGGAGACCTCCCTCGCCGGCCGCCAAATTATCCGGAAACAGCATTGATATTGTGGCGCCGGAAGGCAAGACCACTATTATGCGCATTGGACAACAGCATTCCAGTGCCCTTTTGATCAATTCCTGGCCATTTCGATGGAGCGATTTTCGTGCCGACAAGCGTCCTGATAGACAATGCCCGCGAGGGGCCCGGCCATGCGGCGCTCTATGAGGCCCCGCGC
>BDTT01000048.1 GCA_002897995.1 bacterium BMS3Bbin10 | reverse complement strand
AGGCGAGAAGCCGCATTCCGGGCGGATGGTGCCCGGGCAGCGCCAACCTGCCAGCGCCGAAGACACGGCGCCCGCGCCCGCCCCTTCAACCGCGCTCGCAACGCGCGCAAATTACCGCGCGCCGGCTCCCGCCCGGGAGCCTCTGCCGGTCCTTCAGCCGCAACAGCCCGTTTCGACGGCCACACTCCTCGCCGCCATATCTCCAGAGACCGCCCGGGAGATGCCGCCCGGCGTCCAGGTGACCATAAAAGAGCCCTCCGAGCGTATGCCCGCGCCTCGCGCCGGCGCCGCGTCTCCCGCTGCGGCGCCCGCCCTGGTCCCGCCCGCCGCATCGGCATCGCGCCCCAACCCGCTGGCGCAGCCAAAACGCGCGCCCGCGCCCGTCGCGGCAAGCGTTCCGGCCAACAGCCGAACCCGCCCCGTGGACAGCGCCCCGGCCGGCAGAATTTCGCAACCGATACCGTCGCGGACCGCGGCGATGCCGCCGGTAAGGATTGGCCCGCAGTCCCTGCGCCTGGCCGCCGCGCGCGGCAGTCCGGTGGCGCAGGTTGAAGTCGCCTCCCGCTTCGCCAAAGGCACCGGCGTTGCCAAGAACCTGAAAAAGGCCGCCGAATGGTACGGCCGCGCCGCCGCGCAGGGTTTTGCGCCGGCGCAATACCGCCTCGCCGCGCTGTTTGAGCGTGGACTGGGCGTGAAAAAGGATACTGCCCTGGCGCGAAGCTGGTACCGCCGCGCCGCGGAACTCGGCAATATCCGGGCAATGCATAACCTGGCCGTGCTTCTTACCCGCACCGGGCCCGACAGCCCGGATTACACCGCGGCGAGGAACTGGTTTCATGAGGCCGCGCGCCACGGCCTGGCCGACAGCCAGTTTAACCTGGGCATCCTCTATGAAAGCGGACAGGGCGTAAGGAAGAACGAGGCTGAAGCCTATAAGTGGTTCACGCTGGCCGCGCGCCAGGGCGACGGCGAAGCGCGCAAACGGCGCGAAATCATCCGCCCGAAACTGCCCGCCCGTTCCTTGTCGGCGGTCGAGCAGACCCTCAGGCGCTGGAAACCCGCCAAAGCCAAGGCGGCCGCAAACAGGGCCGGGCAGCCGCGCGGCGGCTGGCGGAATGCCGAGCTGCCAGGGGCCGCGAACGCGGCCAGTCCGGCTATCGTCGCGCAGGCGCAGAAACTGCTCAACAAACTCGGCTATAACGCCGGTCTGCCCGATGGAAAGCTCGGTCCTCAGACAATTACCGCCATCCGCAGGTTTGAAAACCGCACCGGCGTCCCGGAATCCGGCAGGGTTACGCCGGCGCTGTTGCAGCAGCTCGGCGCATTGAATGGCTAGGGCCGGGACCGGGCACACCAGAACACGGCGCGTCACAGGCCGATTATTCTACATGTTCCGCCAGCCGAGGCACTTTGTCTCGGAAAATCAGGCAATCGGGCAATCGGGCCATTGACTTATTCGCACACCGGGCGTTTAAGAAGCGTCTGCCAGACATGGCCCGCCGCCCGGATCAAGGCGGGCATTTCGTGATTTGACGCCCGGCTATCTTGGACTTCCGCGCCCTGGACTCGATTGTCCACAATCGCAGATGCCTTTCGATGTTTGATTTCTATCTTCCAATCGCCGAAATGTCGGTGAATCTCCTCGTCATTCTGGGCATGGGGGGCGCGGTTGGGTTTCTTTCCGGCATGTTCGGCGTCGGCGGCGGATTTCTGATGACGCCGCTGCTCATTTTCTCCGGCATTCCGCCCGCCGTCGCCGTCGCCACCGAGGCCAACCAGATTGTCGCCTCGTCCGTATCGGGCGCGCTTGCGCAGTGGCGGCGCGGCAATGTCGACATCAAGATGGGCACGATTTTGCTGCTGGGCGGCATGGCCGGCGCCGTCATCGGCGTCCAGTTCGTCAAAATACTGCGCGAGATGGGTCAGGTCGACCTCATTATTTCGCTGAGCTATGTCACCTTTTTAGGGATAATCGGCTCGCTGATGCTGATCGAAAGCCTGCGCGCCATTCGCCGCGCCAGGGCCGGCAACCCCATCCCCGCGCGCAGGCCCGGCCAGCACAACTGGATTCACGGGCTGCCGTTCAAGATGCGGTTCAAGCGGTCCAAGCTGTATATCAGCGCCATACCCCCGCTGATAATCGGCATCTTTGTCGGCCTGCTCGCGGCCATCATGGGCGTCGGCGGCGGGTTCATCATGGTCCCGGCAATGATTTATCTCCTTCGGGTACCCACCAGCGTGGTGGTCGGAACCTCTCTTTTCCAGATCATTTTCGTCACCGCCATGGTCACCATCCTGCATTCGGCGACCAACCAGACCGTCGACGTTCTGCTGGCGCTGGTGCTGATGATCGGCGGTGTTATCGGGGCGCAGTTCGGCGCGCGCGCGGGCCAGAAACTCAAAGGTGAGCAACTGCGCGCCCTGCTGGCCCTGATGGTGCTCGGCGTCAGCCTGCGCCTGGCCTTCGATCTTGTGGTCCAGCCGGACGAACTGTTCTCTATCGGCCCGGTGTTCAGGGGGGAGCAATGAGCGCTCGCAGAACCCTCACCACCCTCAAGGCAATCGCCTTGATATGGACGGCGCTCACCGGCTCCCCAGCCCTGGCAGCCTCGGCCGTGGAACTGATCGAGTCCGATATCTCATCGCGCAATATCGCCATCGAATCGAATTTCACCGGCGAGCGCATCGTCATTTTCGGCACCATAAAGAACGCCAAACACGCGGAATTCCAGAACTCGCCTTACGACATTGTCGTGGCTATTCGCGGACCCGAAGGGCCGGTTGTGACCCGCCGCAAGGCGCGTGTGGCCGGTATCTGGATCAACCGGGATTCCCATACCTTCGCGAATGTGCCCGGCTATTATGCGGTGCTTTCCACGCGCGATCTAAAGACCATTGCCAGCCCGGCCGTACTCACGACCAACAAGATCGGGTTTCAGAGCCTCGATTTCATACCGTTCGGGATGCAGGACAACTCCGCCCTGGACGCGGGCATCAATACCTTCAGAGCCGCCGCCATCAGGATAAAGCAAAAGGACGGCTTGTATCTGTATGACCCGAAAGGCGTGAAATTCGTTGGCCAGAACCTGTTCCGGGCGACGGTCGATCTGCCGGCCAACGTGCCCGTCGGGGCCTACGCTACGGATGTCTACCTGCTGCGCGACGGCAAAGTGCTGAGCCGCAACCGCTCCAATCTCACGATCAACAAACAGGGCTTTGAGCGTTTCGTGTTCTCCGCCGCCTTCGATTACCCGCTGCTCTACGGCATCATCGCGGTCATCATCGCGGTCACCGCCGGACTGCTCGCCTCGGCGCTCTCGCGGCGCGATTAGGGGCGTAAACCCTAATCACTCAGCAACTGCTTCCTGGAGACGGGATAGACGTCCTTCCTGCCCAGCATCCAGACGTGAAAGTCGTTTGCCTGAAACAAATCCGCGAACGCTTTGTCGAGCACATTCAGCCCGCCCGCATAGGCGCCGAAGGCCGGGACCACCAGCCGCCGGCCATCCGAGATGAAGCATTTGCGGCGCACGGCACCTCCCCGGCGGGTGAGCCGGGCGGCCGGGTGCAGATGCCCGGCAATCTCATGGGACGTGACGCCGCTTGCCGGTTCATGGCGGAATTTTATGCCTTCCAGCGTCAGCGCCGGGCACACAACACCGCCGAGCCAGTCCGGCAGCTCGGGATCATGATTGCCGGCGATCCAGTACCATTCGCGCCCCTGGCGCAGAATGCACAGGCGCTCCCGGTCCTTCTGGCGCAGCCGCTCCGCCGCCCGGGCGTCGTGGAAGGAGACCCCCAGGGCAATGACCCTGTCCGGATCGAAGCGATCGATCAGCCCTGCGAGCCGGCGCAATGTGGAGCGCGTATCGTAAGGGGGGAGCAACTGGCCCTTCCCGGCCGCCGCCGATCCATTTTCCAGATGCAGATCGGAAACTATAAGTGTTTTTTGTTCGGGCCAGTAGAGGGCGCCCGATGCGTCGGTCGAAAAATGCTTGCCGCAAACGAGAATATCCGCGCCGCGCGTCCCGTATAACGGGAGCGGGGCCTCGAAGCCCAAACTGGGTTGGCGCGCCATGGCATATTATGCCTGATTCGCCCGCGAACCCGTTCAGGGAATTTTCCAGGGCGCGCAATATCGCGCTATCCGGTGCAAATGGGGGCGCCATCCACGCGCCGCGAACCATCCGGCGAAGGGCCCGGGAAGGCTGTTTGTCCCGGCCCGGCCGCCATCATCCCTTGAAGCCTGCTGTCGCATTCCCACATTCTATATGTTAAGTCTGCGTACCGGTCGCGGTGCGCGCGGCCCGGAACTGAGGAGGTACATGATGGAGCGGTTTCTTGGCGGCAGTCCAGGCACGGTTCTTATCCGCCTGTCCGTGATTTCGCTCATCGTCGGCATTTTGCTGTCGGCATTGGGCCTCAGCCCCTACGACATCATCAACTCCATCAGGACGCTCGCCCAGCGCATCTACGATATGGGCTTCGACGCCGTCGAATGGGTCTTCCGCTACTTCCTGCTCGGCGCCGTTGTGGTGTTCCCCATCTGGCTGATCGCCCGGCTGGTCAAGATGGCCGGCAAGCGCTCCGGCGCGGGGTCGCTTCATTCATCCTCGCGTAACGCCGGGCAATGAGCCGGCGCGCGGCGATGGTCCGGTGACGTCCCGGGCCGCCGCCGGAGACGGGCCCGAAGCTGACAGGCCCGGCGCGGACCGGCTCGGGCACGCACATGTTCTGGCCATCGCCGTTCCCATCGTCCTCGCCAATGTCACGACGCCGCTGATCGGGCTGGTTGACACCGCCGTGCTCGGCCAGCTTGGCGACCCGCACTATATCGGCGGCATCGCCATCGGCGCGATGATTTTCAATCTGCTCTACTGGGCCTTCGGCTTTCTGAGGATGGGCACGACCGGGCTCACGGCGCAGGCCGAGGGCGGCGGCGACACCTCGGCGATCGGCGCCACGCTTCTGCGCGCCCTGCTCATCGCCGCCATTGCCGGCACTCTGCTGATTATTTTTCAACTGCCCATTTCGGCGATTTCCTTCGCTCTGGTGAAGGGCTCGCAGGCCGTGGAGGCCAGCGCCGCGGCCTATTTCGACATCCGCATCTGGGGCGCGCCGGCGGCGCTCGTAAATTTCGCCTTTCTCGGCTGGTTCATCGGCATGGGCCGCGCCCGCACCGCCCTGGTGCTGCAGTTGCTGCTGAACGGAACCAACGCCATCCTCGATGCCTGGTTCGTGCTCGGACTGGGGCTGGCCGTCGAAGGCGTCGCCTACGCCACGCTGATCTCTCAGCTCGTTGCCGCGGCGGCGGGCGTATGGCTGGGCGTTCGCGTGATGAAAAGCCGGGGCATCAGATTCCACATGCCGCGCATTCTTCACGCCGAAGAGATCCGCCGGACAATCGCCGTCAATGGCGACATCATGATCCGCACGATCAGCGTGGTTTTCGCCTTCACCTGGTTTACGGCCAAGTCGGCGGAAGCCGGCGACGTGGTCCTCGCCGCAAACGCCGTGCTCCTGACCCTCACCTATACGGCCGCCTATTTTCTCGACGGGTTCGCCTTCGCGGCCGAAACCCTGGTGGGGCAGGCCATCGGCGCTAAACGCATCGCCCGGTTCCGCGACGCGGTGCGCCTGTCGACACTCTGGGCGGTTGTGCTCAGCACCCTTGCCGGCGCGGTTTTCTGGTTCGGCGGCGGCGTCATTATCGATATTCTGACCGTCAATGAAGAGGTGCGCGCCTCGGCGCGCGATTATCTTGTCTGGGCCGCTCTGGTACCCGTCACCGGGGTCATGGCCTATCAGCTCGACGGTATTTTCATCGGCGCGACGCGCACCGCCGACATGCGCAACATGATGCTGCTCTCGCTCGCCGCATTCCTTGTGGCGTGGATGGCGCTGACGCCCGCTTACGGCAATCACGGACTGTGGGCGGCGCTGGTCATATTCATGAGCCTGCGAGGGCTGACGCTGGGGTTGCGCTATCCGGCGCTGGTGCGCGCCGCCTTCCCGGCAAGCCGCGCGCAAACCATCCGGGCCGGGCACTCGTAACCACCGCTCCCCGGTTGACGGAGGTCAGCGTGAAGAGCGCCCTATCGGGCCACCGGCAACATGCCTCTGGTCTCGAACACGGATGCCGCCTCCGGCGAGGAAAGAAACCGGATCAGCGCCTTGGCGGCGTCCGGATCGCCTGCATGAGCGCCCATACCGGCCGCCCAGGTGAACCCGTCTTCATCCTGCAACTCCGGCGGCAGCCAGCCGACCAGTTCGTAATCGGGCGCGGCGAGAATCTCCATCGGCTGGGTGACGACGATTTCCGCCTCGTCCCGCGCCGCGAATTCAGCCACGGCGTGTTTCATGAGTTTGGCTTTGGAGCCGATTGCCTGTGCAATTCCCAGCCGCTCGATAATACCGCGGAAATGAACTCCGCTCGCATGGCCCATTTCCGGATCGTCATAGGCGACCGAGCGGGCGGCCAGCAGTGATTTCTTCAAGGCCTCGACGGTATCGATGACGGGCATCGCCATGCCCTTGCGCACCGCCAGGGCGATCCCTGAGCGCGCCAGGGTGACGATGCTTCCTTCCGCGATCTTTCCCTGTTGCGCCAGGGCGTCCAGCACACGCTTTTGAACGATCGCCACATCGCAATCCTCTCCCTCCCGGATACGATCTGCGACCGCGCCGGCCGCGCCCAAACTGACCGCGAGAGTGTGGCCGGTGGCGCGCGCATACTCACCTGCGAGATCGCCAAGCACCGCCTTCATGACAAGCGCGCTCAAGAGCCTGATTTCGCACGCATCCGGGCTTCCAGGAAAAATGAGCGGAGCCGATAAGTCTGCCATTTTACTCTGCGCCCCTCGTTGAATGGTCCATTGAAAACTCACGCACTCTATTCGTGAACATGCACTGGATCGCTTCATGTTTCGATGGAATCGAAACAGCGATCCGGTTTTTTGTTTATGCGTATCATTTATCCGGTAACCGGTTTCCACTTATACCAAGGGTCATTGATACTGACTCATAGCCGATGCTTCGAGACGCGCCCTTACGGGCGCTCCTCAGCATGAGGTATGTATCTGTTTTTCTATCACAAAGCCTCATCCTGAGGAGGCGCGTCAGCGCCGTCTCGAAGCCTCATCCTGAGGAGGCGCGTCAGCGCCGTCTCGAAGCCTCATCCTGAGGAGGCGCGTCAGCGCCGTCTCGAAGCCTCATCCTGAGGAGGCGCGTCAGCGCCGTCTCGAAGCCTCATCCTGAGGAGGCGCGTCAGCGCCGTCTCGAAGGATGTGCGGATCGGTC
>BDTT01000047.1 GCA_002897995.1 bacterium BMS3Bbin10 | reverse complement strand
CGCCGCGCCTTATGGCGCGCGCCCGCGCAGGCCCTGCCGTAGGCAGGAATAGCCGTGAGCGAGAAAATCTCCACCCGGCGCAGCCGAGGCAAGGCCGAACGGCCGCCGCGCCTTATGGCGCGCGCCCGCGCAGGCCCTGCCGTAGGCGGGAACAGCCGTGAGCGAAATAAACTCCCGCTACAGCCCGAGGCTTTCCTTGATGAGCTTCAGCCGGTCCAGATTGTCCTGGGCCGTGTCGCGCACCGCGTCGTCTTTGGCGTCGGCCACGTCTTCTTCCGCGTTCTGGATTTCCTGCGCCAGCGCCGCCTTGTCGAGGTCCGCGGAATCGATTGCGGTTTGCGCCAGCACGGTCAGGCTTTCCGGGCCGGCTTCGGCAAAGCCGCCGCGCACATAAATGCGCCGCTCCTTGCCGCCCGGCAGGATGACGTCCAGCAATCCGGGCCGCAGGGTTGCAAGCACCGGCGCATGATTGGCCAGCACCTGAAAATCGCCTTCCGACCCCGGTACGACCACGCTTTCCACGTCTTCGGAAATCAAAAGCCGTTCCGGCGAGACCAGCTCGAATGTGAAGGTGTCTGCCATGAGTTTTTTGCGTCCCTGTCGTGCCCTTCGGGCACTCCTCGCCTCTTGCTATGCCGCTTCCGCCGCCAGAATCTCGGCCTTCTTGATGGCTTCGTCCATGGTGCCGACCATATAGAAGGCCTGTTCGGGCAGGTGATCATATTCGCCCTCGCAAAGCCCCGTGAAGGCGCGGATTGTGTCGGCGAGATCAACCAGAACGCCGGGGGAGCCGGTGAAGACTTCGGCCACATGGAAGGGCTGGCTCAAAAAGCGCTCGATCTTGCGCGCGCGCGCGACCGTCAGCTTGTCCTCTTCGGACAGCTCGTCCATGCCGAGAATGGCGATAATGTCCTGGAGCGACTTGTAGCGTTGCAGGATTTCCTGCACCCGCCGGGCTATCGCGTAATGCTCATCGCCGACGACGCGCGGCTCCAGCACGCGGGATGTTGAGTCGAGCGGGTCCACGGCGGGGTAAATGCCTTTTTCCGCGATTTGCCGCGAGAGCACCGTGGTCGCGTCCAGATGGGCGAAGGAGGTCGCCGGCGCCGGGTCGGTCAGATCGTCGGCCGGCACGTAAATGGCCTGCACCGAGGTGACCGAACCTTTCGACGTAGAGGTAATGCGCTCCTGCAAATTGCCCATGTCGGTGGCCAGCGTCGGCTGATAGCCCACCGCCGAGGGGATGCGCCCCAGCAGCGCGGAGACTTCCGAACCCGCTTGTGTGAAACGGAAAATATTGTCGACGAAGAACAGCACGTCCTGGCCCTGATCGCGGAAATGCTCCGCCACCGTGAGGCCGGACAGGCCAACACGCGCGCGCGCGCCGGGAGGTTCGTTCATCTGGCCATAGACGAGCGCGCATTTGGAATTGCCGCCGCCGCCTTCCTCGTTCACGCCGGACTCGATCATTTCCCAATAAAGGTCATTGCCCTCGCGGGTGCGCTCGCCGACCCCGGCGAACACCGAATAGCCGCCATGACCCTTGGCGATATTGTTGATGAGTTCCATGATCAGCACGGTCTTGCCCACACCGGCGCCGCCGAACAGGCCGATCTTGCCCCCCTTGGCATAGGGCGCGAGAAGGTCCACGACCTTGATGCCGGTCACCAGAATTTCCGATTCGGTCGACTGCTCGATGAAGGCCGGCGCCGGCTGGTGAATGCCGCGTTTGATCTTGGTCTTGATGGGACCGGCCTCATCAACCGGCTCGCCGATCACATTCATAATCCGCCCGAGCGTCTCATCGCCCACCGGAACGGCGATGGCGTCGCCCGTATCGGCGACGCCCTGGCCGCGCACCAGGCCTTCGGTGGCGTCCATGGCGATGGTGCGGACCGTGTTCTCGCCCAGATGCTGGGCTACTTCCAGCACCAGCCGGTTGCCCTGGTTGTCGGTCTCCAGCCCGTTCAGGATCGCCGGCAATTCGCCGTCGAACTGCACGTCCACGACGGCCCCCATAACCTGCGTAACGCGACCCGTCTGCTTCTTCTTCGCCATAGTATTACCCTTCAAGCCGTCGAAAATCTTTACAGCGCTTCCGCGCCCGAAACGATTTCAATCAGTTCCTTGGTGATCTGCGCCTGACGCGAGCGGTTATAGAGCAGCGTCAGGTCGTCGATCATATCGCCCGCATTGCGGGTCGCATTGTCCATCGCCGTCATGCGCGCGCCCTGCTCGCTAGCGGCATTCTCCAGCAGGCCGCGATAAATCTGCGTCGAGATATTGAGCGGCAGCAGCGCTTCGAGAATCTCGTCTTCCTCAGGTTCATACTCATAGGCGGCCCGCCGCCCGGCGTCGCCCCCGCCCTCTTCCGCTTCGGGCAGTTTCACCGGGATCAACTGCAGGGCCGTCGGTTCCTGCGTCAGAACCGACTGGAACTGCGAGAAAAACAGCGTGCAGACGTCGAACTCGCCATTGGCGAACATCTCCAGAACGCGCTGGCCGATCTTGTCCGCGTCTTCGAAGCCGAGTTTCTTGACCCCCCGCATATCGATGAGATCGATGATGCGGGACGACTGATCGCGCTTGAGCGCATCGCGGCCCTTGCGCCCGACGCACAGGATTTTGACGGTTTTACCCTGCTCAAGAAGCTCGCGTATATGTTCGCGCGCCAGCCGGGCGATATTCGAGTTGAAGCCGCCGCACAGGCCGCGCTCGGCCGTCGCCACCACCAGCAGGCGAACCTTGTCCGAACCGGTGCCCGCGAGGAGCGGGGATACCCCCTCCTGCATGGAAACCCGCTCAGCCAGATTGGCGAGAACCTTGTCCATGCGCTCCGCATAGGGGCGCGCGGCCTCGGCCGCCTCCTGGGCGCGGCGCAGCTTGGCCGCCGCGACCATCTGCATGGCCTTGGTGATCTTCTGGGTCGCCTTGACGCTGGCGATCCTGTTGCGAAGGTCCTTGAGTGAGGGCATTGCGCCTGTTCCTTACACCGCGAAGGATTTTGTGAAGGCGTCGAGCGCCTTCTTGAGCTTTTCCTCGCTCTTGTCGTCGAGCTCGCCGGTTTCGCGAATCGTGTCCAGCAGCGCAGCGTGCTTGTCTTTCAGATGCCGCAGCAGCTCTTCCTCGAAGCGCCCGACCGCGGAGACCGGGATATCGTCCAGATAGCCGCGCGTGCCGGAATAAATGGACGCCACCTGCTCATCGACCGTCATCGGCGAGAACTGCGCCTGTTTCAGCAATTCAGTCAGCCGCGCGCCGCGCGCAAGCATGCGCTGGGTGGAGGCGTCGAGGTCGGAGCCGAACTGCGCGAAGGCCGCCATTTCGCGGTACTGGGCCAGCTCGCCCTTGATCGCGCCGGCGACCTGTTTCATGGCTTTCACCTGGGCGGCGGAACCCACCCGGCTGACCGACAGGCCCACATTCACCGCCGGGCGGATGCCCTGATAGAACAGATCGGTCTCGAGGAAGATCTGACCGTCGGTGATGGAAATCACGTTTGTGGGGATATAGGCGGCCACGTCGTTGGCCTGGGTTTCCACCACCGGCAAGGCGGTGAGCGAGCCCGCGCCATGGTCTTCGTTCAGTTTGGCGGCGCGTTCGAGCAGGCGCGAATGCAGATAGAAAACGTCCCCGGGATAGGCTTCGCGCCCCGGCGGGCGGCGCAGGAGAAGAGACATCTGCCGGTAGGCGACCGCCTGCTTCGACAGATCGTCATAGGCGATCAGCGCATGCATGCCGTTGTCGCGGAAAAACTCACCCATGGCGCAGCCGGCATAAGGCGCCAGGAATTGCAGCGGGGCGGGCTCCGACGCGGTCGCCGCGACAACGATGGAATATTCCATCGCGCCATTTTCCTCCAGCGTCTTGACGAACTGGGCGACGGTCGAACGCTTCTGGCCGATGGCGACATAGACGCAGTAAAGCTTCTTGCTCTCGTCGCCGCTCTCGTTGATCGATTTCTGGTTGAGGATGGCGTCGAGAATGATGGCGGTCTTGCCGGTTTGCCGGTCGCCGATAATGAGCTCGCGCTGGCCGCGCCCGACCGGGATCAGCGCATCGATCGCTTTCAGCCCCGTCTGCATCGGCTCATGCACGGATTTGCGCGGCAGAATGCCCGGCGCTTTCACATCCACACGCGCCTTCTTCTTGGCCTTGATCGGCCCCTTGCCGTCAATCGGGTTGCCGAGACCGTCGACAACGCGCCCCAGCAGTTCCTTGCCGATGGGCACCTCGACGATGGCGCCCGTCCGCTTGACCGTGTCGCCTTCTTTAATGTCGCGGTCGTCGCCGAAGATCACAATGCCGACATTGTCGACCTCGAGGTTGAGCGCCATGCCGGCGATGCCGCCGGGAAACTCGACCATCTCACCGGCCTGAACATTGTCCAGGCCATAGACGCGGGCGATGCCGTCACCGACGGACAGGACCTGCCCGATCTCGGAGACCTGCGCCTCCTTGCCGAAATTCTTGATCTGATCCTTCAGAATGGAGGAAATTTCTGCGGCGCGGATATCCATCAGCCGACCTCTCTCAGTGCGAATTGAAGATTATCGAGTTTGGTTTTAAGCGAGCTATCGATCATGCGGCTGCCAACCTTGACGATCAGCCCGCCCAGAAGCGCGGGATCGACCTTCGATGTCAGTTGCACGTCCTGGCCGATGGCCGATTTGAGCGACGCCGTGAGGGTCTTGATCTGTTCGGCGGAAAGTTTGTTCGCCGAGACGACTTGCGCCGCGACCTCGCCCCTGTGGCGTGCGGTCAGCGCGGTGAAGGCGCGGATCATGTCATGAACCGCGAACAGGCGGCGGTTGCGCGCTATCAGTCCCAGAAAGTTTGACGTGAGGCTTGAAATCTTCGCTTTTTTGGCGATTGCGGCGATCGCGTTCTGCTGTTCGCCGGCGGAGAAGACGGGGCTGGCGACAAGGCGCCGCAAATCGGCGCTGCCCTCGAGCAGACCCATGAATTTGCTTAAATCCGCCTCAACGTTTTTGAGCTTTTTCGACTCCAGCGCCAGTTCGAACAGGGCGAGCGCATAGCGGCCCGCCATACCTGCAATGATAGGATCTTCGCCTGCCACTTGAATATGCTCTTCTTTTGCCGGATTTCAGCCCGCGCTCATCGCGCGAGCCGGTGGGTTTTCGCGCCGTCCAAAGAGGGGCAGGTTTTGTGTTTCAATGCCCCCCAAAGCCGCGCTTGATCTAACATATGCCCTTCGGGCTGGCAACATAAGCCAAACCACTCCTGCACATGATTTTTTGTCGCATGACGCTGAAAGTCCGCCGCCCCGCGGCGATGGGGTTTCAGTCTGTGGCGCCGGTCAATGTTCCCCTTGCTCGGGGGCCGGTTTGCGCTGCCCGCCACGGGCCACCGCAACACCCAGCAAAATGACCGCGAGGGCGGCATAGCCGTTGGCCGGCGGCCGTTCGGCAAGAATAGCCATGCCCCAGAGGAGCCCGAACACCGGCACCAGGAAATTGATCTGGGAGAAAAACGACGCGCCCTGGCGGTCGATGATGGTGAACAGCAGCAGCGTTCCATAGGCGGTATGCAACAGGCCAAGAACTATTATGGCGAGAAAGGAAGCGCTGCTCACCTCCAGCTCCCAAACCCGGTCAAACAGCAAACTGGCCGGAATGACCATGGCCGTCGACGCCAGCATGAGGGCGGCGGAGATGGCCTGCCTGGGCTGGCCGACCAGGGATTTCGAGATAATGGCGTTGGCGCCGTAGCAGGCGGCGGCGGAGGCGACCGCCAGCTGGCGCAGTGTGTCTTCTCCAAGATATATCAGTTTTTCCGGGCCGATCAGGATGATCAGTCCGGCGAGCCCGAAAAGTATGCCGGCTCCCTTGCGGGCGTTGAGCTTTTCATCGCTGGTCATCAGATGCGCCAGCAGGACCGTCGTCAGCGGCATGACGCCCATTAAAATGGCGGCAAGGCCGCTGTCGATCTTTTCCTCGCCCCAGGCGATGAGGGTAAATGGCAAGGCGCAGCCAAACAGTGCCGCCGCGGAAACCACGCCCCACACGCGCGGGCTTCTGGGCAGGCTCTGGCCGGCGTGCCGCGCCACCAGCAGCAGGACGGCGGCGGCAATGACGAGCCGGCCCACGGTCGTGGTCGCGGCCGGCACCGTGTCGACCGCCACCTTGATGATCATGAAGGAGCTGCCCCAGATGGCGGCCAGCGCGATCAGCAGCATATAGTCTGAAGCGCCCGGCTGTTTGTGCCCCATTCCTAGCTTTCCAGGGCCCTGTTCGCTGCCAGCTCAACGGCCGCCTCGCGGTCCCTCTGGCGCGCGGCGGCCGCGCTGCGCGCACGCTCGACCAGTGCTGAATCCGCCCGGGCGGGCGAGCCTGAATCGAAGGGAGGCTGCGGGTCATATTCAAGCCCGAGCTGAATCGCGCGCGCGGTGTCTTCGCCCAAAATCTCGGCGGCGACGGCAAGGGCGAAATCGATCCCCGCGGTTATGCCGCCGCCGGTGATGATGTTTCCATCGCGCACAACCCGCTCCGCGACGGGAATGGCGCCGAACGCTTCGAGCATGTGGGCGGACATCCAGTGACAGGTCGCCCGTTTTCCCTTGAGAAGTCCGGCGGCCCCCAGCACCAGCGATCCGGTACACACGGATGTGACGTATTTCGCGCCCGCGGCCTGCGCGCGAACAAAGTTTAAGGTTTCTTCATCGTTCAGCAGCGGGTTCATGCCGGCGCCGCCGGGCACGCAGATGAGATCGAGCTGCGGGCAATCGGCGAATGCGGTGTCGGGCGTCAGGAGCATGCCGCCGCCCGCTTTCACCGGCTCGAGCGATTTCCAGATCAGCCGGACCTCGGCGCGCGGAAACTTGATGAACACCTCATAGGGCCCGGTGGCGTCGAGTTGCGTGATGTCCGGAAAAACGAGCAATCCGATACGGAAGGTCATGTGGTTACTCCTGGCCCAGCTGCGGTTTTCATGAAACCGGGTGGCCGGGATTACCATAGAAACCACCTTGGGCAAGCAAGGCACCCTACATGAAATTATAGGGATCGACATCCACCGTGAGCCGCACGCTCCCCTTGGGGCGCGGCGCGGCTCCGAGCCATTGGCGCAAATAGGCCTGAATGTCGGTCTGCCTGGGGGCCTTCACCAGAAGCCGCACCCGGTAGCGCCCGCGAATAACGACAAGCGGCGCTTCGGCCGGTCCGAGGATGCGGATTTTGTCAGCTCTTGGGGCATGAGCCACCAGCGCGCGGCCGTAATCAGTGGCCTGCGCCAGAGAGGATGCGGATACTACCAGCGCGGCGAGGCGTCCGAAGGGCGGATAGCCGGCCTGCTCGCGCGCCGCGATTTCCTGGCGCAGAAAGGCGTCCCGGTCCCCCGACACCAGCGCCTTGATGACCGGATGCTCGGGCATATAGGTCTGAATATATCCAGCTCCGGTGATCGATTCCCGGCCCGCGCGCCCCGTCACCTGAGAAAGCAGCTGATAGGTGCGCTCCGACGCGCGCGGGTCGCCATGGCCGAGCCCCAGATCTCCATCCACCACCCCCACGGTGGCCAGTAGCGGGAAATGGTGACCCTTGGCGACCAGCTGCGTGCCGACAATAATGTCGGCCCGCCCTTCCGTGATGGCCTGGAGCACTTCGCGCAGCGCCTTGACGTTGGGCGCGAGGTCGGAAGAAAGGATGGCGATGCGCGCATCGGGGAATCTTTCCCTCACTTCTTCGGCGATGCGCTCCACGCCGGGGCCGCAGGGAATGAGAGAGCCTTCCGCGCCGCAGCTCGGGCAGGCATCGGGGGTTTTCTCGCTATGCCCGCAATGGTGGCATTGCAGCCGGCCGCGAAAGCGATGCTCCACCATCCAGGCGGCGCATTGCCCGCATTCGAAACGAAACCCGCAGGCGCGGCACAAGGTCAGCGGCGCATAGCCCCGGCGGTTGAGAAACAGCAGGGACTGTTGTTTGTTGGCGAGAGTTTCCTCGACCGCCCGCGCAAGGATGGGCGACAGCCAACGCCCCCGCTCGGGCGGCGATTTGCGCAGATCGATGGCCTTGATCTGCGGCATCGATGCGCCGGAATAGCGCTGTGGCAGATGCACATGGCCATAGCGGCCCTGCATCACATTCACATGGCTTTCCACGCTCGGCGTGGCGGAGGATAAAATGACCGCGAAGCCGCCGATTTGCCCTCGCACGACCGCTATGTCGCGGGCGTGATAGCTCACCCGCTCTTCTTGCTTGTAGGACGCGTCATGTTCCTCATCCACAACGATGAGCCCAAGGCGGGGGAAGGGCAGGAACAGGGCCGAGCGCGCGCCCACCACCACGCGGGCCTCTCCCTTCGCCACGCTCGCCCACGCGTTGGCGCGCCGGCGCGGCGTGATGCCGGAGTGCCATTCAAGCGGGGCGCAGCCGAAGCGCGCTTCGAAGGCCTCGACGAACTGGCGCGTGAGTACAATCTCCGGAATCAGGATCAGCGCCTGTTTGCCTGACCTGAGCGCCGCCGCGACCGCTTCGAAATAAACCGGCGTCTTGCCCGAGCCCGTCACCCCGTCGAGCAGGGTGACGGAGAATTTTTCCGCCTCGACGCGTTCGGTCAGGGTGCGTGCGGCCTTGGCCTGGTCGGCGCTGAGGCCTGGATTTGAAAATGCCGGGTCCGGAACGGGCGGGCCTAACGGCGCCATGGGCTCTACCGACAGCGTGCCGGCGTCCACCAGCCCGTTGATGACGCTGGCGCCAACCCCGGCGGCCTCCATCAACTCGCGCTTTGACCATAAAAGTCCGTTGGCGGCCACTTCCAGCACCCGCGCGCGCGCCGGTGTCATGCGCGCCGGTTCACCTCCCGCCAGCCGGTGCCCGAGGCGCGGCTTCACCGGCTTGAAGGCATCGGGCGCGCTCATCATCATGCGCAGAACCATGCCGGGCGGCGAGAGCGTGTAGTGCGCCACCCATTCGACGAGCTTGCGCGAGTCGGGCGGAAGCGGCGGCATGTCAAACCTGGCGATCACCGCGCGCAATTTGCCCGGATCGACGGCTTTGCGGTCCGCCGCAAGATCGCCCTGCCAGACAACGCCGACGCGTTCGCGGGTTCCCAGCGGAACAGCGACGAAATCACCCGCCCCCAGCGCCATTTCCAGTGGCGCAAGATAATCGTAGGGTGCCTCAAGCGCCAGCGGCAGGAGGACCGGAATTGTTTCGTCACAGGCCAAGGCGCGTCTCGTTAAGGGAAGCGGAAGAATCAGGTCCCTATAGTAGCCGCCAACACGCTATAAGCGCATCAGGAGTTGACCAAAACCCATGAAGTTTTTTGTCGATACAGCCGACGTGAATGAAATCCGCGACCTGGCCGAGACCGGCCTTGTGGACGGCGTGACCACCAACCCGTCCCTGGTTGCCAAATCGGACCGCGACTTTAGCGAAGTGGTTCGCGAGATCTGCGGCATCGTCGATGGCCCCGTCAGCGCGGAGGTCACGGCGACGCAGGCGGCGGCCATGGTCGAGGAGGCCCGCAAGCTGACCCGGATCGCCGGCAATGTCGCCATCAAGGTTCCGCTCACCTGGGAGGGGCTGAAGGCCTGCCGGGCGCTGACACAGGAGGGGACCATGGTCAATGTGACCCTGTGCTTCTCCGCCAATCAGGCGCTGCTGGCGGCCAAGGCCGGGGCGACCTTCATTTCACCCTTTGTCGGCCGGCTCGATGACATCGGCGAGGACGGGATGGATCTCATCCGCGATATCCGCACCATTTATGACAATTACGACGCCCTCAACACGCAGATCCTGACTGCGTCCATCCGTAGCGACGAGCATGTGAAACAGGCGGCGCTTGCCGGTTCAGATGTGGCGACGGTGCCGCCCGCGGTGCTGCGGGGGCTGAGCGAGCATCCGCTCACCGACAAGGGGCTCAAAGCGTTTCTGGCGGACTGGGAGAAGACGGGTCAGACGATTCTTTAACGCCTGAGGAGTCCTAATTAAGGGCATGACCGCCGCCCCTTCAGACCTGATGGCCAAAGCCGACCTCGCGGATGCGGCCGGGGCGTGGCTGCGTTATCTCGCCGTCGAACGGCAACTGGCGGAGAAAACCCGCGAAGCCTATACCCGAGATCTCAAATATTTTCTCGCCTTTCTCGCCGCCTATCGCGGGGGACCTGCCTCGCTTGAGGACTTCGAAGGGCTCGCCGCGCGCGACTTTCGCGCGTTTCTCGCCGCGCGCCGCGAGAGCGGCGTTTCCAGCCGGTCGCTGGCGCGCACGCTCTCGGCATTGCGCATGTTTTTCCGCTTTCTCGACCGCCGGGGAATTATGAAAAACGATGCCATCCTGGCCGTACAGACGCCCAAATTGCCGCACGGCGTGCCCAAGGCCCTGAGTATCGACGCGGCGCTGTCGCTCGCCGCGGACGCCGGCCCCGGCGAGGCGGCCGGCGCGCCCGAATGGGTCGCCGCGCGCGACAGCGCGGTCCTCACCCTGCTTTACGGGTCGGGCCTGCGCATTTCCGAGGCGCTCGGGCTCGCCCGCGCCGAGGCGCCGGTGGGGCGCCATGATGTGCTGCGGATCACCGGCAAGGGCGGCAAGGAGCGCGTGGTGCCGGTGCTGCCGGTCGCCCAGAGCGCGGTCGCGGCCTATCTCGATCTCTGCCCCTTCGTTCTGGCGCCCGAAGGCCCGCTTTTCGTCGGCGTCAGGGGCAAGCGGCTTTCGGCGCGGGTGGTTCAGCTTGTCATGCAGCGCCTGCGCGGCGCGCTGTCGCTGCCGGATTCCGCCACGCCGCACGCGCTGCGCCATTCATTCGCCACGCATTTGCTGGGCCATGGGGCCGATCTGCGCGAAATACAGGAACTGCTGGGACACGCCAGCCTCTCCACCACGCAAATCTACACCGAGGTGGATACCGCGCGCCTGCTCAAGGTCTATGACGAGGCGCATCCCCGGGCGCGCTGACCTGCGGCCGGAAAGTCCGCGCCGGCAGGGGGGATCCGGGATCAACCAGAATTGACTTGATCCGCCCGGGCTTGTCGCTCAAAGATTTTGCCTCGCTTGACGTTAAGGGCGAATAACCGGGAGATTAACATGCACCATGCGCCGCTTCGAACTGATACTGCCGGGCGTGTCACCAGTCGCCTTTCCTGGTGGCCGGCGGGTCTGGGTCTCGCCGCTCTGCTGTTCGCGGCCGGCGCCACGCCGGTCAATGCGCACCGTTCGGAGCAAGGTGTCAAATCGGGAAAGTCCGCGGCGAAAACCCCTCTCTCCGCATGGTACGCGAAGGGAAATTCGAAGGACCCGGTTCAGATCATCGTATCCCTGCCGGAAAGGCGCCTGACCGTCTACAGGGGCGATGAGGTGGTTGCGAGCTCGCGGGTATCCACGGGCAGAAAGGGTTTTGCCACGCCATCGGGCATGTTCAGCATTTTGCAGAAGAACCGGGATCATCGCTCGAACATCTTCAGCGGCGTGCCGATGCCGTATATGCAGCGGCTCACCTGGTCGGGCATCGCGCTGCATGGATTCACGTCCGTGCCGAATGTGCCCGCGTCGGCCGGGTGTGTCCGTATTCCAATGTCTTTCGCAGGCCAGCTCTTCAAGTTTACCGAGATGGGCGCGCATGTGATCGTGGCCAATGAAAAGACGGAGCCGATCGATATCGAGAATGACAATCTCATCCAGCCCGTGCCGCGCACACCGCTCATCCTGGCCAGTGCCGAACAGGAGGAAGGAGCGGTCCGCAGCGACATATTGGCCGCGGGCAAGAAGCGCTCAACCTCGCCGTTACGCATACTGATCACCAGGCGCTCGGCCAATGGGCGTATAAGGGAAGTGCAGAAGCTGCTGGACGAACTCACATTCGAGCCCGGCGATGTGGATGGGTGGATGGGTCCCGATACGGCGAAATCCATCCGCCGCTTCCAGGCGACATACGGTCTCAAGGTGAATGGCCGCATATCCGAAGAGCTGGTCGAGAAGCTGTACGAGATCACCGGAAAAGACATACCCCCCAATGGCCGGCTTTACGTGCGCCAGAACTTCAAGCCCGTTTTCAATGCCCCGGTCGTGATCCGGAACGAGGAACAGACATTGGGGTCCCATCTCTTCACCGCAATGTATTTCGAACCCGATGCGACCCAAGCGCGCTGGACCGCGGTGACGCTCAAGAAGGGCTCTCCGCCCAACAGACACGCCCTGCATGGCGGCCTCATAAAGCAGCCGCTCAAAGGCGTTGACCAGAGTGCCGAAGCCCTGGATGCCGCGACCGCCGGGGATGTTATGAACCGGATCGTCATCCCTCCGGAAACCCGCCTGCGTCTCGCCAGGATGCTCACGCCCGGTTCGTCCATTGCGATCTCCGATGACGGGATCAGCTGGGAAACCACGCCCAAGGGCGGCTCCGATTTTATCGTATTGATGCAGTAGCGCCGCGGTTGGCTGCCGGTCCGCGTGAGCTCCCGGGAATTGCCGGGCCGCTCCCGCCTGTCCGGCACGGCGCGTCCGCGCGCGCAAAAAAAATCGTTCGGCGCGCGCGCTCCCCGGCGATGGAAAACAACTCAGAATTTTCCACGATTATATTGTCTCGCGGGGCATATCATTGCATCCTGTGCTCTGGCTCTTCACGTATGATTCATTGAGGTTGCCGATGCCGAAAACCAGGTGGATTTCCGAATCAGGCGGGTTATGCGTTCGCCGGCTGACATGCGGGCTTTCGGCAATGGCGCTGGCGATCGCTCTGGCGGGTTCCGGGCCGCACCCGGCCGGCGCGCAAAGCGGGCCGGCGGCCACGACGTCCGGCGAGTTCCAGCTCGCCGGTCATACGCTGGTGCATTCCTTTGTTCAGCCAAGCTACCGGCCCCGGCCCCGGCCCAGGCCGCGCCGGCGCTATATCCGCAAACGGATCAAAGCGCCGATGACGCCGGCCAAATGGTATCCGGCGGAGGATACCAAGGATCCGGTTCAGGTTATCGTCTCGCTGCCGGAAAAGCGTCTGACCGTCTACAAGGGCGACAAGCTGCTGGTGACATCGCGGATTTCCACGGGCAAAACGGGCTATGCCACGCCGTCCGGCGTCTTCAGCATCCTGCAGAAAAACCGCTACCACCGCTCCAATATCTACTCCGGCGCGCCGATGCCGTTCATGCAGCGGCTCACCTGGTCGGGGATAGCGCTGCATGGCTCCAACGCCGTGCCCAACTTTCCCGCGTCCCACGGCTGCATCCGGCTTCCCACCGCTTTCGCCAGCCAGCTCTTCAGGTTCACCCGGAAGGGCGCGCATGTGATCGTGGCGAACGAGAAAACGGAGCCGTTCGCGATCGCCAGTGACAAGCTGTTTCAGCCCTCCGCGCCCCCGCCGGAAAATCCTGATCGGGTCGAAGCTGGAATCGCCGCGCCGGGGAATGGGGCCGGGATGGAAAAGGAAAAACGTTCAACGTCGCCGATCCGCGTGCTGATCACCCGGCGCACGGGCAGAGAGCGCATCATCGATGTGCAGGAAATTCTCAACGATCTGTCCTTCGGAGCCGGTGACGTGGATGGCTATATGGGCCCCGACACGGCACAGGCCATTCGCCGTTTCCAGGCAACCTACGGGCTCGGCGTGAACGGCATGGTGTCCGATGAACTGATCGAGATGCTCTATGAGGTCGCCGAAAAGGGCACGCCCGCCAATGGCCATCTCTATGTGCGCCAGGATTTCAATCCTGTCTTTGACGCGCCTGTTGTGATCACGGGCGGCGAGCGGCCCCTGGGGTCTCACCTCTATACCGCCATGTATTTCGAGCCGGGTGCGACGCAGACGCGGTGGCGCGCCGTGACTCTCAAAAAAGGCTCGCCGATCAATGCCCACAACAAGAAACGACGCTTGCGCAAAAAGAAGAAGAAGCCCGTGGAAGACATCGTTCTGACGGCCACCGGGCCGGTGCCGTCGACGGCGCGGGAGGCGCTTAACCGTATCGAGATTCCGCGGGAAATCCGCCAGCGCATCAACAAGATGCTCACTCCCGGGTCGTCGCTGGCCATCACCAATGATGGCATCAGCAGGGAAACAACGCCCAGGGGAACCGACTTCGTCGTCCTGATGCAGTAGGGGCGGGCCGCGTTTCGCGGCCGGCGCGGGGTATCGTTCACGCAAACGCGAATTCGCGGTCGCGCCGGATCACATGTGAGGCGCGAATTCTCAAATGCGCGCGAAATGTCCTTCCGGCAAAACGATCGATCACCAAATGTCAGGGCACGCCGGCGGGCACCCCCCCGACCGCCTGGAGCCGGCGCATATCTGATGAAGGAGTGAATCCCATGAAGACGACATTCAGCGCACTGGCCCTGGCGGCCGCTCTCATCGCCGGCGCCGGCGCTGCGAGCGCGGCTCCCTCTCTCGACAGCCCGTTCACCTACGAGACCGTTTTCGAGGGCGGCAACGGCTAACGCCTCCTGGCATTGGTTCGAATATCGAGGCGGGTCCATGCGGGCCCGCCTCTTTCAAGCCCGTCATCGCCTGGCGTCCGGCCCGCGCCCTCGCGCACCGGGATTCGCATCTCGATTGTCGGCCGGGGCGGGCTGGAGTCTGGGCTGGCC
>BDTT01000046.1 GCA_002897995.1 bacterium BMS3Bbin10 | reverse complement strand
CCCGGTAATGACGAGGGGTGCGGCATGAGGTAGGTTGGCGAAACCGCATTGGAGCCCGCTCATGTCCGAACCCTCCTTCCGTATGATCCCCGGCGCCCCGCGGCCCGTCGCGCCTTTCTCCCACGTCGTCGAGGTCGATGGCTGGCTGTTTCTGACCGGCCAGATGCCCACCTTTCCCGATGACCCGGACAAGCCTTTGCCTGAAGGTGTCGAAGCGCAGACGAGGCGCACGATGGACAATCTGATACTCGTGCTGGAAGGCGTCGGGGCCGACCTGAGCCATGTGGTTCAGGCGCGGGTATATCTCACCCGGTTCGAGCGCGATTATGCCGCCATGAACGAGGCCTATCGGTCCTATTTCCCCCCGGGCCGGCTCCCGGCGCGCACCTGCGTCGGCGTCTCCGGGCTCGCGGTGGGCGCGCTTGTCGAGATCGATATGGTGGCCCGAAGGACCGGTTGAATCCCATCCGACAGAAAAATAACGCCGAGGAATTTCTCCAATGATCATCGCCGCGGTGAAGCTCCGCTAGGCTCTCATCGGGCGGTAAGTTGCTCTCTGTGCGAAGGGCGATACAGGCGCATTGACATATGCCGTGGGCTGACAACTTATTGGGGTCCGACAGGGGCGAATCCGTTGTGAATCCGATGCTGGAGCGTGCAAGCTGAAGCAGTGATTGTTTCTCACAAACATAAATTCATCTATCTGAAGACCATCAAGACCGCGAGCTCTAGTATGGAGATCGCGCTGTCTCAACTGCTCGGCCGCGACGATATCATCACGCCCGCGCGGGCCGACCTTGAAAGTCAGCGCGAACAGGGCGTTGGCGGGCAGAATTACCGGCTGGATCATCCAGATGTGCCCGGGCGCTCGCTGTGGCGCCGTCTGACGGGCCGGCCCGAGCGCTATTATCATTCAACCGTCGGCTATTATGAGCATATGCCGGGCTGGCGAGTGCGCCGCTATGTCGGCGAGGAAATCTGGAACAGCTATTACAAATTCACATTCGAGAGAAACCCGTGGGACCGGCAGGTGTCATTCTATTTTTACAAGACCCGCGGCAAGGATAATCCCCGGAGCTTCGATCAATTTCTGAAGCGCAAGAGCAAGGCCTATGTGGGCAACTACGATATCTATGCGATTGACGGGGAGATCGCGGTGAATTTCGTCGGGTCGTATGAGAACCTAAATCATGACTTTAATAAAGCTATGGAAGAAATTGGGATAAAAGAGAAAATAACACTTCCTGTAGCCAATGTTTCCAAACAGAAGGACACCCATGGCTACCGGCAATATTATACCGATGAAACGCGCAATCTGATTGCCGGGTGGTATGCGGCTGAAATCGATGCGTTTGGGTATAAATTCTAGGTTCGGATGCGCCCGCAAGGGATAATATTCTATATTCCGGACGGTCATGAGGGGCGGGGCGGGCTGGCTATGTTCAAGAAAATACTCATTGCGAACCGTGGCGAGATCGCGTGCCGCATTATCAAGACCGCAAGGCGGATGGGCATTAAGACGGTTGCCGTCTACTCCGAGGCGGACCGCGGTGCGGTGCATGTGGAAATGGCCGATGAGGCGATTGCGATCGGGCCGCCGGCAGCGGCGGAATCCTATCTGGTCATCGACAAGATCGTCGCCGCCGCGAAACAGACAGGGGCGCAGGCCATCCATCCGGGCTACGGGTTCCTGTCGGAAAATGCCGCTTTCGCCAAGGCGCTCGCAAAGGCCGGAATCACCTTCATCGGTCCCAATATCAGGGCCATCGAGGTGATGGGCGACAAGATCGAGTCGAAGAAATTCGCCGCTGACGCCAAGGTCAATACGGTGCCGGGCCATCTGGGACTCATCAAGGACGCCAAGGAAGCGGTGAAGATTGCGGACGGCATCGGCTATCCGGTGATGATCAAGGCTTCGGCCGGCGGCGGCGGCAAAGGCATGCGGATCGCCCATTCAAGGCATGAGGTCGCCGAAGGGTTCGCCTCTTCGAAGTCGGAAGCCAAATCGAGCTTTGGCGACGACAGGATATTCATTGAGAAATTTATCGAAGATCCGCGCCATATCGAAATACAGGTGCTCGCCGACACGAAAGGAAACACGGTCTATCTGGGCGAGCGCGAATGCTCCATACAGCGCCGCAATCAGAAAGTCATCGAAGAAGCGCCAAGCCCGTTCATTGATTCCAAAACCCGCAAAGCCATGGGTGAGCAGGCGGTCGCCCTGGCCAAGGCCGTTGATTATTCGAGTGCCGGCACCGTCGAGTTCATCGCCGACAAGAACCGGAAATTTTATTTTCTTGAAATGAACACACGCCTGCAGGTCGAGCATCCGGTGACGGAGCTTGTTACTGGCATCGATCTTGTGGAGCAGATGATCCGGATTGCGGCCGGCGAAGCGATTTCGTTTGCGCAGGACGATATCAAACTCAATGGCTGGGCTATTGAGTCGCGTGTGTATGCGGAAGATCCGTATCGCGGTTTCCTGCCCTCCACGGGGCGGCTTTCAGCCTACAAGCCCCCCCCCGAGGGGGAGATATCGGGCCTGACCATCCGCAACGATACCGGCGTCAGCGAGGGCGGCGAGATTTCGGTCTATTACGACCCGATGATCGCCAAGCTGATTACTCACGGTCCGGACCGGAACGCGGCGATCGACCATATGATCGGTGCGCTGGACGCGTTTTATATCGATGGTATCCAGCACAATATCCCGTTCCTCTCCGCAATCATGTCGCATCCGCGCTGGCGCAAGGGAGCGCTTACCACCGGCTTTATCGCGGAGGAATACCCCGATGGGTTTTCTCCGCGCGCGCCCAGCGAGGAGGAGCGGAAAACGCTCGTGATCGTTGCCGCGGCGATTGATCATCTCGGCAATCAGCGCCGGCGCAAGATTACCGGTCAGATGAAGGGCGACAACGTGCAATTCTCCCGGCGCCGGGTCGTAAAGCTTGGCGGGGAATTCCAGAAGATTTCGCTTTCCGGAGGATATGGCGAGGATATCGAGATCGCGCTTATTGACGACGCGGGCGCGGAAAGCGCGCGGGCGACGGTTGCATTCGACTGGTGGTTCGGCGCGCCCATATGGGCCGGCAGTTTGAATGGCGTCGGCGTCTCGGTGCAGGTTCGTCCCATTCTCAATGGCGTCGCCCTGGCCTATCGCGGCGTTCAGATGCCGGCTTATGTCTATACGGAGCGCGAAGCGGAACTGATCGCGCTGATGCCCGTCAGGACGCCGCCGGACACCTCCAGGAAATTGCTGTGCCCGATGCCGGGTCTTGTGGTGGACATCCATGTGGAAGAGGGACAGAGCGTGAAGGCGGGCGAGGCGCTCTGCGTGGTCGAGGCCATGAAGATGGAGAATATTCTGCGTGCCGAGCGAGACTGCACCGTGGCCGAAATTCTCGTCGGGACAGGAGACAGCCTGGCGGTGGACGCCACCATCATGGTGTTCGAATAGCCGCCGGCGGTAGGGTCATGCATTTCTATTTCGCCTATGGATCGAACATGTCGTCGCGGCAGATGTCGCAGCGTTGCCCGGGGGCCCGGCCGGTTGGGTCCGCCCAGCTCCGTAATTGGCGTTTTCATGTGACGACGCGTGGATCGGCGTCAATCCTGCCCCATGATGGCGGCGTTGTGCATGGGGTTATCTGGCGCTGTGCGCCGGGCCATTTCCATATGCTCGATAAATATGAGGGGGTGGCCTGGAGAAATTACCGGCGCCGGCATGTCAGGGTCGATCTGGCCTGTGGCGCCGCCGCGACCGCGATAACCTATGTCGGTACGCGCATCTACCCCGGCCGCGCACGTGTAAGCTATATGGCGACCGCTGTGCTGCCCGGGGCGCAGGCGTTCGGCTTGCCGGCATCCTATATCGAGGAGCTGCGCTCCTGGGTGCCACACCGGGC
>BDTT01000045.1 GCA_002897995.1 bacterium BMS3Bbin10 | reverse complement strand
CTGGCCGGATGGCAGGGCCGCGACGTGCCCCGGCTTGAAAACGTCGAGACGCTGGTTTTCGCCGGCAATCACGGGGTCACGGCGCAGGGCGTTTCGCCCTATCCGGCAAGCGTCACCGCGCAGATGGCCGAGAATTTCAACAGCGGCGGCGCGGCGATCTGCCAGTTATGCGAGGCCTATGGGGCGAGCTTGAGCGTTGTCGCCCTCGATCTGGACAGGCCGACCGCCGACATGACGCTTGAGCCCGCCATGAGCGCGGCCGAATGCCGTGACGCCATCGCGCGCGGCGCGCGCGCGGTCAAACCCGGCAGGGATGTTCTTCTGCTCGGAGAAATGGGTATCGGCAACACCACGTCCGCCGCGGCGCTTTGCTGCGCGCTGCTCGGGGGAGCCGCTGAAGACTGGACGGGACCCGGCACCGGGCTCGATGCGCCCGGCGTGGCGCGCAAGGCCGAAGTCGTGGGCCGGGCGCTTGGCCTGCATGGGAAACATTGCGCCGACCCCTTCGAGGCGCTGCGCCGGCTCGGCGGGCGCGAACTCGCGGCAATCACCGGCGCTATTTTGGAGGCGCGGGCGCAGTCCATCCCCGTCCTGCTCGATGGTTATGTGTGCTGCGCCGCCGCCCTTGTGCTGGAGAAAGCGAAAGCCGGAGCGCTCGATCACTGCCTCGCGGGGCATCTGTCGGCGGAACCCGCCCATGGGCGTCTTCTCGCGGCGCTTGGCAAGACGCCGGTGGCCGATCTCGGCATGCGGCTTGGTGAAGGCACCGGCGCGAGCATAGCGCTTGGCATCCTGCGCGGCGCGGTCGCGGCGCATAACGGCATGGCGACTTTCGCCGATGCCGGTATCGATAACCGGGAATGAAGGCCTTGCGCGCGCTTTTCGACGATGTGCTGCGCGCCTTCGGCGTGCTCACGCGGCTGCCGCTGCCCCGGCGCGAGGCCCATATGGCGATGCAGCCGCGCAGTGTCTGGGCCTATCCTCTGGTTGGCGCGGCGGTGGGAGCCCTGAGTGCGCTCATTTGGTTTGCCGCCCAGTTCGCGGGGCTGGGAACGCCGCTCGCGGCGGGACTGGCGATCGCCGCGCAGGTCCTCATCACGGGCGCCCTGCATGAAGACGGCCTGGCGGATTTCGCCGATGGTTTCGGCGGCGGGCGTGACAAAGAAACAACCCTTGCGATCATGCGCGACAGCCGGATCGGCGCTTACGGCGTGATTGCGCTGATTCTCATTCTGGGGCTGCGCTGGGGCGGCGCGGCGGGCCTCGCCCTGGATAACGTTCTGGCGGGGCTGATCGGCGCGGCGCTTCTGGGGCGGCTTGCGATTGTCGCGCTTGTGGTGTTTCTCGCACCGGCCCGCGGCGATGGCTTTGGCAGGATTATCGCCCATCCGCCGCGCCACGCGGCGCTGGCGGCGCTGCTGCTGGGTCTGGCGCTCGTGGGCGCGCATATGCCGCTGATCACCACCGCCCTGGCCTTCGTTGCGGCGGCCGCCGCGGCCGGGTATGTCGCCATTATTGCCAGACGCAGGATCGGCGGTTACACCGGCGATGTGCTGGGCGCGGGCGAGCAGCTTGCCGAAACGGCCGCCCTGCTGGTTTTCGTGGCGGCGGCGTGAGGGAGGGAGCGAAGGGTGACGGGTGAGCGGAGAAGTGTCCTCGTTCTCGGCGGCGCGCGCTCGGGCAAGAGCGCCTATGCGGAGTCGCTTGCCGAAGGCTGGAAGGGCGAGCGTGTCTATATCGCCACGGCGCAGGCCCATGACGAGGAAATGGCCGAGCGCATCAATGCCCACCGGAAAAGGCGCGGCGAGGACTGGAGCACGGTCGGGACGCTGCTCGATCTTCCCGGCGCGCTGCGCGAGGCGGCTTCGCCCGAGAAATTTATCCTCATCGATTGCCTGACATTATGGCTGACCAATGTGATGCTGGCGGAGCGGAACCCGGACCGGGCGGTGAATGAACTGATCGATGCGCTGTGCGAGGCGCCGGGCATGATCGTGCTTGTCTCCAACGAGGTTGGTTCAGGCATCGTTCCGGAAAATGCCCTGGCGCGCCGCTTCCGCGATGTGGCGGGAAAAGCCAATCAGCGCGTCGCGCAAACGGTCGATGAGGTCGTGGCGATGACCGCCGGGCTGCCGATGGTGCTCAAGCAAACCACATGACAATGCAGGCGGCGGCGACAAGCGCGGTCGCGATGTTGAGCCCGGTATTATAGAGCCTGAGCCCGTCGCCGATATCCTCGCGCGTGAGGTTTTCCCGGCCGTTTCCCATCCACGGCAAATCGGTTCTGGCCCCCCCGTAACTGCGCGGGCCGCCGAGGCGAAGCCCGAGCGCCCCCGCCATCGCCGCTTCCGGCCAGCCGGCATTGGGGGAGGCGTGCGCCCGCGCATCGCGCGCCATGGCGCCAACCGCGCCGCGCGCCGAGGGGCCTGAAGACAGGGCCGCCGCGAGGGCTATCAGCCAGCCGGTCGCCCGCGAAGGAACCAGATTGACGAGATCGTCCGCCCGCGCCGAAGCCCAGCCGAACGCGCGATACCGGTTGGACTTATATCCGATCATGCTGTCGGCGGTATTGATGGCCTTGTACAGGGCGGCGCCGGGAAGGCCCGCGACCAGCAGCCAGAACAGCGGAGCGAGGGCGCCGTCGGACATATTCTCGCTCAGGCTCTCCAATGCGCCTTTGCTCACGCCGCTTTCATCCAGCGCCCCGGCGTCGCGTCCGATAATATGGCTGACCGCCGCGCGTCCCGCTTCAAGGCTGTGGCGCAGTGCGTCCGCCACGGCGCGCACATGATCTTCCAGTGATTTCTGCGACAGTAACGTGCTGGCCAGCAGCGCCTCGGCAAGCCAGCCGCCATCGCGCCCCCGCAGGAAAAGCGTCAGCGGCAGCGTCAGCGCGGCGGTGACAAGGAGCGTCAGCGCCAGAGCCAACAGCCCCTTCGCCTTGCGGGTATTGCCGGTGTTGAGCCTGCTCTCAAGCCATCGGATCAAGGCGCCCATCCATTCCACCGGGTGACCGATCCACGCTTGCAGGCCACCCGGATACCCGAACAGGCGGTCGATGAGGAGCGCGATCCCCGCGACAGGCAGCGCACCGGCGGCCAGCAGGAGCGGCGCGGGGTCGGCAATCATCTGCGGCGTTCCCACCCCACCCGCTCCAGTTCGGGGTCAAGATGTTCCTCAATCGGGTATCCGACACACAGATACGCCACCAGCGCCCAGGCGTCCGGCGCGGAAAGGGCTTTGCTGATCTCCTCCGGCTCGAGAATGGAGACCCAGCCGACCCCGAGACCCGCGGCCCGTGCGGCGAGCCAGAAAGTGTACACCGCCGCCACCACCGAATAGCGCAGGGTTTCGGGCATGGTCTGACGCCCCACGCCCTTGCCCTGGAGGGTTTCCTCGTCCGAGAAGACCGCGAACTGAACAGGCGCCTCGCGCAACCCTTCCAGCTTGAGGCGGGCGTAAAGCGCCTTTTCGTCCCCGTCATAGCCCTCAAGCGCCTGGGCGTTGCAGCGCTCAAAGGACGCGAGAATAGTCCCGCGCGCGGCCTCGTCCTCGACCGCCACGAACCGCCAGGGCTGGCTCAGGCCCACCGAAGGCGCGAGATCGGCGAGTTCGAGGAGATGGCGGATGAGGGCGGGGTCGACGGAATCGCGTCTGAACCGGCGGACATCGCGCCGCCATCTGAACAACTCTTCAAGCTGGTCGCGAAAAGCGTCGTCGAACTGGCCGTCTCCCGCCATCACACCGCCTCGCGGGTTTGCACGCTTCCCTCGCGGGAGCGGGCGATTTCGAGAAGCAGATCGAGGTTGGCGTGGCGTTCCATATGCGCGCCCAGCGCATCGAGCGTGGCGTCGAGCGTGGCGTCATAGGCGAAATCATGCGCCCCGCTGCCGCCAAGACCGGCGACAAACGCGCCGCGGAAGCGGTCGGAGGAAAAGATGCCATGCAGATAGGTGCCTTCGATGAGGCCATTCGCGGAAATGGCTCCGTCCTTGCGGCCTGAAATTTCCGCAAAAGGCCGGGCGCAGTCGGGGCCTTCGCTCCGGCCCAGATGAATTTCATAGCCCGACAGCACCTCCCCGCTCGGCACATGCCGCCCCTTCACGCTCTCCAGCGCCTTGTCGCCGGTGAGGACGGTTTCGATGTTCAGCAGCCCAAGGCCCGGGGCGCTGCCGGGTGCGCCTTCCACGCCATCGCGGTCATGCACCATGCGCCCGAGCATCTGATAACCGCCGCACAATCCCAGCACGCGCCGCCCCTGCCGCGCATGGGCGATAATGTCGATGTCCCAGCCCTGCTCGCGCAGGACGGCAAGGTCGCCAATGGTGGATTTCGTGCCGGGCAGCAGAATGAGATCGGCGTCCGCGGGCAGCGGATGTCCGGGCTGGACGATTTCCACGCTCACATCGGGGGTTTGAGCCAGGGGATCGAGGTCGTCGAAATTGGCGATGCGCGAGAGCCGGGGCACGGCGATCTTGACCGCTCCGCCGGTATTCGGTTGGACACGATCCAGGGCGACCGCATCTTCCGCCGGCAGCCTCATCGCGTCGGCGAAATGCGGGATGACGCCGGCGCAGGGTCGCCCGGTATGCTCTTCAAGCAGGCGCACGCCATCCTCGAACAGCGTCATATCGCCATGGAAATTGTTCACCAGGAATGCCGCGATCCGGCCGGCGTCCTCAGCCGATATGACCTCGAAGGTGCCGGCAATGCTGGCGATGACGCCGCCCCGGTGAATGTCGCCGACGAGCGCCACGGGAGTGCCGGCTGCATGGGCGAAGCCCATATTTGCGATGTCTCCTTCACGCAGATTGACCTCCGCCGGGCTGCCCGCGCCCTCGATGAGCACCAGGTCGGCTTCCGCGTTCAATTTGTCGAAGCTCTCCAGGATAGCAGGCATGAAACGCTCCCGGGTGCGCATATAGTCGCGCGCGGAAAGCGTCGCCACGCGCTTGCCCCCCACGATCACCTGCGCGCCGGTGTCCGTTTCAGGCTTCAGCAGCACCGGGTTCATATGCGTTGTCGGCGCGACATTGCAGGCCCGCGCCTGCAGCGCCTGGGCGCGCCCGATTTCGCCGCCGTCCTGCGTCACGGCCGCATTGTTCGACATGTTTTGCGGCTTGAAGGGGCGGACAGTGAGCCCGCGCGCGGTGAAAGCGCGCGCCAGCCCTGCGACGACAAACGACTTGCCGACGTCGGAGCCGGTGCCCTGTATCATCAGCGCCGCACTCATGGGCAGCCTTCCATATCGATGATGTGGGCGTAAGACCCCATCACGTTATCGCGCCTCAGCCCAATCTCGCCAAGGTTCTCGCCCCGCGAATCCCGCGCCTCGAACAGCGCGTCGGCCTCACCTTGCCAGTGAAGCGTCGAATAGTGAAATTCGTGACCGCGCAGGGCCTCCGGCCAGGGCAGCGCGCCCGTGTGGGTCAGCCGTCTGTAGCCGAGCTTCAGGCCGCGTTTCGCAAAGCTCGTTCCAAGGGGCAGGAGGCCGGCCATCCGGTGGCGTATGCCTTCGGCGTCGATGAGATATTGCCCAAGCGTCATGAACCCGCCGCACTCGCCATAGATCAGCGCGCCGCGCGCCGCCGCCGCGCCCAGGGCGTCCATAAAGGCCCTGTTCGCCGCCAGTTGGCCGGCATGGAGTTCAGGATAGCCGCCGGGGAGATATATGGCGTCGGCAGCCCCGTCCGGCGCTTCGCCGCCGAGCGGCGAGAAGGGCATGATTTGCGCGCCGGCATCGCGCCAGGCGTGCAGAAGATGCGGATAGGAAAAGCTGAAAGCTTCATCGCGCGCAACGGCAATGCGCCGCCCGAGCGGCGGGAGGCTCTTCACGGCCGTCCCCCCGGGCGCGAGGGGTTTTGCCATGCGGCCGAGCGCATCCAGATCGACGGCGCCGTCCACCAGGTCCGCCGCCCGGTTGAGAAAGGCATCGAGGGCGGCGTGCTCGCTCGCTTGAACCAAACCCAGATGGCGCGAGGGGACGGCGATCTCGCGGGTCTCCGGCACCGCGCCGAGCACCGGCATATCGAGCGCCTGCACGGCTTCGCTTAAGATAGCGGCATGGCTGGCGCTGGTCACCCGGTTGAAAATGACGCCCGCGACATCGCATTCCGCTTCGAATTCCGCAAAGCCCTTGACGAGCGCCGCCGCCGAGCGGCCCTGGCGCTGGGCGTCGACCACAAGGATCACCGGAAGGCCAAGGGCGCGCGCGAGGTCGGCGGTGGTCCCTCCCCCGCCCGCGGCCCCGTCAAACAGGCCCATGACGCCTTCGATGAGCACAAGTTCGCTCCCGCCCGCACAAGCCTGTGCGAGGGCGGCGAGGTAACCTTCGCGCATGGCCCAGCAGTCCAGATTGAAACAGGCGCCCCCGCTGGCCGCCTCGTGAAATCGCGGGTCGATATAGTCCGGTCCGGCCTTTGCCGACGTGATGCTCTTTCCCTGCCGGGTGAGCGCGCGCAGCAGGGCAAGCGTGACAAGGGTCTTGCCCGCGCCCGACGCCGGCGCCGCGATAACGAGCCCGCGCGGGTCAGCCAAGAGCGTTCTCCCGCAGCGCGTCCGCATACCAGTCGAGCGTTTCGCGGAAGTCGACAACCTTGCCGACGACAATGAGCGCGGGCGTCGGCAGCCTCACAATGTCGCGGTTGCCGCATGCGTCGGCCAGGGTGGTTGCATGGACGGATTGTTCCGGCAGGGTGGCATTGGAAATGATGGCCACCGGTTCGTTGGGGTTCCGGCCGAAGCTCAGCATCCTCTCCGCGATCTTAGGGAGATTCCGCACCGCCATATACATGACGATGACGGGCGAGGCGCTGGAGACCTTCTCCCAGTCGATATCCGCCGGCACATCGCCGCTCGAGTCATGTCCGGTGAGGAACAGCACCGATTGATTGGTATCGCGGTGGGTGGCGGGGATGCCCGCATAGGCCAGCGCCCCCGCGCCCGCGGTGATGCCCGGCACGATGCGAAAGGGGATGCCCGTGCCCGCAAGGACCTGGCACTCCTCGCCGCCGCGCCCGAATGTCAGCGGGTCGCCGCCCTTCAGCCGCAGCACGCGTTTGTTCTCATTCGCCAGTTCCGCCAGCCGCAGGGAGATGTCCTGCTGCCTGGGCGATGGCTTGCCGCCGCGCTTGCCGGCGAACTCGATTTGCGCATCGCCGCGCGCCCATTTGAGAATGCGATCGCTGACGAGCGCGTCATAGACAATGACGTCCGCCTGGCAAAGCGCATGATAGCCCAGCAGGGAGAGCAAACCCGGCGCGCCGGGGCCCGCGCCGACAAGCCACACCGAACCCGGCGCGAACTCGGGAAAGCCCGCGCCGTCGAGCGCGGCAAATCCCCTGGGGTGGGCGCCCTGGCCGGGGCCGGATTTTTTCTTATTTCCGGAATCAGAGTTCATGACCTAGGTGTATAAAGTCCGATCATGGCCGCTACAACCAGCCAGAATGCTTCCGCGCTGCGACGCGGATGGACCACGGGCGCCTGCGCCACCGCGGCGACGCGCGCCGCCTGCATGGCGCTGGTCACCGGCGCCTTTCCCGATCCGGTCGAGATCACCCTTCCCAGGGGGGAACGCCCGGCGTTTCCCCTGGCCCTTGAGGAAGCCGGCGAGGGCTGGGCGCGGGCCGGCATCGTCAAGGATGCGGGCGATGACCCGGACGTCACCCATGGCGCGCTGGTCGTCGCCACCCTGCGGCACGGGAGACGAGGCGAGGGCGTGACTTTCAAGGCGGGCGAGGGCGTTGGAACTGTCACCAGGCCGGGCTTGCCCGTTGCGCCGTTTGAGCCGGCGATCAATCCGGTGCCGCGCAATATGATGAGGGAAGCGGTCGAGGCGGTGGCGCTGGCGCACAGAGTCGCCCCCGACTTCGAGGTGGAGATTTCCATTCCCGGCGGGGAGGCGCTGGCGGAGAAAACATGGAACCCGCGCCTCGGCATCAAGGGGGGGTTGTCCATTCTCGGCACCACCGGGATCGTGCACCCCTTTTCCTGTTCGGCGTGGATTCATGCGATCCACAGCGGGATTGACGTGGCCCGCGCCGGGGGCCTCACCCATCTGGCCGGAGCAACCGGGTCCACCTCCGAAGCGGCCGTCAAAAAGCTGTATGGGCTGGAGGAGCAGGCGCTGATTGACATGGGAGATTTCGTCGGCGGAATGCTCAAATATCTGCGCGCTCATCCGGTCCCGCGCGTGAGCGTGGCGGGCGGCTTCGCCAAAATGACCAAATTCGCGCAAGGGCGCCTCGATCTCCATTCCGGCCGCAGCCAGGTGGATTTCGACTGGCTTGGCGAACGTTTGCATGAGGCCGGGGGCGGGGCGGATTTATGCGATGCCGCGCGCCGGGCCGGCACGGCGCTGGAAGTCCTGCAAGCGGCCCGCGCGCAGGGCGTCGATATCGCCGGCGTCGTGGCGCGCCATGCGATGAACACCGCGACAAGCACCCTTCGCGGCGCGCCGATAGACGTGGATATTGTCGTCGTCGACAGGCAGGGCGAGGTGATTGCCCGTGCCCGGTGACGTCTCCCGTATTCTTATTCTCGGCGGCACGCGCGAAGCGCGGGAGCTGGCAGGCCGTCTTGACGGCGATGGGCGTTTCCAGGTCATCACCTCGCTTGCCGGGCGGACAACCGGTCCCAATCCAATTGCCGGTGAGGTTCGCGTTGGCGGCTTCGGCGGCGTGGAAGGCTTGAGAGATTTCATCGCGGCGGAGCGCATTGCGCTCATCGTCGATGCGACCCACCCTTTCGCCGCGCAAATCTCCGCCAACGCGGCCCATGCAGGCGTGCGCACCGGCATACCCTGTCTGCGATTGGAGCGTCCCCCATGGGACGAGCAGAAGGGAGACAACTGGACCCATATGGCTGACATCGAGGCGGCGGCGCGGGCGATCCCTGAAGGTGCACGGGCGCTGGTGACGGTCGGGCGGCAGGAGGTGGCGCCGTTTTTCGCGCGGCGCGATATCCATGTGCTGGCGCGCATGATCGAGCCGCCCTCTCATGGCGTACCAGGCAATGCGGAGGTGCTGCTCGCCCGCCCGCCTTTTTCGTTCGAGCAGGAACGCGCGGTTCTGGAGGAAAAGCGCATTGATGTGCTGGTGACCAAAAATTCCGGCGGCGGCGCCACCTACGCCAAGATAGAGGCCGCCCGCGCGCTGGGCCTGCCAGTTCTGATGATTGCCCGGCCCGGCAAGGCGGAAGCGGTGACCCTAGCCTCGATCGAGGAATTGCTTGAACATTTAGAGGCACAACTGGGCTAGCGGTAGTCTCCGCCTTCCGTCATTCCGGCGAAAGCCGGAATCCAGTTATGGCGGCGGAGAAGTTTCGCGGGGGCTGTTTTCTGGACCCCGGCTTTCGCCGGGGTGACCGCATCGGCCAGAGGGTAGCACCGCGCAATCCGGAAGTGCCGCGTTCAAGGTGAAGCCTTCATCTTCCGGTTCCGAAGCACATGCTCGTGGTCCGCGTCATAGAGCGCGGAGTTGCGAAACGCGGTTTCTCCCAGGACGGGACCCACCAGCACCAGCGCCGTGCGGGTGATCTTCGCCGCGCGTATTTTGCCCCAGATATCGCCAAGCGTGCCGCGAATGATCCGTTCATCGGGCCAGCTGGCGCGGTAGACGACGGCGACGGGACACTCCGCGCCATAATGGGGTGTGAGCGCGCGCTCGATGGCCTTCAGATTGCGGACCGAGAGATGGATCGCCAGCGTTGCGCCGGACGCCCCCAGCACCTCCAGGGATTCGCCCTCCGGCATGGGCGAGGCCTTGCCGTCGGTGCGCGTCAGAATAATCGTCTGGGCAATTTCGGGGAGGGTGAGTTCCGTGCCCAGCGCCGCCGCGGCGGCGGCGAAGGCCGGCACGCCGGGCGTAATGTCATAGGGAATATTGCGCGCATCGAGCGCCCGCATCTGCTCCGCGATCGCGCCATAGAGGGAGGGGTCGCCAGAATGCACCCGCGCCACGTCGTCCCCTCGACCGTGGGCCGCTTCCATCTCCGCGACGATCTCATCGAGCGTCATGGGGGCGGTATCGAGAACCCGCGCGTCCTTCGGCGCGGCCGCCACGACCTCTTTGGGCACCAGCGAGCCGGCATAGAGGCAGACCGGGCAGCGGCGGATGAGGTTGAGCCCGCGCAGGGTTATGAGGTCCGGCGCGCCGGGCCCCGCGCCGATGAAGTGGACGCTCACGGGGCGTGTTCCTTCATCTCATATCCGCGCGGGGTGTAAACCCGGGCCGGGGTTGTTTTCGCCGTGCGGCGCGTGGCGGTTGAACCGACGATCACCACCGTCAGCATGTCCACCAGCGTCTCGTCGAAATCTTTAAGGGTGGTGGTGGTGATGCGCTCCTCGCGCCGCCCGAGGCTGGCGGCGATGACGACCGGCGTGGCGCCGGGCCGCGCGCCGCGCAAAATGGTGAGGGCTTTGGAAAGCTGGCCCTGGCGGCGGCGCGATTTGGGGTTGTAGAGCGCCACCACGAAATCGCCGTCCGCCGCGGCGTGCAGCCTTTTCTCGATGGCCTCCCAGGGGGTCAGCAGATCGGACAGGGAAATGGCGCAGAAGTCATGGCCGAGCGGCGCGCCGGCCTTTGCCGCCGCCGCCTGAAGCGCGGAGATGCCGGGAACGACTGTAATTTCCACGCGGCGCGCGGCATCCGAAACGGGTGCGCCGCTGCTGCCGGTGTCGAGCAGTTCGAATGTGAGGCTCGCCATGGCGTAAATGCCGGCGTCGCCGGAGCAGATGAGCGCCACGTCCCGGCCCTGCCCCGCCAACTCCAGCGCATGGCGCGCGCGGGCCTCTTCTTCGCCCAGATCGAAGCGGTGTTCGCGTGACCGCCCGCCGAGGTCCGCCACCAGATCGAGATACAGCCCATAGCCGACCCAGTCGGTCGCCGCGCGCAATATGGAGACCGCTTCGGCGCTGCGCCAGGCCTCGCCGCCGGGGCCGATCCCCACAACCGACAACCGCCCGCGCGGCCGCCCCAGGCCCTCCGGATCGAGCGGCCGGAGCGCGCGGCCAACGGCGCAGGTTGCGCGCACCGATTTTGTTTTCCCGGCAATCAGATCGCCGGTCTTTCCCACACAGGCGAGCGCCGCTCCTTCCGCCACGCCGGGGCAGCCCACCTCGCGCAGCACGATGTCAGACGGGTTTTCCAGCCGATCCGCCTGCGCGTTCAGCTCCTCAGGGGTAAAGAAGCGCGCGGGCACGCCCAGATGCTCACACAAGGCATGGACCGCAGCCTCATCGGCCTTGACGTCCAGCGATGCCACAAGGGCGATGGCTTGGGGCGCGAGGTTATGTGTTTCAAGGGTCTGCCTGACCAGATCGATCAGCTCGTGCGGTTCGCAGCCGCGCTCACACCCCACGCCGAGCGCGAGGCATTGCAGGTGGTAGACCAGTTTCCCGGGCGACCCCCGTTCGGCATGATACGTGATCGTCAGTTCGATTTCCCCGTCTTCGGAGAGGGGCAGCTTCGCTGCTTCCAGCCAGGGCGCATCTCCGGTGACGCGCGCGCGCGCTCCTGAAAGAAGCGCCGCCATTGCCTCTTTCGCGTGCTCCGGATTGGCGAGCGCCCACCCTTCGGGCGGGGCGTCGAGCGCGACGCCGAAGCGGATGTCTCCGGCGGTGGTGATGGCGGGAGCGGCCTCCAGCGCATCGGCGATCCGGCGCGCCAGATCGTTGGCGCCGTGATGTCCGCCGAGCAGCGGCACGACGGCGGACCCGTCCTCGGCCACGGCGATGACCGGCGGCTCGGCGCGCTTGCCGCTCAGCGCCGGCGCGAGCGCGCGGATCAGGATACCGGACGCGCAGACGCCGATGATGGGCGCTCCGGCGCGGAACAGGCCGGCCAAATGTTCAGACGCCCCGGCGAAGGAAATATCGGCATGGGCCACGCGCTCCCTTGCTCCGTGAATTTCTGAATTGTCCAGGGCGGCCCTGATGCGCCGCGCGGTCTCAAGCCCCGATGGCCCCAGGACGATGATGGCGGGAGCCATGCTCATGAAAGCTCTCTCCGGCGCACCAGGATGGTTGAGAAATAGGGCGCGCCCTCTTCGCCGGCGCCGTTTTCCGCCAAATCTTCAACGGCGCTGATGCGTTCCTCCTTGCCGGTCACGCTCTCAAGGAGAGTGGCGCGGCTCTCAAGACCCAGCGCACGCAGCACACCCCGCACCTTTGCGAAATGCCGTCCGACCTTGATGATGGATGCGGCATCCGCGTCAGCCAGCGCGGATTTCAGCGCGTCTTCGCCAAGGGTCGCGGGCACGACGCTCAGGACATCGGTGCGGCCGCCAAGGGGTACCAGCGTTCGTGCGGCGCAGGCCGAGAGCGAGGTCACGCCGGGCACCACTTCAATCTTGTGAGCGCCGCTCAGCCGGGCGGCCAGATACATGAAGCTGCCATAGAAAAGCGGGTCGCCGACGCACAGATAGGCGACGCTTCGCCCTGCGCCCAGATGGTTTGAAATGGAGGTCGCGGCGATGTCATAGGCGGCGCGCGCGGGTTCGCGCTCTTCTCTCATGGGCACATGGAGGGGAAGTTCATGGGCGCCCTTCGGGATGAGCGCGGCGGCGATTGAGCGGGCGCGGCTTGTCCCCGAGCCGTTCACCAGATAGGCCAGCACGTCCGCCGCGCGGATCACTTCGCCGGCCCTGATCGTCATGAGCTTGGGGTCGCCCGGGCCGACGCCGACGCCATAAAGGATGCCTTGCGCCGTCATTGCGCGCGCGCCTTCGTCACGCGCCACTGCGTGACGGCCATGCGGGGCCTGAGGGCGCGGCGAGAGCCGATGTTCGCCACATGCGAGACATCGATGCGCACAAGGTCCCCGCCGTGGGTTTCATGCCGGGCGATGAGCGCCGCTTCCCCTTCCAGCGTCACCGCATTGGCGACCAGCCGCCCGCCCGGCGCCATGGCGCTCCAGCAGGTCTCGAACACCGCGTCGCTGGTGACGGCGCCGCCGAGGAAGACGGCCGAGGGAGCGGGCTGGCCTTCCAGCGCGCGTTCCGCTTCGCCGGCGACCACCTCCAGCTCCGGAGCGCCGAGCGCGACGGCATTTTCCGCGATCAGGGCGACACGCGCCTCGTTTTGCTCGAAGGCAATCGCCCGTGCCCCTCGCGCGGCGCGCATCCACTCGATGGCCACCGAGCCGCAGCCCGCGCCCACATCCCACAGCAGCGCGTGCGGTGTCGGCCCGAGGGCGGCAAGCGTTATGGCGCGAACCTCGCGCTTGGTGAGCTGCCCGTCATGGATGAAGGCCTCGTCGGGCAGGCCGGGGACCGAGGGCAGGAGCGTCGCGTCCGGTCCGGCGATGCACTCAAGCCCAAGGGTATTGAAGTCCGCGAAAGTCTCGCCCTCGCACGCATCGGCGGTGCGCGTGACCAGGCGCTCATTCTCCCCGCCCATATGTTCAAGTATGTTGAGCATGCTTCCCCCAAATCCGCGTTTTTTCAGTATTCCCGCCACCTCCTGCACGGTCTCGCTTCCCCCCGTGAGCGCCAGCACCTTCGCGCCGGGCTGGATGAAGGGCTGGAGCAGGGAGACGGGCCGCCCATGCAGCGAAATCGTCTCAACGTCCTGCAGCCGCCAGCCGAGCCGCGCCGCCGCGAGAGAAAAGGCGGATGGCGCGGGAATAACGGTCATCTCGTCCGCCGGGACATGGGCGGCCAGTCTGGCGCCGATGCCGTAATTCATCGGGTCGCCGGTGGACAGGACGACGACGCCCCGGTCCTTCCATTCCCTGATCTGCTCCAGCATGTTCTCGATGGGCGAGGTCCAGGTGCAGGTTTCCTTCCCGCTCAGATCCGTGCTCTTGAGAATGCGCGGCCAGCCGACGACGATTTGCGCCCCGTCAAACAGCGCGCGGGCGGGTGGCGAGAGGCCTTCCACGCCGTCATCGCCGACGCCGAGTATGGTGAGCCAGGCGCTCATGGGCGCGAGCCCCGCGCGATGGCGTTGAGGGCCGCTGCCGCCATGGCGGAACCGCCGCGCCGCCCGAGCAGGGTGAGAAACGGCACGCCGCGGGGATTGCGCACAAGCTCGTCCTTGGACTCCGCCGCGCCGACAAAGCCAACCGGCGCGGCGATGATCGCGGCGGGCCTGTCCGCCCCCTCGTCGAGCCGCTCCAGCAGGGCGAACAGCGCCGTCGGCGCATTGCCGATGACGACGACCGCCCCCTCGCTTTTCCAGAGATGCACGGCAGCCGCGGAGCGCGTGGTTCCGCGGCTTTCGGCAAGCGCGGGGGTGCGCGGATCGTTTAGGGTGCAGAGAATGTCATTGTTCGCGGGCAGGAATTTTCGCGTAATGGCCGCCGCCACCGCCTCGCAATCGGTGATAACCGGCGCGCCCGATTTAAGCGCCGCGCCCGCCGCTTCGGGCAGGCGCTCGTCGAAGCGCAGATCATCGGCGATATCGGTCATGCCGCAGGCATGGATCATGCGCACCGCCACCGGCTCGAGCGCCGCGGGCAGCCGCGCCAGATCGGCCTCGCCGCGGACAATGGCGAAGGAGCGTTCGGTAATTCCCTGCGGGTCATTCAGATAATCCAGCGCGGCCACGGCCTAGGACCTGCTGACGAAGGTGGTTGCGGTGCTGGCGTGGCGCCTTTTGCTGCTGGCCAGCTTAGAGCGGCGCAGCAGGGCTGCCCCCTTCAAGCCGGGCAAAGCGACGTCCAGCGGCGAAAGGCGCCTCGTCCCTTCGGGATTTGACGAGATTGGCCCATTTTCGCGCCATTCGTCCTCGAATATGCTTAGCATGTCCTTCGTCCTCAAAACTCGAAACTGAACCAATCTCGTCAAACCAGCGCCACAACCACCTTCGTCAACAGGTCCTGAGTCTCATTTCAGTGTTTTGGGCCCCAGCGGATGGTCCGCGTGAGGGTAGGGGTGATGCCCATGGTCATGGGAGTGTCCATGTTCATGAGAGTGGTCATGGTCATGAGCATGGCCGGTTCCGATGCCTTCCACGTGATGATGATGGCTCTCCTGCGCCAGTCCCACCTGGTCTTCGAAGCCCAGCACCTGGGTGCGGTATTTGCACGCGCCGCAATTCATGGCCGTGTCGCCGGTGAGGATTTGCCCGGCGCGCTGCTTGAAGGTTTCAATTACCAGAGGATGGTCGTTCAGGTAAGGCGCCTTGATGAATTCAATACCGGGGTGGCGTTCGGCGACCGCGTCGGTGTGATCGTAGATGCGCTGGACGAGAATGCCCGTGAACAGAAAATAGGGGAACACGATAATGCGCCTGAAGCCGAGTTTCGCGGCATGCTCCAGCCCCGGCTCCACCAGCGGAAAGGTGACGCCGGAATAGACCGTTTCGCCCCAGCCGAAACCGAAGCCCTCCCATAAGAGCCGCATGACCTTGGTCACATTGCCGTTGGCGTCGGGGTCCGACGCGCCGCGCCCGACAACGACCAGCATGGTTTCGTGCAGGGGCGCCCCGTCGCCCGCCCCGTCCAGCGCCTGTTGAATGCGCGCCCCCGCCGCGCGGATCATTTTGGGGTCGATACCGAGATCCTTGCCGAGCTCAATGGTGACGCCTTCATGTTTTGCCGCGTAAGTATTGAGTACGCTGGGAATGTCGTTCTTCACATGCCCCGCGGCGAACAGCATGCCCGGCACGGCGAGAATGCGCGTGACACCGCGCTCGCGCAGCTTGTCGAGGCCGTCGCGGATTATGGGCGTGGCGAACTCCAGATAACCGTATTCGACCGGCGTGTCCGGCATGAGTTTGCGCAGACCTTCCGCCACGCGGGCGAATTCGCGCACCGCCCCCTCATCGCGGCTGCCATGGCCGCACACCATCACGCCGGTTTTTTCGCTCATGTTCTAGCGCCTGTTCAGATAGGCGCGCGCCCAGAGCCCGAAGCCGAACAGGGCTCCGGCGATCAGGATATAGATGCCCCAGTGACTGTGGCCGCCGCCCTGATCGGCGATGTGTCCGACATCGGCGAGGGCGGTTGCCGGCAGGGCGAGAATGCCAAGAATGGCCAGAATGCGTGATGACATATTTTCCTCCTTGAGAGTCCGATTGCCGGAGCAGGGATCGCAAATCAGGAGGAGCCGGAACGGCTGGCGCCGGCCTTTGATGATTGCAGCTCCGGAGTTGGCCCCCGATTTGGGTCAGCCGCACCGAAATCGCTTTCAGTCCCTGACGTGGAACGCTGCGGGTTCAAATTTTCCGTTTGCTCTTTTACTCCAGATTGGCGCGCGTGTCAGGAATAACCGTCCGCAACAGCGGCGCGCTCAAAATTCGATACCCTCCTGCGCCTTCACGCCGGCGCGGAAGGGGTGCTTTATTTGCGTCATTTCCGTCACCAGATCGGCGATTTCAATTAGTTCCTCCTTGGCGTTGCGCCCGGTGACGATCACATGGGTCATTTCCGGCTTTGCCTTCAGCACTTCGATAACGCCTTCGAGCGGCAGATAGTCATAGCGCAGCACGATGTTGAGTTCATCGAGCAGGACGAGATCGTAGGCGGGGTCGGCGATCATTTTTTTCGCTTCCTCCCAGGCGGCCTTTGCCGCGGCGATGTCGCGCTGCCGGTCCTGCGTCTCCCAGGTAAAGCCCTCGCCCATGGTTTTGAACGTCACCTGATCGTCGAAGCGTTCGAGCGCGTCGCGCTCGCCGGTTTCCCACGCGCCCTTCACGAACTGGACGATGCCTATCCTTTTGCCGTGGCCGAGCGCGCGGAACACCAGACCGAAGGCGGCGGTGGATTTGCCCTTGCCCTTGCCGGTGTGGACGATGACGAGGCCTTTTTCCTGCGTCTTGGTGGCGAGGATCTTCTTTCGCGCTTCCTTCTTTTTGCGCATTTTACCCGCGTGGCGCGCGTCGAGCTCGGCCTCGGTCATGTCCGATTTCTTTTTCGGCTTTTCAGTCATTCCGCCACCCCTGCAATTCGGGTCTCCCGCTCACCGGTGATCGCCTTGAGCTCATGGTAGACGGAGTTCGAACGCGGGGTCCACATATCCCGGTCCAGCAACTCGGTGAAGCGCGCCGCCATCTCCTGGAGCCCGGGAGCATTGTTCTCCGCCAAGAAATCCCGCACGTCCTGGTCGGCGATGAAGGCGTCATAAGCGAGCTGGAAATGATGATCGCGCACCGCGCCCGTCGTGGCGGCGAAGGCGAACATGTAATCGAGCGTGGCGACGATCTCGGAGGCGCCCTTGTAGCCGTGGCGCATGACTCCGGCGATCCATTTCGGGTTGACGACGCGGGAGCGCACCACCCGCCCTATTTCTTCTTCCAGGGTGTGGATGACAGGGCGCTCGGGCCGCGAGTGATCATTGTGATAGACGGTGGGGCGGGTTCCCGACACATGCTCGACGGCGGCGCTCATGCCGCCCTCGAACTGGTAATAGTCGTCTGAGTCCAGCAGATCATGCTCGCGATTGTCCTGGTTCTGGACGACCGCTTCGATATGTTTCAGGCGGAGCGTGAAAACCTCCTTGCGCTCCTCGCCCTCGACGCCCTTGCCGTAGGCGTAGCCGCCCCAGCCGATATAGCTCTCCGCCAGATCGCTGCGCTTGTCCCAGAGCTGCTCGTCGATCAGCGCCTGAAGGCCCGCGCCATAGGCGCCCGGCTTTGAACCGAAGATACGAAGCCCGGCGACATGCCGTGCCTGTTCCTCGTCCATGCCTTGGCCAAGCGCCTCATTTGCGTCTTCGCCCATGCGCGCGGCAATCGGGTTGTCATCCGCATCTTCTTCGAGCGCGCCAACGGCGCGGATGGCGCTGTCGAACAGCTCGATCTGCGCCGGGAAGGCGTCGCGGAAGAAGCCCGAAATGCGCAATGTCACATCCACGCGCGGGCGCGCGAGTTTGGCCAGCGGGATGATTTCATATCCCGTCACCCGCCAGCTTGAGGTGTCCCAAACCGGCTTCGCGCCGATGAGAGCCAGCGCCTGGGCGATGTCGTCCCCGCCGGTGCGCATATTGGAGGTGCCCCAGGCGGTGAGGCCGAGGGTGCGCGGCCAGCGCCCGTGATCCTGCAAGTGACGCAGGACCAGCGCCTCGGCGGATTTGCGGCCCAGTGTCCAGGCGGCCGGCGTCGGGATGGCGCGGTTGTCCACCGAGTAAAAGTTGCGCCCCGTCGGAAGCACGTCGAGCCGCCCGCGCGTCGGCGCTCCGGAGGGGCCCGGCGGCACGAAGCGCCCGGAAAGGCCGGCGAGGCACGAAGAGATTTCGTTGGTGGCGGACTGCCGCAATGCCGGGCGGATGGTATGGGCGACCTCGTCCAGTACCGCCTGCGTGGCCGTCCATTCCTGATCGCAGGGTTTCTCGCCCGACACCAGTTCGGCCGCCAGCATCTCCAGCCGCTCCACGGTGTCGCCATTGCTGCGCCAGGGGGCATCGGCAAGGCCCGCGAGGGCCGCGGGTTTCGTGGATTTCCACGGCGCGCCCATCTCGCAATCGAGCGGATCGAAATCGCCCGTTTTCAGATCGCCCGCCAGTGCCCGTATCAGCGATGCGTCGCCTTCGCGCCCCAGCGCGCGCGGCACGCGGGTGAGCGCCACCAGCAGGCCGGTTTCCTGTTCGCCCTCGGGGGCTTGGCCCAGAATATGCAGCCCGTCCCTGATCTGCGCCTCTTTCAGCTCGCAAATATAGGTATCGAGTTTCCGCAGGGCGGCGTCTTCGTCGTCGCTCTCCGCAATCCCCGAATCCTCATCGAGACCGTTGGCGCGCACCAGATCGAGAATATGTTTGCGCAGCAGCTCGATGCGGCGCGGGTCGAGGCCATGGGCCAGATAATATTCATCGATCAGCGCTTCGAGGTCTTTTAGCGGCCCGTAGGTTTCCGCGCGCGTCAATGGCGGCGTCAGGTGATCGATGATGACGGCGGATATGCGGCGCTTGGCCTGTGTCCCCTCGCCCGGATCGTTGACGATAAAGGGATAGATGTTCGGCAGCGCGCCGAGGGCGGCTTCCGGGTAACAGCGGCTGGACAATGCAAGCGCCTTGCCCGGCAGCCATTCCAGATTGCCGTGCTTGCCATTATGCACGATGGCCTGCGCGCCGAATATCTCCCGCAACCAGATATGGAAGGCGAAATAGCCGTGAGGGGGAACAAGCGCCGGGTCGTGATAGGTCTCGGCCGGATCGATATTGTAGCCCCGCGCCGGCTGCACGGCGACCGCCGCATTGCCGTAAATCCGCACAGCCAGATGAAACGCATTGTTTCGCACGAACGGATCGTCTTCCGGGCTCCCCCAGCGCCCTTCCACTTCGTTGCGCAGGCTACCGGGAAGCTCCGCATAATGGGCCTTGTATTGCGCCAGAGTGAGCTGCGCGTCCGACGCGCGCGGTGTCGCGCGGCTGTTTGTCGGGCCTTCGAGCAGCGAATGAATGAGCGCCGTCCCGTGTTCGGGAAATTCGCCGATACCGTAGCCCGCGCCGCGCAACGCCTTCAGCAGCTTCACCGTGCTGGCCGGCGTGTCGTAACCCACGCCATTGCCGATGCGCCCGTCCCGGTTGGGATAGTTGGCGAGGATAATGGCGACGCGGCGCGCCCGCGCGGGTGTATTCCTCAAGCGCACCCAGTTGGCGGCGAGATCGGCCACGAAGGCTATCCGGTCGGGCTCCGCCTCATAGGTGACGATGCTGGTCTGGGTGCCCTCGTGCCGCCGGGCGTCCGACTTGAAGGAAACGGCGCGGGTTAAAATGCGCCCGTCGAGTTCCGGCAGCACCACATTCATGGCGAGATCGCGCGCATTGAGCCCCTGTGCATTGTCCCGCCATGCTTCGCGGCCCGATCCGGCGAACACCATCTGCAATACGGGGCAGCCGGCGGCGGAAAATGGCGTCTCGCTTCCCTCCCCGCCAAACGCCGCAACCGCGAAACCGGTCGCGTTCAGGACAATCGCGGGCGATGTTGCCTTGAACAGTTCGCGGACAGTTGCGGCCGAAATCTTGTCCTTCAGGCTGGAGACGAATATGGGCAGCGCGGCCAGCCCGCGCGCGCTGAGCGCCTCGATCATGGCGTCCACCGGCGCGGTGTTCGCCCCCTCCATAAGCGCCCGGTAAAATGTGATGGCGGCAACGGGTGCGCCTTCGCTCCAGCGGGCCTTCACATCGGCGAGCGAAGGGGTGGTCATGCCCGGCCAATACAGCCCGGATTTCAGAAGGGGTTTGGCCGCGGGCGGCTCATCCCCCGCGCCGATCAGATGCGCGCATGCCTGCAGGAAGCCATCCATATTCTCCGGACCGCCTTGAGTGAGATAGTCCCACAGGAGCTGCGTTTGCGTCCGGGGAAGCGTGGAGTGCGCCGCCAGGCCGGCATCCGCCCTGGCGTCGCCGGGCAGCACGGCGAGGGGGATGTTTTTCTCGCGCGCGAGGGCCGCGATCCGCTCCAGCCCGTAGGGCCAGTAGGCCGCGCCGCCGAGCAGCCGCAATACGATCAGTTTTGCGTGGAAAAGCGTCTTTTCCACATAGAGATCGACCGAATAATTATGGGTCAGCGCCATGAAGTTGGCGAGGCGCAGGGATGGACGTCCCTCCAGCGCATCCTGCGCACGCGCCAGCGCCGCAAGCTCCGAATCCGCCGCGGAGATGACAATGATGTCGCCCGGCTCCTGCGCCAGGTCGACGGGCTCGACGCTGTCGCCGATGACGCCGGACCGGGCGGCGAGGATATGCATTGACCCCCTATCCCTCCAGCGCGGCGCGAATTGCGCTTTCGTCGAGGCCCCTCTCGCCGATGACAACCAGCGACGCGCGGCGGGTCTCGCCCCGTTCCCAGGGCCGGTCGAAATAACTCTCGACGCGCGGCCCGACCGCCTGCACCACGAGGCGCGCGTCGGCGCCGGCCACTTCAACGAACCCCTTGAGCCGCAGTACGTCATGCTCAATGAGCGTTGTCCTGAGGCGGCTCACAAACGTGTCCCGGTTGCTTATGACCCGAGGGCTCACGACGAAGCTCTCGAAGTCATCATGGTCATGATCCTCAAGGCCATTTTGCTCGTGGTGAGACTTGCGCGCGTCCATATCGTTCTCGGCCGAAGCGGCAAGCCCGAGCAGAATGTCGCAAGGCACATCGCCGTTCTTCGTCCGGAGAAACGACACCCCCGAACTTGCGTCATCCATGAGATAGCTCTCGACCTGATCGAGCGCGTCGCTCGTCACCAGGTCCGCCTTGTTCAGCAGAATCATATCGGCGCAGGCGAGCTGGTCCTCGAACAGCTCTTCGAGCGGGCTGTCGTGATCGAGGGCTTCGTCCGCTTCGCGCTGGGCCTGTACGGCGTGTTCGTCATGGGCAAAGCGCCCCTCGGCCACCGCGGCGGCGTCGACCACCGCGACCACGCCATCGACCGTGACCTGATTGCGAATCTCGGGCCAGTTGAAGGCATGGACCAGCGGTTGCGGCAAAGCCAGGCCCGATGTCTCGATGATAATATGCTCGGGCGGTGAGGCGCGGTTAAGCAGCTTCGTCATGGTGGGGATGAAATCATCCGCCACCGTGCAGCAGATGCAGCCATTCGCCAGTTCGACAATGTCGTCCTGCGCGCAGGCGGCGTCTCCGCAGCCCTTGAGAACCTCGCTATCGACGCCCACATCGCCAAACTCATTGATAATGAGCGCGATACGGCGGCCATTGGCGGTTTCAAGAAGCCTGCGGATGAGCGTCGTCTTTCCCGCGCCAAGGAACCCGGTGATGATCGTCGCCGGGATTTTCGATAGGCCTGAAGACATGATCTCAACTTTCCGCCGATGTGCCGGTCCGGTTCAGGGCCCAGCCCAGTGACACGCCAAGCACGATCCAGAACAGCGCCATCATGGTAAGCGTATTCGCCGCAAAATTGGCGGCGAGAACCGCCGGAACCGCGCTTTCGGGGTCTTGCAGATGCGGCGCTCCGATAACATGGGGCGCCACGATCGGGATCACGCCGAGAGCCTTCAATGCGAGCTGCTCCTGAAGTACGATCAATGCGATTCCACTTCCCGTGGCGATGACCGTTCCCCACCACCAGGTTTGACGCGCGAGGAGATCGGCGGCCGGCATTCCCGGCAGTTCCGGCGCCAGGCCCGTCGTGGGTGCAAGGGAGAACACGATGAAGCCCATAATGCCCCATAAAACGCCGTTTTGTACGGTGATGGCCCGCCCGGTAAACAGCACCGCCGCCGCCAGAACCAGCGCGAAGCCGACGCCCATGAGGAGGCTCGCGAGCAGCGTGTAGGCCGTGCGTTCAATCCCCTCTTCGGGCGCCCAGGCTTCCGCTTGCTGGATTGCGCCGGCGCCTGTCTGATTTTCATAAACCTCGGCGGCGAGGATCAGTGGCGTTACCCGCCATATCTGAAACGCGCCAGCAACCGCTCCCGCCAGCATCCCTGCGATGATGGCGGCGAGCAAAACCCGCATAATCATGGACAGGCCCCCCTAGTGACAGGGGACAGTGACAGCGTGCCGGGTATCATGCGCCGCGTTATGCAGGGCGTCGGGTTGAGCGAAGGCGACCCCATACAGCATAAAAACGCCAAGCAGCAGCATGACGGCACCTGTCGTCATGCGATCCTGCACGCTTAATGAGGCAATTGAAAAGCTGGATTCATTTGTGAGCATTACACCCTCCGTGTTGGCCCGTTGCAAAAACTGGACGAAGCGGTATTGCTCCTTCCACCGGCGGCAGGTCTCCTGGCTCACGGGTCGCTGAGTCTCGCGCGCCTTCCCAAAAAATCCGGTTTCCCGGCTTCTCAGTGGCGTTTAGCGCGAACTCTCACCGCTTACAGTTGCGGGGGCAGCCACGGATTCGGTCCCTGATGGGTACGCCTCACCGTGTTCCCTATTTCGTCCCTTTCGTCTTCAGACTCCGGGGAACCACCGAAGATGAATGTGGCACTGCTTGTAGGGACCGGTCAACCGCAATTGCACCCACTGCACATTCTTACCGGCAAAAACCCGGCGATGAATCCTCGGCGCCGGGCCTATCTCAATACCCCCCATGGCAAGCCGGTGAAGCTGACGGCCGGGCCTGGCGCAGGGGCCCGAAAACCCGCAGACCATTAAATGTTATTTTAGCTCTGCCGCCTATTGTGCCGGTTATGCAACGGGACAGCACAGCGACGCAGGTCTATGATTACCGCCTGGAGCCACGGAAAAATGCGTTGATCCACGCATTCGTGTCCGACCGTTCGGACCTTTCCAATCTGAAATGCGTGATCCGGGACATCTCGAAAAGCGGGTGCCAGATTGCATCGAGCTATATCGAAGATCTGCCGCGCATCATCGAGATTGTGCCCGAGGGCTTCGACAAGCCTCTTACGGGCAAGATCGTCTGGCGCAGTTCCAAAATCGCCGGAGTGGAGTTTCTGAGCCCGGCGGAACTCGCCGCCTTTGAACGTTCGACGCCGAAGCCGAAAGACCAGCCGGAGCCGGCCGGGTTTTTCAACCGGCTGCATTCATTGGCCGGCCTGCGCCGGCGCGCCGGTCAGGCGAGGCGTGAAGAAACGCGCGGCGGGGAGTTGAAGCGGGACTATGGCGCGCGCGTGCTGCATGGCCTGCGCAATCCGCTGGCCGCGCTCAAGGGTTTGCTGAAACTTCTGCTCGGCGGCACCATCCGCCCGATTCCCAAGCGCGCCAGAACGATTATCCGGACCGCGCAAAGGAATGCGCAAAAAGCAGAGGCGCTGGTCGAGGAAGCCCTGCAGGTCAAAAATATTGTGTCCGGCCGATTGCCCTGCAACCCCGAGCCGCTGGATATCGCGCAACTTGCCGGCGATGCGCTGCTGACGAACACCGGCCACGCGGCCAGATATGATGTGCGCTTCGAGCTGGACGACAATGTGGGCAAGGCCATGGCCATGGTGGATGCCGCGCGCATGGAAGACGTTATTTCAAACCTTCTGGCCTATGCGGCGAAATCCTCACCCGCCGGCGACACGGTCACCCTCAGCCTGACGCGCGATGAAGACCGGATACGGGTTTCGGTGAGCGACCGGGGCATGGGGTCTGCCCGCGAGCCGTGCGACGCGGATGACCTGGATTGCGACCCGGACGGCAGCGATGATCTGGAGGCCGGGTTCGATATCTGCCGCGCCATCCTGGGCAAGCATGACGCCGACCTGCATATCGAGTCGCGGCCCGGGTCGGGAACCACCGTATGGTTCGAGCTGGCGGAACTGGATTAAGACCGGCGGCGGTTGGCCTTGACCCATGACGGATGCTTCGAAACGCGCCCTTACGGGCGCTCCTCAGCATAAGGCATATGTTTGTTTTTCCTTACTCAATCCTCATCCTGAGGAGGCGCAAAGCGCCGTCTCGAAGGTTGCGCGGATCGGTCAATGCTAACGATCCCTCGTATGAGGCGATCACTGGCTGTCAGACAGAAATTTGAGCGAGGCGTAGGCGTCGGCGAGGCCGGCCCCGAACTGGGTGTCATAGCCCTTGGGACCAAGGTCGCGGGCGCTCTTCTTGATGGTATCCACAATCGCCTCGGACGTGGCGTCGGGGTTGCGCTCCAGCAGCAGGGCAATGAGGCCGCTGATCTGCGCCGCCGCCAGCGAGGTGCCCGACGAGTAGCGGTAGCCCTTCTTGAGCGACGGCACGAGCATATCGACGCCCGGCGCGGCGGCGGTCAGATAGCTGCCGCGATTGGCCTGGGGGTAAAGCCTGTCCTTGCTGTCGAGGGCGGTGATGGCGATCACATTATTATAGGCCGCCGGGTAGGCCGGCGCGGCCTTGGGCCCGCCATTGCCGGCCGCCGCCACCAGGATCACGCCTTTCTCATAGGCGGCTTCAAGCGCCTGCTTGACCAGCGGGTCATAGGGACCGGTAAAGCTCATATTGAAAATACGCGCCTTGTTGGCGAACGACCAGTCCAGGGCGCGCAGCAGGATCATGCCGCTGGTCAGGGGCTTGTTGTATTGGCGGTTCATGGCGAAGGCGCGCACGGCCAGCAGTCTCGAGAGCGGGGCGACGCCCTGAACCCTGCCTTGCCCGGCAATCAGACCGGCGATCGCCGTCCCGTGTCTGCCGGCGGATTTCCCGCCATCGCCAACGGCGTCGAATGAACCCGCGATGGCTTTCGACAGGGCCGGGTGCGTGGCGTCGATGCCGGTATCGATGACGGCGACCGTGATGTTGCGGCCCTTCGAGATTTCATGCGCCGCGCCGACGCTCAGTTTTCCAAGCGAATATTGCGGGCCCGGTTTTCGCGAACGCCTGTTTTTCTTCGCCTTGTCTACCGGGTGGTAGTAGTTGTTCGGCTGCGCCCGGGAGACGCGGGGGTCCGAGGCGAGCAGGGCTATGACGTCGCGCAGCGGACGGTTGTCGGGATAACGGAATCTGATGATCGCCCCTTCAAGCAGCGCCACGCGGACCGTCTCCACTTTTGTCAGGCGAAGGGAGGCGGCCAGCTCATCGCCAACCGCGTCCGGGATATCCGAAGCGACAAGCACCAGAACTTCATTGGGCAGGAATTGCGGGATGGTTTTCAGCACCGGCGGCTGCACCCTCTTGCGCGGGGGCCTGCGTCTGGCCGTGCCGGTTTTTTTCTTCTTCTTTTTCTTCCCGTAATGGGGCGTAACCGTCCTGGGCGGCGCGGGTCTCGGCCACATGGAGGGCGGAATGGTGACCCTTGGCGGCGCGGGTCTTGGCCGCATGGAAGGCGGAGTGGTGACTCTCGGCGGTGCCGGTCTCGGCCATGTGATTTCGGGCGGAACACGGGTCGGCCGGGAGAGGGAGGGCGGCGTGGTGCGGCCGGGTTTTGTTACGATTCCCGGGAAACCGGGCGTTGTGCTCGTCCTGCCCGGCGGCGGGGCGATGATCGTGGTGGTGCCGCGGCGGCTGGTGCTCTGCGCCAGCCGCACGGGGCCGGCGGAGCGCGCAATTTGTGTAGAGCCGGAAAATGAGCGCGAACCGGCCGGCGTATCCAACGTTCCCGGCGCCGCCGGGCGCGCCGCCGCCCAATCCATGCCGGTCAGCATGATCGCGAGAGCGATGAGCGGAACCGCGAGCCCTCGCATGACCGGATATTTTGCTAGCGCCATCATCGCAGCTTACTCCGCAGCCGCGGCGAAGATGATCACATCATCGCGTGCTTGCAGCTTTTTGAGCAGGGCCTCGCGCCGGGCCTCATCGAGCGGTTCCTCTGAAATCCTGACCTTGTAGACGCCGCCGGGCTTGGGGCCATCGATGATCGTAATATCGAAATCCGTCAGCAGTTGGGTGATGTCGTCCGCGCTCGCATCCTTGGCGAACTGCACGAATGCGAAGGTTCCCGCGATACTCTGGCTCGGGCCGGAAGCGGTTTCATAGCCCGTTCCGCGCTGCGTGGGCGACGTCATGAGTACGCCGAGCGAAACTCCCTGCACAATGATCAGAATGGCCGCCGCCGCCGCCACCCACTGCATTCTGGCCGGCACGGGCGCGCCGAGCAGCTTCGACGCCCAGTTCCACAGGGCCGTTTTTGTGCCGGCGAGGGAGGGATTGGCCGCCTCATGTTCCTCAATCGCACCCATCAGCGTATCGAGCGCCCCGGCGCCCGGCGCGCCGCGGGCCTCGTTCAGCAAAACCGCCTCGGCGCGTTCCTCTTCGACGAGGGCGAGCTGGCTCGCCATGTCGGGGTGGCTTGCCAGATAGGCCTCGACGCGGGCCGCATCTCCTGCCTCGAGCTGGCCCTTTTCATACCAGGGCAGCAGGGCTTCGATGGCCTCGCGCTCTTCTCTATGGTTCCGGTTCGTATTCATGGCCAGCCTCGATCGATTCCTGCCTGTTTCATCAATTCGCCCAGTTGCTTGCGGGCATAGTGCATTCTCGTTTTCACCGTCGCTTCGGGGATGCCGGCTATCTCGGCGACCTCGCGGATGGACTTCTCGTGATAGTAGACGAGGTCGATGACCTCGCGGTGTTCGTCCGACAGAGCATTTATGGTCTCGCGCATGGCTTGCGCCTTGGAGCGCTTCTGTGCGCTCTCCTCGGGATCATCTCCCTCGTCGGCCATTTGCTCTGCAACTTCATCCTCCAGTTCATCTTCACGCCGCTTGCGCAACTGGCTCATTGCCTTGTTGTGGGCGATGGCCAGCAGCCAGGTGGACACCGCGGAGCGCCCCTCATAGCGGCCCGCTGACCGCCAAACGTCGAGAAACACTTCATTGGTCAGCTCCTCCGCGACCGCTTGGTTGCGCACCCGGCCCATGAGAAACCTGAAAACCCGCACATTATGGCGCGCAAAAAGGGCGTGCATCGCCGCGCGGTCTTTCGCGGCAGTTCGTGCTATCAGATCCCCGTCCGGGTCTGGTTGTGACATCCCAAGGCTCCGTTACCGGACACCCCACGTATTTCTTAGTCGCATCGGCAGCGAAAAAGGTTCATGGGCCGGACAAAATAATTTATCGATGGTAGAGCAACTTCCGGCCATACGGAAACGTTTGACCGGTTTTTGGCGTTTGCCGGCGAGGCGCGGTTCGCGCCGCGGTCTGGCCGACCGCAAGCGGACCGCAACGCAGTCCGGCGGGCGCGAAAAACCGGCCTTCGGTGGGCCAAATCCGCCCATCCGCGGCGTTGCGGCGCTTGCCCAACCAGCCAGGTTGCGCGGCGCACCGCGCCTGGCGGAGTGGGCGGATTTGACTCCATCAAACGGCTCCGTATGGTTGGAAGTTGCTCTGGACCAGCCCATGCGAGGCGGACCAGAGTTCATATCAGAGTAAAGTGAACGCTTCCTTGGGCCGCGCAACAAACCAGGTTCAACATGAATGCCAGGCGGACCGGCGCCACGGACCAGAAAGACAATGCCGATGCTCACCCGGAACAGCTCTCCGCCGTTCCGGGCAGAGGCGGCCTGACACGCATCGCGCGCGCGATGCGGAACTCCTTCGCCGGGCTGCGCGAAGGCGTCGCCGGCGAGGCGGCCATCACGCAGGAAGCGGTGATTTTCGCAATTGCCCTTCCGGTGTCTTTTTTTATCGCCGGCAGCCTGTGGACGTGGGTCGCGCTGATCGCCAGCCTGCTGGGCGTGCTGGCGGTGGAGTTTCTCAATACGGCGATCGAGCGGCTCTGCGATCACCTTCACCCCGGCAGGCATGACGCAATCCGCGTGACAAAGGACTTCGCGTCGGCGGCCGTGTTCATTGCCCTGGCGATAGCCGGGCTGGTGTGGGGCGCCGCCACGCTGCGGGCCTTCGGCGTGGTGTAGCCGGGCGCTCGCCGCCCGAGCCGCAAACACGCCGCATGATCCTGGGTCTAGATCGCTTCATGTTTTGATGGAATCAAAACCGCGGTCCCGGCTTTGTTTATGCGTATCGTTTTTCCGATAACCGGTTCCCACTTATCGGTGATACGCACTAGGGTCTGTGGACATTTAGCGCAATGCGATGATGGTTGCGGCGATGGACCAGGTTGCTTCGTAGCTTGTGTCGGTTTTGTCGTATCTGGTGTTCACGCCTCTGAACTCCTTGATTTTGCTGAAAT
>BDTT01000044.1 GCA_002897995.1 bacterium BMS3Bbin10 | reverse complement strand
CCGGTGGCGACGCCGGGCCGCTTGAAGGCGTGCCGCTTGGCGTCAAGGATTTGTTCTGCACCAGGGATGTGCGCACAACGGCCGGTTCGCACATACTCGATGGCTTCACACCGACATATGAATCCACCATCACCGCGAATTTGTGGGATGCCGGGGCGGTGATGCTGGGCAAGCTCAACTGCGATGAGTTCGCCATGGGCTCGTCCAACGAGACCAGTTATTACGGGCCGGCCATCAGCCCGTGGCGGCGCGAGGGCTCGAATGCGCCTCTGGTCCCTGGCGGCTCGTCCGGCGGGTCTGCCGCGGCCGTGGCGGCCGGAATGTGCCTTGGCGCAACGGCCACCGATACGGGCGGTTCAATCCGCCAGCCCGCGGCCCTGACCGGTACGGTCGGGGTCAAGCCGACATATGGGCGCTGTTCGCGCTGGGGCATCGTTGCATTCGCGTCATCGCTCGACCAGGCCGGCCCGATTGCGAGAAGCGTTCGCGATGCGGCGATTATGCTCGGCGTTATGGCGAGCTTTGATCCAAAGGATTCCACCAGCGTCGATCTGCCCGTCCCCGACTATGAAGCGGCGCTTGGAGGCGGCGTCAAGGGATTGAAGGTCGGCATCCCGAAGGAATACCGCATTGAGGGCATGCCGGAGGAAATCGACAAGCTCTGGCGGGAGGGTGTTGAGTGGCTCAAAAGCGAAGGTGCGGAAATACGCGATGTCTCCCTGCCGCACACCAAATATGCGCTTCCGGCCTATTACATCGTGGCGCCGGCGGAAGCGTCGTCCAATCTGGCGCGCTATGACGGCGTGCGCTATGGCCTGCGCGTGCCCGGCGCCGACATCATCGAGCAATATGAAAACACGCGCTCCGAAGGCTTCGGGGCCGAGGTCAAGCGCCGGGTATTGATCGGTACTTATGTGCTCTCGGCCGGGTATTACGACGCCTATTATCTGAAGGCGCAACGCGTGCGCACGCTCATCAAACGGGACTTCGAGAAGGTATTTGAGGATGTCGATATATTGTTGACGCCCACCACGCCCGGGCCCGCCTTCGCGCTTGGAGAAAAATCCGGCGACCCGATTGAAATGTATCTCAATGACATCTTCACGGTGACGGCCAACATGTCGGGGCTGCCGGGGATTTCGGTGCCTGCCGGTTTGTCGGGCGAGGGGACGCCTTTGGGTCTCCAGCTTATCGGCAAGGCCTTTGACGAGGAGACCCTTTTCAGGGCCGGCAAGGTTCTTGAGGACGCGGCCGGCGAATTTGCCGGTCCGGCGGATTGGTGGAGCCTCGCATGAACGCCGGCCGCAGAAATATTGCCTCGGGCAGCCCTTATGAGAAATCTATCGGGTTTTCACGCGCGGTGCGGGTCGGAAATACTCTCTGGGTCGGCGGCACGGCGCCCATCGGGGCGAATGGCAAGACCGTCGGCGCGGGTGATCCCGCGGCGCAGACGCGCAGATGTCTGGAAATCATATCCGAAGCACTTGGCGAAGCCGGCGCGGAACTGAAGCATGTGGTGCGCACGCGTATCTTTGTGACCGACCTAGCCAATTGGGAGGCCATCGGCCGCGCCCATGGCGAGATCTTCGCGGAGATACGTCCCGCGAGCACACTGGTCGAGGTCTCGGGCCTGATCGATCCGGACTGGCTTGTTGAAATCGAGGCTGACGCCGTCATTGGCGATGGCGAGGACAATTGGGACAATGCGTGGGCGGCGCGCGGCGGCAAGGGGAAACCGGAACGATGACATCGCGCAAGGCGCAAGACTGCGGGAATATGGACGAGGTCCGTGTCGAGATCGACCGGCTCGACAAGGCGCTGGTCGATCTGATGGCCGAGCGTTTCACCTATGTCGACCGGGCCTGGCAGCTGAAGAATTCGCCCGGCGATGCGGTCGTGCCATGGCGCATTCAGCAGGTGGTCGACAAGGTGCGGGCGCATGCGGAGGAAAGGGGCCTGCCGCCGGAACTTGCAGAATCCCTGTGGCGGCAGATGATCGGCTGGTTCATCCAGTATGAGGAGGAGAAACTGGCGGATGAGAAAGATGGCGAGTAACGCCGCTTCCTGCAATCTGATCAGGTCCGAAACCGGCGACTGGGAACTGGTCATCGGCCTGGAAGTCCATGCTCAGGTGACGTCCAGGGCCAAGCTGTTCTCCGGGGCGGCGACAAAATTCGGCGCGGAGCCGAATTCGCAGGTCAGCCTGGTCGATGCGGCCATGCCCGGCATGCTGCCCGTCATCAATAAGGAATGCCTGCGCCAGGCCGTGCGAACCGGGCTTGGCCTCAAGGCGCAAATCAATTTGCGTTCCGTGTTCGACCGGAAGAATTATTTTTATCCCGATTTGCCGCAGGGCTACCAGATTTCCCAATTCTCCCAGCCCATCGTCGGCGAAGGCGAAGTTGTGCTGAATATGGAGGGCGGCGAGACGGTGCGTGTTGGTATCGAGCGGCTGCATCTGGAGCAGGACGCGGGAAAGAGCCTGCACGACCAGGACCCGAAGTGCTCCTATGTGGACCTCAACCGGTCCGGCGTGGGGCTCATGGAAATCGTGTCCAAACCCGACATTCGGTCGGCGAAACAGGCGCAGGCCTATGTCGCCAAACTCAGATCCATATTGCGGTATCTGGGCACCTGCGATGGAAATATGGAGGAAGGTTCGCTCCGGGCGGATGTGAATGTCTCCATGCGCCGTCCCGGAGGTGAGCTTGGAACCCGCTGCGAAATCAAGAATATCAATTCCATCCGTTCTATCGGGCAGGCGATCGAGTCTGAATCGCGCCGTCAGATTGATGTGCTGGAGGAGGGCGGCGAAATCACTCAGGAGACGCGCCTGTTCGACACGAAAACCGGCCGGACGCGCCCCATGCGCTCAAAGGAAGAAGCGCATGACTATCGTTATTTCCCGGACCCGGACCTGCTGCCCGTTGAGTTGAGCCAGGAGTATGTGGACCAGCTCGCGAAAAATTTGCCCGAACTGCCGGACCAGAAGAAGGACCGGTTCATGTCCGGCTGGGGTCTGGATGCCTATGACGCGGAACTGCTGGTCGCGGAAAGGGAACGCGCCGATTATTTTGAGGAAATGGTTGATGGCGGAGCCGGGCCAAAGCGGGCCGCCAATTGGCTGCTGAACCAGCATCTCGGCCGGGTCAACAAGGAGGGCGGGCCTTTTGAGGATGCTCCAGTCACCGCGGCGGCCAGTATATCAATCCTCAAAATGGTGGATGAGGGAACGATTTCGGGAAAGATCGCCAAGGAACTCTACGATCTGGTCTGGGAAACAGGCGAAGACCCGGCGAAGCTGGTCGAGGAACGCGGGCTTCGCCAGGTGAGCGATACCGGCACCATCGAAAAGGTGGTGGATGAAATCATTGCCGCCAACCCGAAACAGGCCGAGCAGGTCAAATCCAAACCGAAGACGCTGGGCTGGTTCGTCGGCCAGGTGATGCAGAAGACGTCCGGCAAGGCCAACCCGCAGGCCGTGAACGCGATTTTGCGCGAAAAGCTCGATATTGCCGGCGATTAGACCCAGCACCTGCTAAACTCCGCCAAACAAACTCTTCAAAGGAGTGCCCCAAATGGCCCATGCGATTGTGATTCACGAGACCGGCGGACCGGAAGTCATGAAATGGGAAGAGGTCGAGGTTGGGGAGCCCGGCGAGGGGCAGGTGAAGCTGCGCCAGAGCGCCGCCGGCCTCAACTATATTGACGTTTATTTCCGCACGGGGACCTATCCGAGCGAGAGCCTGCCGTTTACTCCGGGCATGGAAGGGGCGGGGGAGGTCGTTGCGGTCGGCGAGGGCGTCACCCATTTGAAACCTGGCGACCGGGTCGCTTATGCCGGGGCTGTCGGATCCTATGCCGAGGAACGTATCGCGCCTGCGGACCGCATGGTGAAGTTGCCGGACGCCATCGATGACAAGACCGGGGCCGCCATGATGCTGAAGGGCATGACCGCCTCCTATCTGTTGCAGAGAACATACAAGGTCGGTCCCGACACGACATTTCTCTTCCATGCAGCGGCCGGCGGAGTCGGGTTGATCGTATGCCAATGGGCAAGACATCTCGGGGCGACCATGATCGGCACTGTCGGATCGGGGGAAAAAGCGGACCTGGCCAAATCTTATGGGTGCACCCACACCATCAACTACAACAGCGAGGACTTCGTCGAACGGGTCAAGGAAATCACCGGCGGAAAGGGCTGCGATGTGGTTTACGACTCCATCGGCAAGGATACCTTCCCCGCGTCTCTCGACTGCCTGAGGAAATTCGGCCTGTGGGCCACATTCGGCCAGGCCTCCGGCCCGTTACCGGACCTCAATCTGGGGCTTCTGGCGCAAAAGGGATCGTTATATGTGACCCGTCCGACCCTTTTCACGCATATCGCGGAACGGGCCGATCTGGAGGATATTTCGGGGGCACTGTTCGATGTGGTGAAGAGCGGCGCGATAAAAATCCCGGTCAACCAGACCTATCCGCTGAGCGAGGCCGCGCAGGCGCATCGCGACCTGGAAGGCCGCAAAACCACAGGATCGACCGTCCTGCTGACATAAGGCCCCGCATATTCCGCTTGCAGTCGCCAATTCGAAAAGCGCGTGGGGGGGTCGTATCGGGTTTTCCCGAACCTGGCTGCCCGTGCATTTTCTGTGCGAATAATTTCCAGCCACCTATTTCATTGGTTAGCAAACTCTGATTGGCAATGGTCAAGAAAACATTGCCAAATGGCGAATGTTTACGAAATCGGGCTGTATAGAGGCCAGATGTAAACCAATATTACCGCACGTTAGGTTTTTATTGACGCGTCATTAAGCTTCAAATTTTACACCTTTTTCAAGGAATGCCATCAAAATCCCATATGTCTTTAGGGCGAATAGGCCATGAAGACTTAAACAACGACAAGATTTCGGCGCTTATGTCCGGGGGGACAACTAGGGACGCCGAAACAGAGGTGGGAAGGTATCGAGATGGCACGGATGGAATTATCAACAGTTACGGGCGAGGAACTGGCGGCGCAGTCGGGAGCACCCGATGCTCTGTTTGAGCTGGGCATGATGTATTGCACCGGACGCGAGGTGGAGCCGGACCTGGTTGCGGCTCACAAGTGGTTCAATCTGGCGGCATTGCGTGGCAACAAAGATGCGCTTGAGTACCGCAAGGAACTCGCACATGAGATGTCGCAGTTTGATGTGGCGGAGGCGCAAAAGCGTGCCCGCGAGTGGCTCAACGACCACTAGCCGAAGTCGACGACAAAGATTTCAGGCGCGCAACTGACAAACGCATATAAG
>BDTT01000043.1 GCA_002897995.1 bacterium BMS3Bbin10 | reverse complement strand
AACGAGGACACTTCTCCGCTCACCCGTCACCCTTCGCTCCCTCCCTCCCGCCACCGCCACGAAAACCAGCAAGGCGGCCGTTTCGGCAAGCTGCTCGCCCGCGCCCAGCACATCGCCGGTGTAACCGCCGATCCTGCGTCTGGCAATCATGGCGACATACCCGGCCGCGGCGGCCGCCGCAACGAAGGCCAGGGCGGTGGTGATCAGCGGCATATGCGCGCCCACGAGCGCCAGACCCAGCAGCAGCGCCGCCAGCGCCGCGCGGCGCGGCGGATGGGCGATAATCCTGCCAAAGCCATCGCCGCGGGCCGGTGCGAGAAACACCACAAGCGCGACAATCGCAAGCCGCCCGAGAAGCGCCGCGCCGATCAGCCCCGCCAGAACGTTATCCAGAGCTAGGCCCGCCGCGCCGCCCCAGCGCAACCCCAGAATGAGAATCAGCGCAATCACGCCGTAAACGCCGATCCGGCTGTCGCGCATGATGGCAAGGGTCGCGGCCTTGTCGTGCGCACCGCCGAAACCATCGGCGAAATCCGCCAGGCCGTCTTCATGCAGGGCGCCCGTGATGAGGACCTGCGCGGCAATCGCCAGTCCCGCCGCGAGCGGCGTTCCCAGCCCCGCGAACTGGGCGGCAAACCAAATGAGCGCGCTCAGGGCCCCCACCACCGCGCCAACCAGAGGATAGGCCCAGACACTGCGCGGCTGCATCGCCATATGGGCCTCGCGCCGGGGCAGCGGCAATCGCGTGAGCACGCCGAAGGCGCGCAGCACATCGTCGAAAAGCGCGCGCAAAGCCTTCACTCCCGATCGTCGATACCGGCATCGGCGAAGGTCGCCATGCCGTTATGCGCCGCGACCGCGCCGCGCAGGATGCCAAGCGCTATGCTCGCGCCGGTGCCTTCGCCAAGCCGCATGCCGAGATCGGCGACCGGCGTCTTGCCAAGCGCCGCGAGAAGACGCCCATGGGCGGGTTCCGCCGACAGATGCCCCGCGAGGCAGTGATCGAGCGCCCCGGCTTTCGCTTTCTCCAGCACAAGGGCGGCGGCGCAGCACACATAACCATCGAGCAGGACGGGGATGGACTGCGCCCGCGCCTCAAGAATTGCGCCGGTGATCGCCGCGAGTTCGCGCCCGCCGAGCCGGCGCAGCGCCTCGAAGGGATCGGCGCAGTGGCCCCCATGCAGGCCAAGCGCCCGGCCCACGACTTCGGCCTTGCGCGCCACGCCTGGCGCATCGAGCCCGGTGCCGGGTCCCGTCCAGTCTTCAGCGGCTCCCCCGAGCAGCGCGCAGCAGAGCGCCGCGGCGGACGTGGTGTTGCCAATGCCCATTTCTCCCAGCAGAAGAACATCCCGCCCCGGCTTGACCGCGCGCGCGCCGCGCGCGATGGCGTCACGGCATTCATCCGCGCTCATGGCCGGCTCAAGCGTCATGTCGGCGGTCGGCCGCTCCAGATCGAGGGCGACAACGCTCAAGCTCGCCCCATAGGCCTCGCATAACTGGCAGATCGCCGCGCCGCCGCTTTTGAAATTCTCGACCATCTGCGCGGTGACGCTTGCCGGATAGGGCGAAACGCCCTGCGCCGTGACCCCGTGATTGCCGGCGAAAACCAGCGTCTCGACGTTTTCAAGCCGGGGCACGTCGCGGCCCTGCCATCCGGCCAGCCAGCAGGCGAGGTCTTCGAGCCGGCCCAATGCGCCGGGCGGTTTGGTGAGGGTTTTCTGGCGCGCGCGCGCCGCCGCGTATACCTCCTCGTCCGGGCCGGGCAACGCTTCGAGCCGGTGGGAAATCTCGTCCCGCCATTGTGCCTCAGATTCAGTATGTGTGTCGTTCATCCTGGGACCCTAGACCGTTTCTGTTTCTAACAGAAACGGTAAGGCCGCGACTGTGGCCCGGCGCTTATGCGCCGCGCCCGCGCAGACCCGCGCGAAGCGCGGATATGTCGTGAGCGAAAAAATCCAGACCGGCTCCGTCTCCAACGGAGCCGGTCTAGGAAGGCGCAAACTCACCCTGCGCAAGAGTAGCAAAGATGTCCGCCGCCCGCTCGACTTCCTCTGCCGTGACATCGAGATGGGTCAGGGCGCGCAGGATGTGCGGGCCGATGCCCGCCAGGCGCACGCCTTCCTCTCCCAGCCGCCTGCTCCAGGTTTCGGCATCCGCGCCCGACGCGGACACATCGATGATGACGATGTTCGTCTCCACATTTTCTGGTTCGACGCCGAGGCCATCGAGCGGGGCGAGGAGCTGCGCCAGCGCCTTCGCATTGGCATGGTCCTCGGCCAGACGCTCCACATTGTGATCGAGCGCGTAAAGCCCGGCGGCGGCGAAAATGCCCGCCTGGCGCATGGCCCCGCCGATGCGCTGCTTCCAGCGCCATGCCGCGTCGATGAAATCGGACGACCCGGCAAGCACCGCGCCGATGGGGCATCCAAGCCCCTTGGACAGATCGAGCCAGACGGAATCGAACCCTTTCGAATAGTCCTTCGCCGAAACCCCCGAGGCGACAACGGCATTGAGAAGCCGCGCCCCGTCCATATGCATTTTCAGCCCATGGCGTTTCGCCACCTCGCCGACGCCTCGGATGGTTTCCAGCGGCCAGATCGTCCCGCCCTTCAGATTGACGGTCTGTTCTATGGAAATGACGCGGCTGCGCGGAGCGTAGCGCCTTGGGGGCCTTATGGCGGCCTCGGCCTGCTCGGCGGTAAACACGCCGCGCTCCCCGTCGATCGGATAGGCCCCGGCGCGCGCCAGGACGGAAATGCCCCCGGCCTCGACGCCGATGATGTGGGCGGAGCGTTCGGCAATGATATCGTCGCCCGGGCCGCAATGCACCGCCGCCGCAATCTGGTTGCACATGGTGCCCGAGGGGAGCAGGACGGCACTCTCCATGCCGAACAGTTCCGCCACCCGCTCCACCAGCGCCGTCACGGTGGGATCGTTAAAGCCCTGCTCATCGCCGACTTGCGCGCCGGCAATGGCTTCGCGCATCTGCGGCGTTGGCCTGGTCTGGGTATCGCTCTGTAACTCGATATGGTTTTTCTGCACCGCGCGGAGTCCTCTTCAAAACTCGGGTTTGAAAGGCCAGATAGCATTTTGCACGCTGCGAACGAAGTCCTTTGCCCCAGCGGCCCTTGCTCTTCGCGGGCGCGAACCGTAAGTCGTTAGGAGCTTCGCTCCCCCGAGGGCGAATTGAACGCGCCCGCGCAGGCAGATGGTGTCATGAGAAATCTGGAATTGCCCGGCCGCTCGCCGGTTCACGGAACCCAAGGGATGGCGGCCACGTCGAACCCGCTCTCGACGCTGGCGGCGATCGACGTCCTCAAGGCCGGCGGCAACGCCATGGACGCCGCCATAGCGGCCTGCGCCGTGCAGTGCGTGGTCGAGCCGGAATCAACCGGCATTGGCGGCGACTGCTTCTGCCTCTATGCGCCGGGCGGGGGCGACGAGGTCATTGGCTTCAATGGCTCGGGACGCGCGCCAAAGGCGGCGACGCCGCAATGGTTCGCCGAACAGGGCATAACCGAGATCGAGCGCCAGAGCCCCCATGCGGTGACCATTCCCAGCGCCGTCGACGGCTGGGACCGGCTGCTCGGCGCCCATGGGACACGGGAGTTTGGCGAACTCTTGCAGCCGGCGATCCGCTATGCGCGCGCAGGCTATCCGGTCGCCAGCCGCGTCAGCGTCGACTTTGCCAGCCAGATCGGCATTATCCGTGACGACGAAAACCTCTCGCGCGTCTTCCTGACGGACGGGAAGACGCCCGCCGCCGGTTCCCTGCACCGCCAGCCCGAACTGGCAAACACCCTCGAAGCCATCGCCCGAAACGGACGCGACGCCTTTTACACCGGCGAGATCGCCGAGAACATTGTCGACTATCTCCGCTCAAAGGGCGGCCTGCACACTCTGGAGGACTTCGCCAGCGTCGAGGGCAATTTCGTGGATCCCATTTCCACCGGTTATCGCGGCTACACGGTTCATCAGTGCCCGCCGAACGGCCAGGGCGTCATCGCCCTGCTGCTGCTCAACATCATGGGCGGCGTGGAGGCGGGCGGCGATCCGCTTTGCCCCGAACGCCTGCACTTTGAGATCGAGGCCGGGCGGCTCGCCTATCACGACCGCGCAGCTTATCTGGCCGACCCGGGCCAGGTGGAGGTTCCGGTCGGCTGGCTGCTGTCGGGCGCGCATGCGGACGATTTGCGCAGGGCTATCAACCCGGCGAAGGCCATGACCGGGATGCCGAAACTCCCCGGCCCGGAGCACAAGGACACGGTTTACATCACGGTGGTCGACAAGGACCGCAATGCATGCAGTTTCATCAACACCCTGTATTTCGGATTTGGATCGGGATTGATGGCGCCCGATTCCGGCGTTGTGCTGCACAACCGGGGAATGAGCTTCTCGCTTGACCCCACCCATCCCAACTGCATCGCGCCCGGCAAGCGCCCCATGCACACGATTATTCCCGGCATGGTTACGAAGGGCGGCAAGACGGTCATGTCCTATGGCGTCATGGGCGGCGAGTATCAGGCCTATGGGCATATGCAGTTTCTGAGCCGCATGTTCGATTTCGGACTGGACATCCAGGAGGCGCAGGATTTGCCGAGGGTCTTCCCCAACCCCCAAAGCGGCGAGGTTCAGGCCGAAAGCGGGCTTCCCGAACGGGTCGCGAACGCCCTGCGCGCGAAGGGCCATACGCTTGTCGCCCCGGAAAAGCCCATCGGCGGCTCCCAGGCGATCTGGATTGACTGGGACGAGGGTGTTCTGACCGGCGGCTCCGACCCGCGCAAGGACGGCTGCGCGCTGGGCTATTAGGGGTTATTGAGTTACCCGCACATCCTTCGAGACGGCGCCACCCGCCCCCCTTACCCGGACATCCCCGGCAGCACCTGGAGTTCGATCCAGTTGCGCACTTCCACCTGCCGGATGTCTTCGTTCAGGACGTCATCGTCAATGCCCAGCCGCCAGGAGATATCCCTGCGCGCGGGATCCTGATGCAAGGCTTCCAGTTCATTGACAAACATCTCGGCCGCATCCACGTCCTTGAAAAAGCCCATGCGCGTCAGCTTCTCGCGCCGGCAATAGCAAAGGCGCGCCATCTCATGGAGGTTGTATTCCGGGTGATATTGCAGCCCCCAGAAGGTGCCGCCCTCGTGGGTGACCGAAACCGACTGCACATGAGTAAAATCGTTCGAGGACAGGATCTGCCCGCCGGGCGGCAGATGCGTGATCTCGTCGTCATGGCTGATCCACGCGTCGAAGACGGCCTTCTTGCCCCGGTAGAGCGGGTGGCCCCGGCCATCGCGGGTGAGGGCGATCTTGCGGGCGAGAAACATCTCGCGGCCCTTCGGATTGCGGGCGCAGGCCCCGCCGGCGGCCACCACGGCGATTTGCGCCGCCCAGCATGACCCGAAGCTCGGCACCTTCGCCTCGAACGCGGCGCGGGCAAACTCGATTTGCGGCGTCACCGCCGGGCCCGGTTCGAAAACGGTGAGGCTCGATCCGGTCCAGGCAATGCCGTCATACTGGGTAATGCTGGCGCCCTCGGGCAGGGATGCGGCCGGATCGGCGGGGAACACAATGTCCACATCGGCCTCGCCGCCGGGGGTGCATTTGCGCAGCATGCCCGCATACAGCTCGCCCGCGGTCGTCGCGCCTCCGCTACGCAGATCCTCGCGGCCCGTTGTCGAATATCCGTCCAGCACGAGATATTTCGGGCCCTTGCTCATGACCCGGCCTCGGCCTCTCGCGCCAGCCTGGCGATGACCCGGGGCAAGTCCTTGTGGCTCTCGCAGATGGCGTCCGCGGTGGTCATATCCTTGTCGTCGGGCCGCGTGGCGGTAAACAGCACCGCTTTCGCGCCAATGGCATGGGGGCCCTTTACGTCATTCTGGTCCCGGTCGCCCACATGAATCATCTCATGGCGTTCGACGCCGAGCTGCCGCGCGGCGGCATCGAACATCGAGGCATGCGGCTTGGCATGGCCAACCTCATCGGAAAAAGCGAAGGCGCTGAAATACTGCTTCAGCCCATGGCCTTCCAGAATCTGCCGCAGTCCCGTACCGGGCGTCATAACGGCGTCAGAGCACACGCCCAGCTTGAAGTCTTTCGACAGCGCCTTCAGCGAGTCGGCCACATCCTCGATGGGGTTGGGCGGAATATCTATCTCCATGCGGGCCAGATCGGCGATAAGCTGCGCAAACACGTTGCCGGGGAGCGTCCGGTCCAGACCCGAGAGCGTCACATTCAACCGCTGCTCCAGCGTCCAGTTGATGTGGTTCTGTTTCCAGACCAGGTTAAAACCCGCGTCAGTCGTGTCATAGGCCAGCACCACCCGGTCCATTTCAATCGGTTCACAGCCGTTCAGCGCCTGCCAGGTCAGGAACCGCCGTTCATCATGTTTGGAGCGCAGCCCCCTTGCAGCGCGAACCGCCTCGTCGGAATCGTCATCCACGAGCGTGTCCCATAAATCGAAACTGACCGCCTTGATCGCCATTTTTGTGTTGCTCCCCAATTTCCTTGGGCCATATCGCATCTACACCTTGTTAACGCTAGACGTTCTCGGCTTATAGGTAGATAAAATTTGCCCTATACCTCCCATCCTTCCTTAAGGCCCGTCCACTATAAGGGACGCTTAATTGAATTCACCGGATGGGAAACATGCGCCCAAGTAGCATAATCATGCTCGCCGTAGCCCTGGTTCTGGGTATTTCCGCGGCCCTGCTGTCCAAGATATGGCTGCAGGCGCAGGTTCCCCAGCCGCAGCCCGAGGCGGCGGCGCCCAAGGTGGATATGGGCACGGTTGTGATCGCGGCGAAATCGCTGCGCTTCGGCAACCGGCTTGCGGCGCGCTCCCTGCGCGAGGTCGAATGGCCGGACAAGGCCATCCCCGAAGGGGCATTCAGGAAAATCACCGACATTGTGAATGGCAAAGACCGCCGCGTGGTGCTCTCGGCAATCGAGGAAAACGAACCGGTGCTGGGCTGGAAGATAACCGGCCCGGGGCAGCGCGCCTCGCTTTCCGCACTCATTGGCGAGGGCAAGAAGGCTGTGACCATCCGCGTCAATGACGTTCTGGGCGTCGCCGGATTCGTGCTGCCCGGAGAGCGGGTGGACATTCTGCTGACCCGCACCGAAGTCAATGAGGTCGGCGACGAGGCCCCCATTCAGAAAAACACCTTTACCGACGTGCTGTTGCGCAATGTGCGCGTTCTGGCGGTCGATCAGCTCGCGGACGACCGGACCGAGGAACCCGCGCCGGCGAAGGCGATCACCATTGAGGTGGACACCCTGCAGGCCCAGAAACTTGTGCTCGCGGCAAGCGTCGGACAACTGGCGCTGGCGCTGCGCAGCGCCGGCTCGCCTGACGGCGGCGCCACCCGCCGTATCGCGCTCGGAGACTTGAATTCGGCATCCGGCCCCAGCGAGTCCGCGGGATCATCGGCGATGGTCTCCGTCACACGCGAGCTGGTGCGCAGCGACTACTCCGTTCCGCGCGAGGGTCAAGGATTGAGTAACTAACACGTCAAAGGAATGAGTAACTAACACTGTGAAAAGAGCCGCATTTTTTGCCCTCACCCCTTTTTCGATACCTTTTTTGTTAGAACTCTTGTGCCATCCTCACTCTCACGTCCGGACCAAAAACAACAATATTCGGGCATTGCAGGGGGTTAGGATAATGGGCAACCATTCACGATATATGTGCGAGCGCCACCGCTGGGCGAAGGGCGCATTTGACCATTGGGCCGGCGCATGGCCCTTCAAGGCATTTCAGGGTGCCGGAACGCCCCGCGCGGGCGGCCCGCGCCTGGCTTTTTTTGTTCTTGTCGCATTGATGAGCGCGCTTCTTCTGGGCGCCGTCGGCGCCGTTGCGGAAGCCGGCACGCAGACGATCAAGTTCAATGACAACTCCAAGGTGCAGCGCATGCGCATACCGGTCGACAAGTCGGACACCATCCGTCTTGAGCGCCCGTTCACCGAAGCGCTTGTGGGCGATTCCGAAATCGCCGACGTCATTCCGCTGACCAACCAGTCGCTGTATGTGCTGGGGAAAAAGGTCGGGGCGACCCGCCTGACCATTCTTGGCGAATCGAAAACCGTGCTCGGCATTATCGAGATCGAGATCTCCTATGATGTCGCCGGCATCAAGGCGCAGATTCATGAGGCGCTGCCGCAGGCGCGCGTCAAGGTGAGCTCGATGAACGGCCGTATTGTGCTGAGCGGCCGTGTGCCCGACGCGCCGACATTGGAGCGCGCGGTAACGATCGCGGAACAGTTCGCGCCCAAAGCTGTTGTCAACTCGATCAGCGTGAGCAGCTCGCAGCAGGTGATGCTGGAGGTTCGTTTCATCGAAACCACGCGCAACGCGGCGCGCGACCTCGGCATCAACTTCGATGTGCTCTCGACGAAGGGGAGGTTTTCAGCCCAAACCAATTTCCCCGGCGCTGTCGGACTTGGCGCATTCCCGGCCAACCGCACGCCCTTCGGCACGATGGTCGCCCGGCTGCTGAGCAATGGCGCGTCCGCGGATATGATCGTGCAGGCCCTTGAGGAGCGGGGCGTTGCGCGCCGCCTCGCGGAGCCGAACCTGATTGCGCTTTCCGGCGATACGGCGAGCTTCCTCGCCGGCGGCGAGTTTCCTTTCCCCGTCGGGCGGGACAACGACCAGATCACTATCGAGTTCAAGAAATTCGGTGTCGGGCTGGCCTTTACGCCGACCGTGCTGGCCAATGGCCTCATCAATCTGAAGATTGAGCCCGAAGTGAGCGAAATCGACCCGAACAACACGCTTCGCGTCAACGACACGGAAATCCCGAGCCTGATCACACGCCGCACCAAGACCACGGTGGAGCTGCGCGACGGGCAGAGCTTTGCGATCGCGGGACTGCTTCAGTCCACGAACTCGAAAGGAATACGCCAGCTTCCCTGGATCGGCCAGGTGCCGGTTCTGGGGGCTCTGATGCGCAGCGCTTCGTTCGAGAAGAACGAAACCGAACTCGTGATCATCGTCACGCCGCGCCTCGTGAGACCGGCGGCGCCGGGACAGAAGCTGCTGACGCCGTTCGACAAATCGGTCGCCAGCAACGATGTCGACTTCTTTGTCCGCGGCAAGATGGAGGGCTGGAAGACTTCGGTGCGACGCGAGAAGCGCCGCCGCGCCGATAAAGCCTTTCGCGGCTACATGCTGGATATTGCCGATGTCGGCGGCGCGAACGCCGGCGACGCAAGCTTCGAAGGGGGATGGAAATGATCCGCAGAAACACCCGATACACCAGGGTGGAACTGGTGATGGCGGCCGCGATTATACTCTCCATGGTCGCACTCGGCGGCTGCGTGGAGCGCAAATATAACCGCTATCTGCATGCCCGCGACACGATCTCGCTGAGCGCGGGCGACGCGGTTGCCCACAACAAGACGGTTCAGGCCATTGATCCCTGGCCGGCCTATGCGCGCAAAACCAGCCAGCCCACCGACGGCAAGAGGATTCATCTGGGCATGAAGCGCTACCAGGAGAACAAGAGCCTGGAGCCGGTAGGCATGTCCACGAACAACGAGTTCGACGCGCCCGAAGGCCCGCCTCCGGGCGACCCAAGCGGCGGCCCGGCTCAGTAGAAGGCAACGGAACCTGCGGCAATGCTGAAAAAATTCACGAATGAAGCGGACGCCATGGACCGCATTCAGCTGGTGACGCCGGACGCCGCGCTGGCGCAGCAGTTGCAGCAGATGCTTTCGCGCACCCGGCGCTACACCCTTGAGACGATTGCCGGCGGCATCGCCGATGCCGAGCGCAACGGCCTCGGCAATGCCCATCCGGCGCTGCTGCTGGTGGACCTCGACCCGCAGTCCCGAGAGGACATGGGCGCGCTGGAGCGGGTGATGCTGCAAAGGGCGCAGGGCCTGCCCGTCATCGTTCTTTCGCAATCCCTTTCAGAATCCTCGGCGCGGGACTTCATGCGCCTGCGCGTTTCCGACTGGTGCCCGAAGGAGAGCGTGGCAAACGATCTGCTGAATGCGTGCGAGCGCGCGCTGCATTCTAGCCAGGAGCAGAGCCGCGCGGGAGAAGCCGCCTGTTATGCCTTCGTACCCGCATCGGGCGGCGTCGGGAACACAACGCTCGCCATCCAGAGCGCCTTTCTGCTGGCCCGCGAAACCAGGAGCTTCCAGTCGACCTGCCTGATCGCACTGGACTTCCAGAACGGCTCGATCGCGGACTATCTCGACCTTGCGCCGAATTTGCAGCTCGATGAAATCGCCGCCGCCCCCGAGCGCCTCGACGAACAGCTGATGGAAGTCATGCTGTCGCGCCACGACACCGGCATTGCGGCGCTGACGGCGGAAAATTCGCTGCGCGACATCGACAGCGTCTCGCCCGAGCTCATCACCCGGATGCTGGATATGGCGTCGGCCAAATTCGACCATGTGATCCTCGATATGCCGCGCATGTGGATGCCCTGGTCCGGCGATGTGCTGGCCGGATGCGACAAGGTTTTCGTGGTGACGGAAATGACCGTGCCGGGCCTGCGCCAGGCCAGCCGGCTGATCGCCGCCATCTCGGACAAATGCGACGAGGAAATCGAAATGTCGGTCCTCGTCAACCGTTGCCGCCCGCGCCTTATCGGCGGCGGCATCAATTCGCTGCGCCGCTCCGATGCGGAAGATATGCTGGGCGACCGGCTCGGCGGCTTCGTCTATGAGGACTACCGGCTTGTGCGCGAGGCGATCGACCGCGGCGTGCCGCTTTACGAGATCGACAAGCGCAACAAGATCGACAAGGATCTGAGCGCGGTTCTGTTCGCCAAGCAGGGCAAATAATCCACCTTCCGCACCCGCCCATGAGACGCTCCGCAATGGGAACCCCGGGCAACCGTCCGCGCCGCGGAAAACGGTCCTTTGCCGCTCCCTTGCCGCATGTGCTTTCGCTCCGGATCTGACGCGTATTTTGTTACTGTACGGTCATGATCGGCAATCGAAATCATGAAGATACAAAAACGCCCGGCGGAAAACCGGACGGCGATGCGCCTCTTGCCCATGGCGATATTGCGATCATCGGCGGCGGGATTGTCGGATGCGCGCTCGCGCGCCGGATGGCCCTGGAGGGCGCTTGCGTCATTCTGATCGAGAAGGCGGCGGATATCCTCGATGGCGCCAGCAAGGGCAACGCCGCCATTCTCCACACCGGCTTCGACGCCCCGGCGGGTTCGCTGGAGTGGAAATGCGTCAGGCGCGGATATGACGAATATCTCAAGATCCGCGAGAGCCTCAACCTGCCGGTCCTGGAGACCGGCGCCCTGGTCGCCGCATGGACGCGAGGCGAAGAGGAGCGCCTTGCCGACATACTGCGCCAGGCGCATGACAACGGCGTCGGGGATGCGCATCCCCTGAGCCGCTCACAGGTCCTTGCGGCGGAGCCCAATCTCGGTTCCCGGGTCCGCGCCGCCATCGCCATACCGGGAGAATATGTCATCGACCCCTGGTCCGCGCCGCTCGCCTATCTGCTGCAGGCCATCGGCAATGGCGCGCGCGCCTTTTTCAACGCGCAGGTGACCGGCGGCGTATTTGATGGCGCGCGCTGGTGTCTCACGACCACGCGCGGGCAGGTGCGCGCGACCCATGTGGTGAATTGCGCCGGGCTTTACGGCGATCATCTCGACAAATCAGTGCTCGGCGCCGCCGCCTTCACAATCAAGCCGCGCAAGGGTCAGTTCATTGTGTTCGACAAAGCGGCGCGCGGTTCCCTGAATTCGATTATTCTGCCCGTTCCCGGTGAGCGAACCAAGGGCATCCTGCTCTGTCCGACGATATTCGGCAATGTGATGGTGGGTCCGACCGCGGAAGACCAGGAGCGCAGGGATGACGCTTCGGTGGACGAAGAAACACTTCGGGCGCTCATCGCGCGGGCCATTGCAATGCTGCCCCCGCTGGCGGGCGTTCCGGTGACGGCGGCCTATGCGGGCATCAGACCGGCAACGGAGCGCAAGGAATACCGGATTGTCCAGAACGCCGGGCAGAACTGGATTACCGTGGGCGGAATCCGGTCGACCGGGCTGACGGCGGCGCTCGGCATCGCCCGGCATGTCCACCGTCTTCTCTCCTCCCGGGGCGCTGTCTTCGACCCGCTGGAGGAGCCCCTCTCCCCGCGCGTCCCGAATCTTGCGGAGCATCTTGCGCGCGACTGGGAGAGGCCGGGATACGGCGAAATCGTCTGCCATTGCGAGATGGTCACCGACCGTGAAATCCGCGCGGCCATGGAGGGGCCTGCGCCCGCCGGCGATCTGGGGGGCCTGAAGCGGCGCACCCGCGCGACCATGGGGCGGTGTCAGGGCTTTTACTGTTCGGCGCGCCTTGCGGAGCTGACCGAGGGGCGTTTCGCCGAGCCGCTTGGGGTTGGCCCCGCGCATGACTGACGCTCTCGAATATGCGCATTTCGACGTGGCGATTATCGGCGCCGGCCCGGCGGGACTGGCCGCGGCAACGGCGCTGAAGCGGGGCGGCGTTGAGCGCGTCGTGATTCTGGAGCGCGAATGCGTTGCCGGGGGCATTCCGCGCCATTGCGGACACCCGCCATTCGGATTGCGTGAGTTCCATCGGATAATGGCGGGGCCATCCTATGCCCGGCGGCTGGTGGAGACCGCCAGGGACGCTGGCGCGGACATCGCGCTGAAAACAACCGTGACGGCGCTCGGCCCTTCAGGGGCGCTGAGCGTCGTCTCGCCCGCGGGCCTTGCGAAACTCTCAGCCAAGCGCGTCCTGCTCGCCACCGGGATACGCGAGACGCCGCGCGCGGCCCGGCTGGTCTCGGGCGACCGGCCGCCGGGCATCTGCAACACCGGCGCCCTGCAGTCGATGGTCTATCTGAAAAACCAGATCCCGTTCCGCCGCCCCGTCATTGTCGGCACCGAATTGGTGAGCTTCTCCGCGCTCCTCACCTGCTGGAGGGCAGGCATTCGC
>BDTT01000042.1 GCA_002897995.1 bacterium BMS3Bbin10 | reverse complement strand
TGGCGCCACCTCATCGAAAACTATTTCAGCAAAATCAAGGAGTTCAGAGGCGTGAACACCAGATACGACAAAACCGACACAAGCTACGAAGCAACCTGGTCCATCGCCGCAACCATCATCGCATTGCGCTAAATGTCCACAGACCCTAGGTTAAGGTCCGCGAAACCGCATCGGGATGCGCGCTGAACCGGGATGGCCGCGCGCCCGCAAAGTGACATGAGGGACACCGGTTATGGGCTCACTGCTGAAGGAACTGTTCGCCTATATGAGCGCGCGGAAGAAATGGTGGCTGGCGCCGATTCTGGTCATTCTCGTGCTGTTCGGCGGCCTGCTCATCCTGGCCCAGGGGTCGGCCATCGCACCCTTCATCTACACCGTGTTTTAGCCGCGCTTGCGAGGCCAGCATCACCCCATGCGTATTCTCGGTATTTCCGCCTTCTATCACGACAGCGCCGCGGCGCTGATCGAGGATGGCCGTATCGTGGCGGCGGCCCAGGAAGAGCGGTTCACGCGCAAGAAGCACGATCCGGGATTTCCTGAAAATGCGATCCGCTATTGCCTCGAGGAGGCCGGCGCCGGTCTCGACCAGGTCGATCATGTGGCCTTTTTCGAAAAACCGTTTCTGAAGTTCGAGCGCCTGCTGGAAACCTATCTGGCGAATGCGCCGCGCGGCTTTGCGTCGTTCCGTGCCGCCATGCCGGTCTGGACCAAGGAAAAGCTGTTTCAGAAATCCAACCTGGTGAAGTCGCTCGGGCAGTTTTCCCAATCCGGCGAAATCGAAGGCAAGTTGCTGTTTTGCGAGCATCACCAGAGCCATGCGGCCTCGGCCTTTTACCCCTCGCCATTTGACGAAGCGGTCGTGCTGACCATGGATGGCGTTGGCGAGTGGGCCACTACATCGGTGGCCATAGGGCGCGGCAACACGCTGGAGCCGGTGCGCGAAATTCACTGGCCGCATTCACTGGGCCTGCTCTATTCCGCCTTCACCTATTACACCGGATTTCGCGTCAATTCGGGCGAGTACAAGATCATGGGGCTCGCACCCTATGGCGACCCGCGCTACGCCGGTCTCATCCGCGAAAAGCTCATCGACATCAAGGAGGATGGCAGCTTCTGGCTCGACCAGAGCTATTTCAATTATGCCGGCGGCCTGACCATGACCTCACCGCGTTTCCATGCACTGTTTGGCGGCGAGCCGCGCGACCCCGATACGCTTGTGACACAGCGCGAGATGGATCTCGCCGCGTCGGTCCAGAAGGTGACCGAGGAGGTGGTTCTGGCGATGGCCCGCGATCTGGCCGCCAGCTACGCCATTCCAAATCTCTGCATGGCGGGCGGCGTCGCGCTCAATTGCGTGGCGAATGGCAAATTGCTGCGCGATGGCAGCTTCAAGGAGGTTTGGGTGCAACCTGCGGCTGGCGACGCGGGCGGCGCGCTCGGCGCGGCGCTGGCGGCGCATTACGATCATCTGGGCGCGCAGCGGAAGGCCGATGGCCGGATGGACGCGATGTCCGGCGCCTATCTGGGGCCGTCATACGGACAGAAGGAAATAGAAAAACGCCTCAAGGCGGCCGGCGCGCGCTACCAGGTGTTGAGCGAGGCGGATCTCATCGGCGCTGCCGTCGAGGCGCTGGATGACGGCCGGGCGGTGGGGTGGTTTTCAGGCCGTATGGAGTTCGGTCCGCGTGCACTTGGCGGGCGCTCGATCCTCGGCGATCCACGCAACCCGCAAATGCAGAAAACCCTCAATCTGCGGATCAAGTACCGGGAGAGCTTCCGCCCCTTTGCGCCGTCGGTTCTGCGCGAGGACGTTACTGACTATTTCGAATTGAATACGGACAGCCCCTATATGCTGCTGGTGGCGGATGTTCAGGAAAAGCGGCGCAGGAAAATGAGCGCCGGCGAGCGCGCGCTGTTCGGCATCGAGAAACTCAACGTGCCGCGCTCCGATATTCCCGCCGTCACTCATGTGGATTATTCCGCCCGCGTGCAGACCGTGCATGAGCAGACCAATCCGCGTTACCATGCGCTGCTGACGGCGTTCAAGGAGCGCACTGGCTGTCCGGTTCTGGTGAACACCAGCTTCAATGTGCGCGGCGAGCCGATCGTATGCACGCCCGAAGATGCGTTCCACTGTTTCATGGGAACTGGGCTCGATTGTCTTGTGATCGGCAATTGTTTCCTGAACAAGCAGGAGCAGGACGAAGCGCTGGCCAGGGACTATAAATCCGAATTTGCGCCGGACTAGGCCCGGACCTGGCGTATAACCGTTTCTCCAATTGCCCGCGCGGGAGTGACACGCTCCGATGTTTCCAATCTCCGATGACAATCCCAGCCGCGTCACGCCAGTTGTCACCTGGGGCCTGATCGCGGCCAGCGTGCTCGTCTTCCTCTGGCAGGCGTCGCTGGACAGCGCGGCCGGCGAGGCGGCGGTATATGCCCTGGGCATGATCCCGGCGCGGCTGTTCGGTTTCTCGCAGCTCTCCGCGGATATCGCTATCGTGCCCGCATGGGCGACCATTTTCACCTCCATGTTCATGCATGGCGGGTGGATGCATCTGGGCGGAAACATGCTGTTCCTGTGGATCTTCGGCGACAATGTCGAAGACGCCATGGGGCATTTCCGCTTTGCCGTCTTCTATCTGATCTGCGGTGCGGCGGCGGCCCTGACCCAGGGGCTTCTCAATACCCAGTCGGTGATCCCGATGGTCGGCGCCAGCGGCGCGATTTCCGGCGTATTGGGGGCCTATCTGCTGCTGTATCCGCGCGCCACGGTCAGGGTGCTGCTGTTTCTCGGCATTATCTTCTGGATTGCCCATGTCCCGGCGATGTTCGTGCTCGGGGTGTGGTTCCTTGGCCAGCTCGTTAGCGCCGCGACCGCGCCGCCGGATGTGCCGGGGGTGGCGTTCTGGGCCCATGTGGGAGGCTTCGTGGCGGGCATGGTCCTGGTGCCGCTTTTCAAGGACAAATACGTACCCCTGTGGCAGACCGCCCGCACGCGCCCCTTTGACGTGGAGCGCCGCCGGGGCCCCTGGGGGTGATGCGGAGGGGCCTGTTGGGCGCTTTCGTACAAGGGAGTGGCGCACCCGACAGGATTCGAACCTGTGACCTCTGCCTTCGGAGGGCAGCGCTCTATCCAGCTGAGCTACGGGTGCATGCGCCTGATGGGAGCGGACCTTACTGTATCGCCGCACCCCATGCAATTGAACGGCGCGCGGGGGCCGGCCCCTCCGATCTAGTGCGTATCACCGACAAGCATGTCCCCGCGAAGGCGGGGATGGAAACCGGTTATCGGAGAAATGATACGCATAAACAAAGAGCTAGATCGCGGTTTTGATTCCATCAAAACATGAAGCGATCTAGGGTCTGTGGACATTTAGGATTCCCTTTTTGGTGTTGATGTGATTCAAGCTTCCTTTTGAGGAGGTTTGCGATGCGTCCGGAACGTTTTGTCATTACAGACCGCAGTTGGGCTTTGATTGAGTCCCTGCTTCCTGGAACTAATCGAGACCGTGGCGTGACGGCGAAGGACAATCGGCTGTTTCTTGAAGCTGTCCTTTGGAAGGTTCGGGTTGGTGGTCCCTGGCGCGATCTGCCGC
>BDTT01000041.1 GCA_002897995.1 bacterium BMS3Bbin10 | reverse complement strand
GACAGCGTTGTCACCAATGTGCGCGCCGAGGGCGGGATTATTCTGGCCAAGACCAATACGCCGGAGTTCGGCGCGGGCGCCAACACCACCAACAAAATATTCGGCGCGACAGGCAATCCCTTCGACCGCGACAAGACCTGCGGCGGGTCGTCCGGCGGCTCGGGCGTTGCCGTCGCCACCGGCATGGTGCCGCTGGCGACAGGCTCCGATCACGGCGGGTCCCTGCGCACCCCGGCGACATTCTGCGGCGTTGTGGGCTTTCGCCCCTCGCCGGGCCTCGTGCCGCGCCTCACCCGGCCCGTCTCCCTGCTGCCCATGCCGGTGCTGGGACCAATGGCGCGCAGCGTGGAAGACGCGCATTTGCTGCTGCTGGCACAGCTTGACGCCGACAAGGACGATCCTTTTTCAAGCGACGATATGCTGCGCATCCCCGATGCCCTGTCGGGCACCGATCTGGGATCCCTGCGCGTCGCTTTTTCCAAGGATCTGGGTTGCGCGCCCATCGACAGCGCAGTTGGCAAGGTCTTTGAGGAGCGCAAGGGCATCATCGCCCCCTTCTTCGCCAGCGCCCACGACCGCGACCCAGACCTTTCAGACGTGCATGAAGCCTTTGAAATCCTGCGCGCGGTCCAGTTCGTCGCCGCCCACAAGGAGCGGCTTGAGAACAACCGCGACCGGCTCGGCCCCAATGTCATCAACAACACCGAGCGGGGGTTGAAATATTCGCTTCCCGATGTCGCCTGGGCGCACAAGGCGCAGACCGCGCTCTATACGAAGTTCCGCCGCTTCTTCGACGATGCGGATATTCTGATCTGCCCGGCGGCTTCGGTGAGCCCGTTCCCGCACGCGCAGCTTTTCGTCGAGGAAATAAACGGCGAGAAGATGCCGACCTATATGCGCTGGCTGGCGATGACCTACGCGCTCACCATGGCGCTGCCCTCGGCGCTATGCCTGCCCTGCGGGCTGGATCATCTGGGCATGCCATTCGGCATTCAGGTGGTCGGGCCCATCGGATCGGACGCCTTCGTGCTGGAGGTGGCCCATTCGCTGGAACAGGCCCTGGCGGGGAATGCCGAAACCGCGCGGCCCCAGCCTGATCTGAGGAAACTTGAGCAGGCTTCGTCATGACCCGCGGCATCGTCAGCGCGCCGCAGCCCGAAGCGGTCGAGGCAGGCGCCGACGCCCTTGCCAAGGGCGGCAACGCGGTCGATGCGGCGATCGCCTGCGCGCTCGTCCAGAGCGCCGTCGACCCGCAGATGTGCGGCATTGCCGGGTTCGGCTCCATGCATCTTTATCTCGGGCAGCGGAAGAAACATCTGATCCTCGATTTTCACGGGCGCGCGCCCTCCAGGGCCACCCCCGATATGTGGCAGGACCTGATCGTCAAGGAAGCCGAAGACGGCTTCGGGTTCATCCTGAAGGATCATGTCAACGACATCGGCTATGGCGCGATCACCACGCCGATGAGCTTGCGCGCTTTCGATGCGGCGCTGACGCGTTTTGGCACGATGGCGTTGAAAGACCTTCTGGAGCCGGCCATCGCCTATGCCGAAAATGGTATGATGGTGCGCCCGCACATCAACTATTTCTGGAACTCCGATGAGGGCGGGGGCCGTGCGCCCCACGCCATGCGGCTGACCAAGAACCCGGAGGCGCGCAAGATTTACGTGAAATCCGACGGCAGCCTGTATCGCCTCGGCGAGATCGTCCGCAATCCCGGTATGGCGAACACATACCGCCGGATTGCGCGCGAAGGGGTGGACGATTTTTACACCGGACAGATCGCCGGGAAAATCGTGGCGGACATGGACGCCAATGGCGGACTGCTGACGCGCGAAGATCTGCGCGATGTAAAGACGAACGATACCGAGCCCCTTTGGGGAGAGTATCGGGGCCTGAGGGTCGCGACCAACCGGCCCCCCGGCGGCGGCGTCATGATACTGGAAATGCTGAATATCCTGGAGAATTTCGACCTGGCGGCGTTGGGCCACAATTCGCCGGATTACATAGCGTGCGTTTCCGAGGCGATGAAGATCGCGACCATCGACAAGGACGAGCATGTGGGCGACCCGGCTTTCGTCGATGTTCCGCTGGAACGGCTCACCTCGAAGGACTATGCGGGCGAACGCGCAGGGGGCATCAAGCAGGGAAAGATCGCCCATGTGCCGCGCTACAATCCCGGGGCTAAGGAGTCGAAGGACACGACCCACGTCTCGACCGCCGATGAGCATGGCAACTGCGTCTCGCTGACCCATTCGCTCGGCATGCCGTCCGGCGTCGTCACGCCGGGGCTGGGCTTCATGTATAACGGCTGCATGGCGGTGTTCGACCCGCGCCCGGGCCGCACCGGCTCCATTGCGCCCGGCAAATCGCGCTTCACCGCCATGTGTCCGACAATTCTCTTCAGGGGCGACGATCCCTTTTTCGTCGTTGGCGCGCCGGGCGCGACCTTCATTACGATGGGGGTGCTGCAAGCCATCCTGAACGCGGTTGATTTTGGCATGAACGCGCAGGAAGCGGTTGCCGCCCCGCGCTTTTCCACCACGTCGGACATAATCGACATTTGCAACCGGATCACGCGGGCCACCCAGGCGGCGCTCGAAGCGCGCGGTTACACCCTGCGCCGTTCGCCGCTCAGTTATCACTTCGCCGGCGTCCATGCCCTGCGGCGCACGGATGCGGGATGGGACGGCGGCGCGGACCCGGGGCGCGACGGCATGGCGATGTCGGTGTGAGCGGGGAACAAAAATGACCAAGCGGGTTCTGATTGCCGGTTTCAAGCATGAGACCAATACCTTCTCGAAACTGCCAACGGACCTCGATGCCTATCGCAAGCGCGCGCTGCATTTTGGCGAGGACATCCGCGCCGCTTATTCGGGCACCAATACCGAGATAGCGGGATTTCTCGATGCTTGCGAAAAATACGGCTGGGAGCCGGTGCTGAGCGTTGTCGCCGACGCAACGCCATCGGGCCGGGTCACGCGCGAGGCCTTCGATACGGTATCAGGGCATATCCTGCGCACCATCGAAGAGGGCGGCGTCCCCGACGCCATTCTTCTCCAGCTGCATGGCGCCATGGTCACCGAGCATCACGATGACGGCGAAAGCGCGCTGCTCTCCCTGATACGCGAGCGAGTCGGGCGCGACGTCCCCATCGGCGTCACCCATGATCTCCACGCCAATGTGACGGATCTTACCGCAGAGCTTTCCGACGTGCTTGTCAGTTACCGGACCTATCCGCATATCGACATGCATGAGACGGCGATGCGCTGTGCGGAGCTGACCGCCCGCATGCTGAATGGCGAAATCGACCCTTTTGTCACGGTTCTGCGCGGGCCCCAGCTCGACGGAGTGGACCATGGCCGCACCACCGCGCCCGGCCCGATGCGCGACATTCTTGCGCTTGCGGACCAGCTGACGCGCGAACACGGGTTGTTGTCGGCGTCGGTCAATGCCGGCTTCCCCTGGGCGGATGTCGGCTATGTGGGGCCAAGCGTCATCGTTGTTGCGAACCGCGACAACAGGGGCGCGGAAATCGCGGCGGACGCCTTGCGCGCGGAGCTGTGGCGCACGCGCGAGGTGATGACCATCGCGCCCGTCGCCGCGAGCCAGGCCATCGCCGAGGCCCGCGAAACCGGGCGCATCGGCGCGCCATTCGTCATTGCCGATTTCGCCGACAATCCCGGCGGCGGCGGATATGGCGATGCGACCGGACTGCTGCGCGCGATGATCGAGGCGGAGCTGAAAGACGCGGCGCTGTCCGCGCTGTTCGACCCTGAAAGCGTGGCCGCCTGCGAGGCGGCCGGCGAGGGCGCGGACATTGAGCTCCAGCTCGGCGGCAAGCTGGAGCCTTCGCTCGGCGCGCCCATCGCCGCCAAAGGACAAGTCATCGCCCTGTATGAGGGAAAGTTCCGCCTGGAAGGCCCGATGTCCACCGGACTGGCCCTCGATCTCGGGCCCGTGGCGGTCTTCAGAGTGGGCGGGATCGATATCGTGCTGGCCTCGAACCGGGCGCAGAATTATGACCGTCAGTTCTTCAGTGCATTTGGAATCGATCCGCTGGAAAAACAGGTTCTGGCGCTGAAATCAGCCCAGCATTTCCGCGCCGACTATGCCCCGATCGCGTCGGGCATCGCGGTGGTCGACGAGGGCGGCGGCATCACCTCGCATAATTTCTCCGCCCTCGACTACAAACATGCGCGCCGCCCGTTATGGCCACTGGACGATGTGGCGGACGGGGCGGCGCGGTCATAAAACGGCAAGGCCTTTACGGAGCCGTAGAAAACATGAAAAGGGAGTCCCCGTGAGCGAGAAACCGATCAGCCGCTATCCCATTCCGGAAATCAGCGAATTGGACGACGATATCCGTGAGAAAATCCTGGCCGTACAGGAGAAGGCGGGTTTCGTGCCCAACGTGTTCCTCGCCCTCTCCCACCGCCCGGACGAATTTCGCGCCTTCTTTGCCTATCACGACGCATTGATGGCGAAGGACGGCGGTCTTTCCCAGGCCGAACGGGAAATGATCGTGGTCGCCACGTCGAACGCCAATAACTGCCTGTATTGCGTGGTTGCCCATGGCGCCATTTTGCGCATTCGCGCGAAGGACCCGCTGGTCGCCGACCAGGTCGCCGTGAACTACCGCAAGGCGGATATCCCGGCCAGGCAAAAGGCGATGCTGGACTTCGCCATGAAGGTGTCGCAAGACGCCGGCGATATCGATGACGCGGACTTCAAAACCCTGCGCGGCCACGGCTTCAGCGACGAGGACATCTGGGACATCGCCGGTATCACCGCCTTCTTCGGCCTCTCCAACCGGATGGCGAATTTTGTCTCGATGCGGCCGAATGACGAGTTTTATGCAATGGGCCGGGCATAGCGGGACCGGCAGTCGCATGCCGCCCGCGATGTCCGCCAGAAGATATGGCGGACGCGCAAGGCATCAAAGGGAGGTATCCCGGACCCCTCAGTCCTGCGGATCCTCGCTCTCGCCCTCACCGGACTGAGCCTTCCGCGCTTCGGATTTTTCGGCCTTTGCCTTCAGTCGGGCCGCTTTTTTCGCCGCCTTGGTTTTCTCGCGCTGGGAGCGTTCGAAATTATAGTTGGGTTTACGTGGCATTACTGTCCTTTCTGCTGGGCATTGCTGCGCGCGGAGGCGCCATCAGAGGCACACTCCCGCGCTCCTTTTCAGGCCTTGAGCCTAGATCGCTTCATATTTTGATGGAATCAAAACCGCAATCCAGCTTTTTGTTTATGCGTATCATTTTTCCGATAACCGGTTCCCACTTATCGGTGATACGCACTAGATCGCTTCATATTTTGATGGAATCAAAACCGCAATCCAGCTTTTTGTTTATGCGTATCATTTTTCCGATAACCGGTTTCCATCCCCGCCTTCGCGGGGACATGCTTATCAGTGATACGCACTAGGCCGCGCGCCGGTCTGAACGCCGGGAGCGCCGGCGCCGCTTGCGGGCGCCCGATCCGGGCCGGTGTGCCGCGCCCCTGCTATTTTTGGCCGATGAAGCCACGGGTCCGCCGGGCGCCTCGCCGACAACCGTCAGCGAGCGTTTGATGAGCCGTTCGATCGAGCGCAGGTGAGAGCGCTCGGAAGAATCGCAGAACGAAATCGCGATGCCGTCCGCCCCGGCGCGCGCCGTGCGCCCGATCCGGTGCACATAGCTTTCGGGCACATTCGGCAGCTCATAGTTTATCACATGGCTGACATCGTCGATGTCGATGCCGCGCGAGGCGATGTCGGTGGCGACCAGCACGCGCGAGCGCCCTTTGCGGAAATTGTCGAGAGCTTTTTTACGCGCGCCCTGCGACTTGTTGCCATGTATGGCCTCGGCGCCAACGCCGTCGCGCGCAAGATGTTTCACCACCTTGTCGGCGCCATATTTGGTGCGCGTGAAAACCAGCACCCGTTCGAAACCGGGCGTGTTGAGAAGTTCGCTCAGCCGGGCGCGCTTGGCGCCCGCGTCCAGATGGTGGACGCGCTGGTCGATCCGCTCCACGGCAACGCTTCTGGCCGCGATCTCGACCCGCTCGGGCTCATAGAGGATTTCGGCGGCGAGCTTCGCCACCGCCGAAGGCATGGTCGCGGAGAACAGCAGCGTCTGGCGCTCGTCCGGCATTTTGGAGATGATCTTGCGCACGTCGCGGATGAATCCCATGTCGAGCATGGTGTCCGCTTCATCGAGGATCAGATATTCGGCTGCGCTCAGATCGGCGTGGCCCATATTCATGAGATCGAGAAGCCGTCCCGGCGTCGCGACGATGATATCGACGCCGCGCCGCAGCGCGTCAATCTGCGGGCGCTTGCCGACGCCGCCCATGACGACAATCTGGCGCAGGCGCATATGCCGCCCGTAGGTCTTGATGCTGTCCGATATCTGGAGCACCAGCTCGCGCGTGGGCGCGAGGATCAGCGCATGGGCCTGGCGCGGGCGGGCGCGTTCGTTATCTTCTTCGAGGTTTTGCAGCAGCGGCAGAGTAAAGGCCGCCGTCTTGCCGGTGCCGGTCTGGGCGATGCCGAGGATGTCCGCGCCGTCGAGCAGCAGCGGGATTGCCTGGGCCTGAATCGGTGTGGGGGTCTGGTAGTCCGCGTCTTCGAGAGTGCGCACAAGTTGTTTCGTAAGGCCGAGTCCGGCGAATGATTTAACTGTCAATTTCAATATTCCTTTTGCGCCGGGCGGGCGCGCGCAGCGGCGCGCGACAGGCCTCGGCCATGTCGCCATCATCCACGCGTATCTGGAGTTGACGGATTTTTGTGAGATTTTGTTTCGGAGACAATCGCGCGGGAAATTGCGGCGCGATTCACGCGGTCTCAAAAGTCTGTGTGCGTCCAATGCGCCACAAGGCGTTGAAAGTCAAGCCATTCGGCAATGAATCGGTCGATATGGTTAGGCTCATGGCAGCTCCTCGCCGTTATTGCCTCGTTATGCGCGCCCCCTCACCCCACCCCTCTCCCCCTGGTGGAGAGGGAGGGACCCGCGCGAGCGGGAGGGTGAAGGGGGCATGCGAAAGCGCCCGGCAGCCCGCAAGGCTCCGGTGTTTACAACAATCCCCGCAAAAGGGGACAGGCGCGGAGCCCTGAATGGCCGCACTCCTTTTTGTTAGGGCAGCCTTCCAGCGCCCCGCGCACGGCATCTTGATCGAATTCCGCCCGGCGTCTTGTTTAAGTGTCCTACCGCCTTCGGCTACTTGAGGACGTGATTTGGTCGTACCAAAATCGCGCTCAAGCAGCGAAGCGGTAGCGCAACCTAAACTGCACTCCGGCGCGGGGGCCGTAATACCCCCGGGTCCGGGACGGCACGCCCGGGAAGGATGAGCTCGTTACGCTCTTTTTGTTTGTCCTACCGCCTGGCGGCTACTTGAGGACGCAAACGCGCTCAAGTAGGCCGAAGGCCGGTAGCGCAACTAAAAAGCCACGCTCATGCAGGCCGAAGGCCGGTAGCGCAAACAAAGACACTCCTTCGCAGGAACCGCTCCCTTCTCCCCAGATCAAGACGGTCTCGAGCCGCGTCCCCTTCGTGGAGAAGAGATGCGGTGGAGTTTAGGGGAGACTGGAGGGGCGGGGATTAGTTTTGATCCAAAATATATTCTCAAAAGATTCACGTGCATTGCATAAGCATTACAAATGTTCTATATTTGTTCTCAACAGAGGAACTCTGGGCATGGCGCAGCGACCATTTGGGGGTAAGCACACTGAATATAAATTGAGTCTCGTCGAAAATTACCTCGATCGATACACTACGGCATTGAAATATCAACCATTTCGCTTGATATATTTTGATGCTTTTGCCGGTGCCGGCGATATCCCTCAACCTAAAGATGTGACACAAAGCCTTCTCCCAATGGGGGACTACAAACCGTTTATTGTTGGATCTGCAAGACGCGCACTGGCCCTCATTCACCCATTCGATGCGTATGTCTTTACCGATAAAAAGAAGGCGAACGTTGATAGCCTAATGAAGCTGAGGGAGGAATATCCTGAACTTAAAGATCGTATAGATGTGCATCGTGTGGACGCAAATACCGAGCTGCAGGATTTCTGCGCTCGAACAAATTGGAGGTCCTGCCGAGCGGCAGTCTTTCTTGATCCCTTTGGCAACAACGTGGCTTGGGAAACCCTTGAAGCGATAGCAGCTACCAAGGCAATCGACCTTTGGTATCTCTTCCCTGCCGGACTGGGTGTCCATCGGCAGATCGGAAAAGACGGTACTGTTCACGATACTCATGAAGCGTCATTAGACAGAATGTTAGGGACGCGAGAGTGGCGTGACGCATTTATCGATACGAATGATGTAACCGACCTGTTTGATGTAACCCAAAAACAAACATCAAAGGTTGCTGACCCCCGTTCGATCACCGAATTCATGATCGGCAGAATGCGGCAGATATTTGAAGGTGGTGTCTTAGACGAATGGTTACCATTGGGGTCCAATAATGTTCATATGTATTCGCTGATATTTGCGTGGGCAAATCCGGGAGAGAAAGCCAAATTGGCGTCGAAGCTCGCCAAGGCGATTCTCAAGAGCAAATGAGATGGCTGGACCAAGCGAAATAGAATGGACCGAATCCACCTGGAACCCCGTTGCGGGATGTACGGTGCTCTCACCGGGATGCACCAACTGTTATGCGATGCGGATGGCGGCGCGTCTGGCCGCAATGGGACAGGAAAAATATTTGAACACGACCCGAATATCTGGCGGTCGGGCCAAATGGAACGGCCATATATATCTGGATGAGACTTCCGTCGATCTCCCGAGAAAATGGAAGAATGGTCGTCTCATATTTGTAAACAGCATGTCCGATCTGTTTCACGAATCAGTCCCATTCGAGTTCGTGAAACGTGTTTTTCAGACGATGAATGAGACACCGCAGCATACCTATCAGGTGCTCACGAAACGCGGCGAGCTGCTTGAGAAGCTCTCACCGCGGCTGAACTGGACATCGAACATTTGGATGGGAGTCAGCGTTGAAAACTCCGAATATGTTTGGCGAATTGATCATCTGCGCCGTTCAGATGCATCGGTGAAATTCTTGAGCCTTGAACCCCTGCTGGGACCGCTGGACGACCTTGACCTCGATGGAATCGACTGGGTTATTGCCGGTGGCGAAAGTGGGCCGGGCGCGCGCGCGATGGAACCTGACTGGGTTCGCGTGTTACGCGACCAGTGTCATGAGGCTCAGGTTGCTTTCCATTTCAAACAATGGGGCGGCGTAAACAAGAAAAAGACGGGACGTATTCTTGATGGCCGCACATGGGACGATTGGCCAACGGAATACGCCGCCGCTTCTCATAAGGATAAGCTGGTTGCGGCAGTCTCTCCGCCATCAGGTGGAAGCCCCTAAGCCGCCTGCTTCAACAGCCCGCGGTTGATCAGCGTCTCGGCGATCTGGACCGTGTTCAGGGCCGCGCCCTTGTCGAGATTGTCCGACACGACCCAGATGTTCAGGCCG
>BDTT01000040.1 GCA_002897995.1 bacterium BMS3Bbin10 | reverse complement strand
TTTTGATTCCATCAGAACATGAAGCGATCTAGTCGCGCGGCCGCCCTGAATTCAAGGCGTTTGCGCAAGCGGCAATTGTTCCTCTGGCCGCCGATGGCGCGAAGCGGATAGGGTCGCGGGTGGAAGTGGAGACAAATCACCCATGCCGGGGCAGAAACTCATCACCCGACCTGCGCGGCTGACATATCTGGCGTTGGGTTGGCTTTTCTTCGGCGTCGGCGTCCTCGGCGCTTTTCTGCCCGTGCTGCCAACGACGCCCTTCATGATCCTGGCGCTGTGGGCCTTCTCCAACAGCTCGCAGCGCGCGCGGCGCTGGCTCTACACGCACCGGATTTTCGGACCTTCGCTGAAACGCTGGCGCGAGCACCAGGTGATCCCGCCGCACGCCAAGATGGCGTCCGTCGGAGCAATGAGCCTGAGCTTCGGGTATCTCGCATTCTTCACCGGCGCCCCCTGGCCCTGGCTGCTGGCCACGGGCGCATTCATGGCCATTGGCGCGGCCTATATTCTCACCAAGCCGAACCGCGCGCCGGGTACCAAAACGAAGAAGAGTTGAGAACGCAAAAAAAAGCCCCGCCCCTCATAGAGAATAAACGCGTACAGCGGTGTCATGGAACAGGCTGGCGCGCTCGGCGGCGGAGTATCCCCGGGTGAGTTTTTTGAAGGAATTCCACAGCACCGTGTAGCCGCAGCTCAGCTTGTCGACGGGAAAGTTGGATTCAAACATGCAGCGCCCGGGGCCGAACAGCTCGATCGTATGTTCGAAATAGCGGCGCGTCGCCTCCGCCAGGTCATCGCTCGACGGCGGCGCGGGCCGCTCATGCCAGCGATACCCATTGACCTCCATATTGAGCCCGCCGAGCTTGGCGAACACATTGGGACAGGCCGCCAGCTCGCCGATCTTTGTTTTCCAGTCCGCGAAAACCTCGTCCTCCCGGCCGGCATAGGGGCCCACGCCAAGGGGTCCGCCAAAATGATCGAGAATGATCGCCGTATCGGGAAAGGCGCGCGCGAGATCCGCGGCCTGCGGAATCTGCTCATGGCAGCACCAAACCTCGAAGCTCATATTTCTGGGAGCCAGATGCGCGAAGCCGGCGCGGAAGTCATCGCGCATAAACAGGCCCTCGCCGGGCCCGGTGCGGTGGTTCGCAATCTCCGGGCTCTCGTGCCAGAAGGCGCCGAGCCGTATCCCGCGAAAGCGCCCTCCCCCGGCCGCTATATGGGCGTCCAGCACCTCGCCCGACCTGTCGCCGATCTTCAGATCGACCGTGCCGATGATACCCGCGGCGACCCGCGCGGGGCCGTATCCGCCCGAAGCGGACATGGCCGCAATGCCGTTTACAAACTCCGTCTCGCCGACGCAGCGGAACTCTTCGGGCCCGTCCGCCCTGAACATGGCGCCGCATTCGATGAACACGGTGGAGACGATATTGTGCCCGCCCGACAAATCCTCGAGCATCTCGTCCAGCAAATACCGGGTCTGAACCGCCCGGGGCCTGGAGCCCCACAGATGATGATGCGGATCGCAGATCGGAAGATCGGGCTCAAGGGCCTCTTCTGAACTCAATTCCAGCCAGTCATGATTTGACGAATGCCGGGCCACGAAGCCCTTCCCCTTATGCCCTTATGCGTTTTGCCGCCGGGGTCCGGTTTGCTCTAGATCGCTTCATGTTTTGATGGAATCAAAACCGCGATCCAGCTTTTTTATGCGTATCATTTTTCCGATAACCGGTTCCCACTTATCGGTGATACGCACTAGGCCGCCGCGCGCAGGCGCTGTTCGCGGAATGAAATGAGCTGGCGTGTATCCTCATCCCACAGCGTCAGCGGCACGCAGCGGAAGCTTTCCATCAGCGTAATGCGCCCGACATTGACGAGCTCCGGGTGGTCGCGCAGCACATCATAGAGCTTATAGAAAGGAATGCGGCTGCTCAGATGATGCACATGATGCACGCCGATATTGCCGCTGATCCAGCGCAGCACGCCCGGCAAGTCGTAATGGGAGCTGCCATGGAGCGCGGCTTCGGCCCGGCTCCAGTCCTTCTCATGATCCCAGTAAGTATTTTCGTACTGGTGATGGACATAGAACATCCAGACGCCGATCGAAGTCGCGAGCAGCATGACCGGCACCTGAATTATGAGAAATTCCTGCACGCCGGCAAGCCACATTCCCAGCGCAACGACCACCACGATCCCCACATTGGTCGCCATGGTGCTGACCCAGGGGGTCCAGCCGCGGCGCATAAGCCCGATGGGCAACCGGTGCTGCAGGAAGAACTGATAGGCCGGGCCGATGGCGAACAGAACGACCGGGTTGCGGTATACCCGGTAGAGAAGTTTCCTGCCGGGCGAAAGCGCCTCATATTCGCGCACGGTGAGCGTATCGATGTCGCCCAGCCCCCGGCGATCGAGATTTCCCGTGCCGGCATGATGGATGGCGTGGGTCCGCTTCCAGAAATCATATGGCGTGAGCGTGAAAATGCCGATCACGCGCCCTACCCAGTCGTTGACGGTGCGGTTCTTGAAGAAAGCCCCGTGCCCGCAATCGTGCTGGATGACGAACAGGCGGACCAGAAGGCCCGCCGCGGGCAGCACCAGTGCGAGGCTAATCCAGTAGCTGACGCCGAGCGCCAGCCACATCAGCACCCAGCAGGCGACAAACAGTCCTACCGTGATTACGATTTCGAAAATGCTGCGCGCAAGATTCGGCGTCTGGTAAGGAACCAGGTTCTTTAACCAGCTGCGCGCTTCATCTGCGGCAGTGTTCTGAGCGGGCATTTTCTCGCTTGCCATTCTTTGGCCTTTCCAGATCATCAATATCACATCCGCCCTGCGGGCGGTTCATGCAGGTTGCACCGATCATGCCGGTTGCACCAATGCCGCAGCAATGGTGAGGTCCGCGGCGCGCGGGACCGGAGTTCCGGGCCGCAAATAACGGGAAGGTCCGGCACAAAGGGTCGGGATCAACAGGCTTCCCCAACAGGCAGTGCCGATACTAAGGATTTCCGTCAAAATCGCTATAGGAAATAAGCCCATACTCCATGGAAAACCGTCACGGGCTGCAA
>BDTT01000039.1 GCA_002897995.1 bacterium BMS3Bbin10 | reverse complement strand
CTAGATCGCTTCATGTTTTGATGGAATCAAAACCGCGATCTTGGCTTTGTTTATGCGTATCATTTTTCCGATAACCGGTTCCCATCCCCGCCTTCGCGGGGACAGGCTTATCGGTGATACGCACTAAAACAGAATTCGTGGATTAAAACGACCACTCGCGCGCCTTGGCGAATAGAAAATCGCGAAATACGCTGACCCTTTTGGAGGCTTTGGCGCCTTCGGGATACACGAAATAAGTTTCGAACGACGGCAATTCGGCCTCTGTCAGCACCGGCACAAGCTCCCCGTCCTCCCGCGCCATATAGTCGGGGAGAATGGCAAGTCCCAGGCCGCGCTGGCAGGCCCGCTTGAGGGCGTAGAGATTGTTGGCGCGCAATACGGCTTTGCGTTTCTCGCCTCCTTCAAGTCCTGCGGTTTCCAGCCAGTTGATCTCCCGGATTTGCGCCGGAGGAACGCCGCCGAAGGTCATTATCCTGTGGTTGTCGAGATCGGCCAGATCCTTGGGCGGGCCGAAGCGCTTCAGATATGCTCTTGAAGCGTGAACATGCGCATGCACCGTGAAGAGGCGGCGCTGAATAAGGTCGCCCTGGCTTGGGGCCTTGAGCCAGATACCGACATCCGCCTCGCGCATGGTGAGATCGAGCTGGTCGTATTCCAGCATCAGTTCGACGCGGATATCGGGATAGAGTTCTATGAATTCGCCGATGCGCGGCGCGAGCCAGGATGAGCCAAGCGCCACCGTCGTCGTAATCCGCAGATCGCCGGACGGCTTGGTCTTGGAATCGGCCAGCCGCGTCTGCGTCGTCTGCAGTTTCTGAAACACATCATGGGCCGTGCGGTAAAGCATCTCTCCCTGCTCGGTGAGCACCAGCCCGCGCGCATGGCGATTGAACAGCGGCACGTTGAGTTCCTTTTCAAGCGCGCTCACCTGGCGGCTCACCGCCGACTGGCTCATATTCAGCTTCTCGCCCGCATGGGTGAAGCTGCCGGCCTCCGCCGCTTCGTGAAAAATTCTGAGTTTGTCCCAGTCCATTGGCACATCCTTCCAGCTCGGCCGTCACCCTGAGGAGGCGCATCAGCGCCTTCTCCGAAGGACGGCGCGGCGCTCACTTGCGTTCACTCCTCAGCATGAGGAACGGGAGAGAAAACTACTCCGCAGCCTCGGAGTGCGCTTCTCTTTCCGCGAGATATTTTTCAGCCTCAAGCGCGGCCATGCAGCCCATTCCGGCCGCCGTCACCGCCTGTCTATAGATGTCATCGGTGACGTCACCTGCGGCAAAAACGCCGGCTATTTCCGTGGCCGAGGAATCGGGGGCTGTCACCAGATACCCGCCGCGTTTTATTTCGAGCTGACCGGTGAAGAGTTCGGTTGAGGGCTTATGGCCGATGGCGATGAAGACGCCATGCACGGAGACTTCGGTGATCTCGCCGGTCTTGACGTTCTTTACTTTGGCGCCCGTCACACTCAATGGCTCCTCGCTGCCCACGACCTCTTCCAGTACGCTGTCCCACATCACTGAAATCTTTTCGTGGGCGAGCAGGCGCTGCTGAAGGATCTTCTCCGAGCGCAGTTCATCGCGCCGGTGCACCAGCGTGACTTTTGAGGCAAATTTGGTGAGGAACAGCGCTTCCTCGACCGCGGTATTGCCACCGCCGATGACGAGGACTTCCTTGTCCTTGTAGAAGAATCCATCGCAGGTGGCGCAGGCCGATACGCCGAAGCCCTTGAATTTCTCCTCGGACTCGAGCCCGAGCCATCTGGCCTGTGCGCCGGTCGCGATGATGAGGGCATCGCAGGTATACTGCGTTCCGCTGTCGCCCTTCATCCAGAATGGCCGCCGCTTCAGATCGACCTCTACAATCGTATCGGAAACCATTTCGGCTCCGACATGCTCGGCTTGGCGCTGCATCTGTTCCATGAGCCACGGACCCTGAATGACGTCCGCGAAGCCAGGATAATTCTCAACATCGGTGGTGATGGTCATCTGCCCGCCTGGCTGAATGCCGGCAATGATAACCGGTTTCAGCAGGGCCCGCGCCCCATAGATTGCCGCAGTGTATCCGGCCGGCCCGGAACCGATGATGATGAGTTTTTCGTGCCGTGCGCTCATATCTCACGCGTCCTTGCGGTTGGAATGCCAAAATTCTAGCAGATTCGGGGAAATTCAGCTCATCCCGGAGATAGGGTGGGGGCACGGGAAAGGCAAGCGCGGCTTCGGCTTTCCCGTCGCCACCGGCCCCTTCATCGCCGCCACCGGGCATGACATGGCGATGAGCCGTTTAGAATTTCGCCTGCATCTTCCGGATTTTCACCTGGCGGCTTGAAACCTTCAGCGCATCGCCCAGGGTGACGACGCCGCGTTCGCCAAGCGGGTCCAGCATCGCCAGGAAGATGGCGGCCGTGGTCATGGCGTCGCCAAGGGCGGTGTGGCGGCCCGACACCTCCACTCCCATGCGTTCGGCGGTCGCATTCAGGGAATGATCGCTCATATGGTCATGCAGGAAGGCAGAGAGCAGCAGCACATCGAGCACCGGGTTTTGAAACGATACGCCCGACACCTTTTCCTTAAGCTCGAGAAACCTCATGTCGAAGGCGGCGTTGTGGGCGACCAGTACGGCGCGCCCGCAGAAACGGTGAAACCGGGGCAGCACGGTGCCGGCGTCCGGTTCGTCCTTCACGTCCTTGTCGGTGAGGCCGTGAAAGCGGGTAGAGCTTTTCGGGATTTTCCGGCCCGGATTGATGAGCTGCTCGAACGTTTCGCCCCGGACGATCCGGCCATTGACGATGCGGACCGCGCCGATGGAAATCAGCTCATCCCCGTTTGAGGGTTCAAGACCGGTGGTTTCGGTGTCGAACACCACGCAGCGCAGCTCTTTTAAGGGAATGTCCGCGATTTCGCGGTCCGGCTGGCGCTTGAACAGATCGAAATCGTAGAATTCGGGCCGCGGGGGCAGGGCCTCGCCGGCCTCATCGCCCGTATCGGCGGCTGACGCAAACGTCAGCACATAGCCTTCGGTTTCCACCTCGTCGGAGCAGATGAGCGCCAGATGTGCATCGACCTTCGCGCCGCCGTCGAGGCGGTCGCAGGTCACCAGCCGCCGGATGCGCAGCTTGCGTGTCTTGTCGCCGCGCTGCCTGGCTTTCAGATCTTCGAGCACTTCGAGAATAGGGGCTCGCTCGAACAGTCCGAAAAGCCGGCGCCCCAGCCCGAGGGCTTCGGGCTGTTTCAGAATATGCGTGGCGGCCTGATTATAGAGCAGTACGCGGTTATCGAGATTGCAGACGATGACGCCTTCGCTCAGGTCAAGCAGGATGGTCTCGAGGCGGCGCTGATAGGTGTCGCCGCGCTCCAGTGCCGCTTCGACAGCCTCCTGCCGCTCTGCCCGTGCGGCGATAACCCTTTCGATCAGAAGCTGGACCGCTTCAGAGAGTCCGCCCATCAAATGCCCCTCCGGCATCTCGATCTTGCGAACCGTGTTCGCGTGAGCGAGAGTTTCGATTTCACGGGTGAGCGTTTCAATCGGGCGCACAAGGCGCAGATGCACCGTGGCCCAGGCGCCAAGAATGGCGAAAAGAAACAGTATGGTGCCTGCCGCGCCCAGCAGCACCGAGACCTGCAAATCCTTCATATTGTCAGCGCGAATGACGGCCCAGCCGAACGCGATCGCAATGGAAAATGCAACCAGAGCGAGGATGGTGAACAGGATAATGAGGAAACCGGCAGGGCGCATGGGCGATGCTCTCAGGCGGTTGGGTTCAGTGAATTAAACGCGAGACCTGCGCCCACCCGGCGTCATCTCCGCTCTCGGGTTCCGGCGATGGCTGACCCGCGGCATACCCTTCCACCGTACGATTGAGAATCGCCTGAACCTCCGCGATATCGTGATCGTCGATGGCCTGACCCAGCGCCTGGAGTTCTTCGTTGAGCCTGGACAGTTTTATGTGGGGTTCGGAATTTTTCATGATGCGCGGGTGCTTGGTGCCGGTGGTATTTTCGCCTATCAGAAGTTCCTCATACAGCTTTTCGCCCTGGCGCAATCCCACATATTCAATTGAAATATCTCCGTCCGGCCGGTCCTCGTCGCAAACCTCCAGCCCGGACAGCCGGATCATCATCCGCGCCAGATCGTCGATTTTCACCGGGCTTCCCATGTCCAGAACAAACACTTCGCCCCCCGTCGCCATCGCTCCCGCCTGCAATACCAGTTCCGCGGCTTCGGGAATGGACATGAAATAGCGGATGATATCCGGGTGCGTGACTGTAATTGGCCCGCCATTGCGGATTTGTTTGCGGAA
>BDTT01000038.1 GCA_002897995.1 bacterium BMS3Bbin10 | reverse complement strand
CGCGCCCGATTTGCGCTCGGTCATTTGCAAAAGGAAACGCAAGGTGCGCAAGAGGCGCGCGCGCAAAAAGACCATCCGCAAGAAGAAGTAGCGCGCCCGGGCGTCCCCGGCGTCGCCGGGGGTGCACGCCGCGGCGCCATCTGACCGGCGGATCGCTGCCCCCTTTTGTCCACTCCCTTGCTGGCGCGCATCTTGCTCCTGAAAGAGTTCAACTCATGCCGGGAGTCCAGAAATGACACAGATCGCCCCATCCGCCGCGCCGACTTCGAGCGAGATTCAGGCAATGGCGGGCGTGCTCGCCCGGCGTTACGGCCCGCGCGCCGGAGAAGTCGCCAGAAATTTTGTGCTGGAGCATGAGGTTATCGGCGATCGCGCCCGCGCCGCCGTCTGGGACGAAGTCCGTGCTCATCTGGAACGGACCGCCGCCCCGCCAACCCTTTCTTAAGCGGGAAAGGATAGGTTCGTTCCCTTGGGTTTGGGGAGGTTCGCCATGTCGTTGGGAGAGGCTGCACCCGGCGCGGGACGCCCGCCTTTCGTCGCACCGCCCGCGGCGTTCGACAGGCTTCTGGGCCGTTTGTCAGGCGCGGAGGGAGACAATGCCGCGACACACCGCGCCGCTCTTTTCGCCTTCCTCGTTCGTATCGCCAGCGCCGGCATCGCTTTTGTCACGCAAATCCTGCTTGCCCGCTGGATGGGCAGTTTCGAATACGGGATTTTCGTTTTCGTCTGGGTTTGGGTGCTGATACTCGGCGGGCTTGCGCCGCTCGGGCTGAGCGTATCGTGCAACCGCTTTGTGCCCCAGTATCGCGAGAGGGGACAATTGGCGCTGCTGCGCGGCCTGCTGGCGCGCGCGCCGCTGATTGCGGTCTCGGCCAGCACGCTCACGGCGCTGGCGGGTTTTGCCGGCCTGTACTGGTTCGGCCACATGGTGAGCAGCTATTACGTGCTGCCCGCGTTCCTCATCCTGTTTTGCCTGCCCATGTATACGCTGGTCGACATCCAGGATAGCATCGCGCGCGGTTACGGGTGGATGCGCGTCGCGCTCCTGCCGCCCTATATCCTGCGTCCGGCATTGCTGCTGCTGGCCATGGCCGGCGCATTCGCCGCGGGAATGGAGATGACGGCGGCGACCGCGGCGGGCGCCGCGATCTTCTCCTGCTGGGTTTCGGCCATGATCCAGGCGTGGCGACTGAAGCGCGGCGTGGCGGCGGATATGGACCCCGGCCCGCGCGCCTATCAGACCGGTTTATGGGTGCGCACGGCGCTGCCGCTGCTGCTGGTCAACGGCTTCGAAATGCTTCTGCAGAACACCGATATCCTCGTCCTGTCGCGCTATGTGGACCCCTCGCAGGTGGCGGTTTACTTCGCCGCGGTCAAGATCATCTCTCTTGTCGCCCTGGTTCATTTCGCCGTGGGCGCCGCGTCGGCGAAACGCTTCTCCGCCCTCAATGCGCGCGGAGAGCGCGATGAACTGCAAGGGGCCGTGTACGACGCGGTGAAATGGACATTCTGGCCCTCTCTCGCCGGAGCGGCGGTCCTGCTTGTCTTCGGCAAGCCGCTGCTGTGGCTGTTCGGCGCGGAATTCACCTCCAGCTATCCGGTCATGTTCGTGCTGGCGGCGGGGCTCCTGATCCGCGCCGCCGTGGGCCCGGTGGAGTTGATCCTCAACATGCTGGGCGAGCAGAAAACCTGCGCCGCCGTATTATTCGGGTCCGCGGGGCTTAATCTTGCGCTCAATTTTGCGCTCATCCCAGCTTATGGATTGATGGGGGCGGGCGTCGCGACGGCAGTGTCGATGGCGTTCGGCGCCGTAACCATGGCCGTGGCGGTGCGAATGCGGCTTGGGCTCAACTGCCGGGTCTGGTGCGTATCACCGATAAGCGGGAACCGGTTATCGGAAAAATGATATGCATAAACAAAGCCAAGATCGCGGTTTTGATTCCATCAAAACATGAAGCGATCTAGCGATCAGGACCTGGACGGGTTTCCCAGCACCAGCGCCCAGAAGGTCTGATACCGGCTGCCGGGATTGGTCACCAGCGCGATACCCATTTGGGTGGCGTCGGCAAGCAGCAGGTTCTTGTTGTGGCCGGGGCTGTCCTTCCACCCTTGCAGGACTTCGGCGAAGGAGCGTTGTCCGGCGCCCACATTCTCCGCCGCCAGTTGCGGCCGGTAGCCGTTCGCCCTCACCCGGGCCCAGGGGTCGGACCCGTCCGAGCCGGTGTGGGAAATCCGGTCGCCCCCGGCCAGGTCCGCGGCGTGCTGCATCGCCGCGCGCGTGAGGCGTTTTTCCATCGTCAGCGCGGGCAGGCCGCGTTTCGCGCGATAGCCGTTGATCATGCGCCGCGCTGTTTCCGGCTCCAGCGTCACCTGAGACAGGGCGAGGCGCGGCCCGGGCGCGGATTTGCCTGCCGGGCTTTCGGCGCAGGCGCCAAGGGCGAGAACGGCCAGCAGGACAGGAACGGTTCGAAACTTCACGGGGGTGCGACCTCACGCAGGATCCGATTAAGTATGGACTTTGGCGGTTAATACCAGGTTGCGCTGACGGCCAGCGGTGCTTGAGGCAAAAAGGACCATTATCTCAATGGCTTGCCCATTCGGCTATGAGTCAAGGTCAGCGCAACCGCGTATAAGAGAGCCTTTCTCTGGCACGGGAGCTGCAACCGGGTTAGGTTTTGCTATGGCGAGCGGGCGAAATAAGGGCGGGGGCGGAGCGGTGAAGCTCATGAGCCGCGCCCTGTGTTCGGTCACGGCGATTATTCTTGGTCTTGCGGCGGGGGGCGCGGGCGCTCAGGGCCTCATGGGCCAGGAGCCCAAGGTGCTGGACATGACCCGGGGAAGCTGGGCCTATTTCCGCGACTATAACGGCCGCCAGTTCATCTATTTCACGCATCTGGAGGCCTATCGCTGCGGCATATCCCAGGTGCGCTACTCCCTCAATACGCAAGCGCTCGACAAGGTGTGGACGCTCCAGCCCTGCGACCCGAAGGCGCCGCAGAAAATCACAACCGGCACGCCCTATATTACGCTTCCCCTCGGCACGGCGTCCGAGATTGCCGTGCAGCTGACTTTTAACGATGGAACCCGGAGCACGGTCGTGCGGATTGATTCCGCCAATCAACTGATACGTTAGCGCGTTTTGTAAACTATTCCGGGCCGCCCGCTCACCTCCGGCAAAGATTGTGCGCAATGGCCTCACGCGTTTACCGGCTGTTAACCATACCGGCATTATAAGAAATACAACTGCAGGTTGCAGGATTCGTTATCTAAAACCTTCAGCCGCGTTCTGACAAAAAGTCAGAGCCACAGAGTGGGGACGGCCCGGCGATGGCCCGGTCCGGCCGTCCCCCTCACACTTTTTTCAATCCGGCTGTTTCAACAAAGATCCCGCGAGCCCGCCTTTCCCCGGACCCGCGATGCGCGGGTGCCGGCCGGCGCCGCCGGTCTTTTATTCTCTCCCCAAATTGACCTCTTGCCCGGCTAAAAAACCTAATATACTATCTTTAATACTTTTAGATACCTATGACGCGTTGTCCGGTCCCATGCCTCTCGATGTAGCTGAACCCGCCAGTGTCAAGGAGCCCCCGGTTTTCTCCGGGAAGCACGGCACGCTTTATACCCAGGTGGCCAATGTGTTCCGCCAGCGGATTCGCTCGGGGCTGTGGGCCGCGCGCGACCAGCTTCCCACTCTGGAGGAGCTCGAGCGCGAGTTTCACGTGTCGCGCGTCACCCTGCGCCAGGCGCTGAACCTGCTGGAGCTGGAAGGCATGATCTGGCGCCGGCGCGGGCGGGGCACTTTCGTTTCCGACAGCGCGGGCCCGGAATGGTTCAAGCTGGCGACCAGCCGCGATGAACTCATCCACGCATTGGAGGGCAACTGGTCGCGTATCATTGAGGTCAATGCCGGGGAAAGCGTACCCCATCTGGAGCCCGGAGACGGGAGCGCAGTATCCTCCTACCGGCATATGCGGCGTCTGCACGGGCGCGGCGAGCGCGCCTACGCGGTGGTGGATATGCATCTCGACGCGACGCTCTATGCCCGTGCGCCAAAGCGTTTCGACAGGGAAATGATTATCCCCGTCATCGAGCGCATGCGCGGTGTGGAGATTACGAATATTCGCCAGACGCTCACCATCGGCACCGCCGACGCCCCCGTGGCGGACGGGCTCAAAGTCCCCATCGGCTCACCGATCGGCATTCTGCGGCGGGTGGTTCAGGACAGGGCCGGCTGTGTCATCTATGTGGGGATCGTCAATTATCGCGGCGATGTGGTGAAGCTCGATTTCTCTCTCCCGGCAAACGAGGAGGGCGGCGCATGAGCCCCCCCGAACGCGTTCTGAAGGTCGACATCTGGCGCGGCGGCGAGAGCGGCCGCACCCAGCGCTTCGAGGTGCCGGAGCGCGAAAACCAGACCGTGCTCGACGTGGTGACCTACATCCAGCGCCATCTCGACGCTGCGCTCGCCTATCGTTTCGCCTGCCGCGTCGGCGTCTGCGGCTCCTGCGCCATGACAGTGAATGGCCGGCCGCGCTGGACCTGCCGCACCCATGTGTCCCGCGTCGTCAGGCGCGGGAAACTCTCCCTCGCGCCGCTGGCCAATCTTCCGGTTATCCGCGATCTGGTGACCGACATGACGCCCTTCTTCGAAAAGTGGCAGGCGGCGCGCGGGCGCTTTGTCCCCGGCGATGGGCCGCGCGACGAGATGGCCGCTGTCTCTCCTGGCGAAAAACACCGCATAGCCGCCAGCGACGCCATCGAATGCATCAATTGCGGCGTCTGCCATGCGGCCTGCGATCTCGTTTCCTGGCGCGAGGATTATCTGGGGCCGGCCGCGCTCAACCGGGCCTGGGCGGCCTGGAACGATGTGCGCGACGGAGACCGCAACGGCATCCTGCGGGCCGTGGTCTCGGGCGGGGGCTGCCACAACTGCCACACGCACCAGTCCTGCGCGGAACATTGCCCGGTTTCCCTGAACCCCACATTCTCCATCGCCGGGCTGAAGCGCGAGACCCTGAAGGCCAAGCTCAGGGGAGAGCTCAAATGACCGGCTCAACAATAGCAGAATGCCCATCCTTCGAGACGGCGCCGACGCGTCTCCTCGAGATGAGGTTTGAGCCATTTCTCCGCGACCTCATGCCGAGGGGCGGGGGTGCAAGCCCGCGCGTCTCGAAGCATGCGCCGCGGACCGGGAGCGGCCGATGACCCCGCTGTCCTATCTTCTGCAACGGGGCACGGCGATGGCTCTCGTGCCGCTGGTCATCATCCATCTGGCGGTCATCATCTGGGCTATCCAGGGCGGACTGTCGGCGGAGGAAATCTTGTCGCGCACGCGCGGAAGCCTCTTGTGGGCCGCGTTTTACGGCCTGTTCGTCCTTGCCGCCGCGATCCATGCGGGCATTGGCGTACAGACGGTGCTGCGGGAATGGACGCCGCTCGGGCGCCGCGCCGCCACCGGGCTTGGCCATGGCCTGATTGCGCTTCTGCTGGTACTGGGCGCGCGCGCCGTTTACGCGGTGGTGTGGGCATGAGCGTCTCCGGCATCGCACGCGCCTCGCGCGCGCATCCAGGCTTCGTGGCGGCGCTCATACACCGGCTGTCCGGGCTGGCGCTGGCGGCGTTCCTGCCGATGCATTTCCTGGTCCTTGGTCTCGCGCTTGAAGCCGAGAGTTTCACCGGCCTCATAGACTGGACCAACCAGCCATGGGTGAAGATTTCCGAAGCGCTTCTGGTTTCCACGCTGTCTGTCCATTTCGCCGGCGGTCTGCGGCTGCTGGCGGTTGAGTTCTTCGGGCTGACCCGCGCGCAGAGCCTGTGGATCGCGCTCGCCCTTGCTTTTGGTCTGGGCGTTGGCGTCCTGTTTCTGATGAAGGCGTTCTGAATGATAAAAACGCATCGGACGGACATCCTCATCATCGGTTCGGGCGGCGCCGGACTATTCGCCGCGCTCTATGCCAAAAAGGCCAATCCCGATCTCGATGTGACCATCGCGGTGAAGGGCCTGGTCGGCAAGTCCGGCTGCACGCGCATGGTGCAGGGCGGGTTCAATGTGGCGCTGTCGGAGGGCGACTCCATCGAGCGCCATTTCATGGACACCATTGTGGGCGGCAAATGGCTGCCCCACCAGGATCTGGCCTGGGCGCTCGTCAATGGCGCGGTGAAACGCATCCATGAGCTTGAAAATGAAATGGGATGCTATTTCGACCGCAACCCGGACGGGTCGCTGCACCAGAAGGCCTTTGCGGGCCAGAGCTTCGACCGCACGGCGCATAAGGGCGACCTGACCGGCATCGAGATCATCAACCGCCTGGCCGAGCAGGTCTGGGCGCGCGACATCCACCGCCTTGAGGAACACCGCGCCGTGGCCTTCATACCGGCGAAAGACGGCTCCGGGATCGCCGCTGTCCTGCTCATCGATATGCACGATGGAACCTTCCGTCTCGTGCAGGCGAAAACGGTTCTGCTTGGGGCGGGCGGGGGCCCCTCCATGTACCGCTATCACACTCCTTCGGGTGACAAATCATGCGACGGCATGGCCATGGGCCTGCGCGCCGGGCTGACGCTTCGCGACATGGAGATGGTGCAGTTCCACCCGACCGGCATTCTCGCCGGCAACGACACGCGCATGACCGGCACAATTCTGGAAGAGGGCCTGCGCGGTTCGGGCGGCTATCTGCTCAACGGCGCTGGCGAACGCTTCATGTTCGACTATCATCCCCATGGCGAGCGCGCGACCCGCGATATCGTCTCGCGCGCGGTGTACGAAGAGGTGCGCGCCGGGCGCGGCACCCCAAACGGCGGCGTCCATATCCGCATGGCGCATCTGGGCCCGGAGAAGGTCGCGAAACAGTTCAAGGGCATGGTGAAGCGCTGCGCCGATTGCGGCTTCGATCTGGCGGGGGGCAATGTCGAGGTGCTGCCCACCGCGCATTATATGATGGGCGGTATCGCCTTCGAAACCGATTGCCGCACGGCGCTCGAGGGGCTTTTCGTGGCGGGTGAGGATTCCGGCGGCGTGCACGGCGCCAACCGGCTCGGCGGCAATGGCGTCGCCAATTCAACCGTATTCGGCGGCGTCGCCGGGGAAGCCATGGCTGAGGCGATTGCAAAGGGCGCGGACTGGCGCGAGCCGGACGCAGGCGTCGTGGAGCGCGAAGTCGCGCGCTGCCTGAAACCCTTTAGCCAAACGCCGGGCGACCTCAATGTGATCCGCGAGAGCCTGCTCGATCTCATGTGGGACAAGGCCGGCATCGTCCGCGACAAAAAGCTGCTGACCGAGTGCCTCGCCGGGCTGGACGATCTGGGCGAGCGGCATGCCCGCGCGGGGCTTGCGGATTCGACAAGGCGTTTTAACCTCACCTGGCATGACTGGCTCAATCTGGAGAACCAGATTCTGGTGTCGAAGGTGATTGCGCAAGCCTCGCTCGCTCGCGAGGATTCGCGCGGGGCGCATTACCGCTCCGACTTTCCCGATATGGGTGAGCTGGAGACGACGCGTTACACCACCATCGAAATGAGCCCGTCGGGCGAGCTGAAGACCGGATCGCGCGCCGTCGAGTTCACCATCGTCAAGCCCGGCGATTCGCTGATCGAGGGGGAAGCCGGCGCGCCGCCTGAAATGCCGCCGCCGCCCCAGGCAGCGGAATGAAGGACCAGGAGCAAGGCAAGATGATCAGAGCCGACGCAATCGAGCAGGCCGCGAACCGGATCATGTCGAACGCGGCCATAGATATCCCGGAAGACTACCTCTCCGGCATCCGCGCCATGATCGATACCGAAAAGGGCGATCTGTCCGCCTTCGTTCTCGAAGCGATGCTTGAAAACTGGCAGGCCGCCAGCGAGGACCGCAGGCCCATGTGCGCGGATTCAGGATTGCCGCGCTACTATGTGAAATCCGGCAACGAGGCGCGCCTTGAGGGCGGTTTTGTGGAGCTTGAACACCGTTTGCGCCGGGCCACCGCGCAGGCCACCCACGATATTCCGCTGCGCCCCAACCGCGTGCATCCCATAACCCGCCAGGACAACAACAATAATGTGGGCATGAACGCGCCGGAGATCGAATATTCCTTCGAGCCGGACGCGGACTGGATTGACATCACCACCGTGCATAAGGGCGGGCTGTTCGGGTCCGACTACCGGATGCTGTTCCCCGGCGACGGGATTGACGGCATCAAGCGCTTTTTCCTTGATGTGCTGCTCGCCTTCGGCAAGCGCGGCCTCGCCTGCCAGCCGGCCATTGTCGGCGTCGGGCTGGGCGGTTCGAAAGACACCTGCATGATGCTCGGCAAGCAGGCGGCGTGCCTGAGAACGGTCGGCTCAAACCATCCTCAGGCCGAAGTCGCAAAACTCGAAGGCGAGTTGCAGGAGCTCGGCAACCGGACCGGCCTCGGCGCCATGGGTTTTAAAGGAACCTCCACCGTCGTCGGCTGCAACATCGAGGTCGGCTATACCCACACCGGCGGCATGCCCATGTCCGTGCATTGCTTCTGCCTGTCCTCGCGGCGCGCGACGGCGCGGCTTCACGGCGATGGGTCGGTCGAGTACCGCACCGACCCGCAATGGTTCACGCCCTATATGCGGCGAAACTCCGTCGGCTGGGATGGCGGCGCGGGCGCGGTTGCCGGGGCGGCGGAGTAAGGGAGAGGGATCATGGGTGAACGCGCGGACAAATTGAAGCAGGTGAGACTACAGACGCCGGTCAGCGATGAGGATATCGCCGCGCTGGAGATTGGATCGGTGGTCTTTCTGGACGGGGTGATCTACACCGCGCGCGAGCGAGTCTACGAGAAAATTCTGAATGACGGCGAAACCCCTCCGGTCGATTTCGCGAATTTGTCGAATGTGAATTTCCACTGCGCGCCGGCCGCCGCCTGCAATGACGACGGCAGCTACAATGTGGGCGCGGTGACCGCGACGGCGAGCTTCCGTTTCGCCAAATATCTCAAACGCTGGTTCGCCGAAACCGGCGCCAGGGTTATCATCGGCAAGGGCGGCATGAGCCAGAAACATTATGACGAACTGTTCGTGCCGGCGGGGGCGGTCTATCTCACCACGGTCGGATACGGGACAGGCGCATTGCTGGGGCGCGGCATCAAACATGTCAGGGCCGTCAACTGGCTCGACGAACTCGGCATCGCGCAGGCCATGTGGATTTTGGAGCTGGAAAATTTCGGGCCGCTGCTGGTGGAGAGCGACATTCATGGAAACTCGCTGTTCGAGCGCAACAACGCTGAAATAAACGAGCGCGTGGAGAGCCTTTACGAAGGTCTGAAACCCCCGGCGCTCAGGCGCTTCGGCGAGACCCGCGACAAGACCGAAGAACTGATCTGAGTGGATTTATCCGGACAACGGAATTGAGAAACCAAAGGAGTTGTAAATGTCAGAACCGCAATTTCTCGTGCACAGCCCGAAAGACAATGTCGGCGTCATCGTCATCGAGGGGCTCAGGGCCGGCACCGATATGCTCGGCGTCATCACAGAAGATGACACATCCATCAATCTCAAGGCCGGGCACGATATTCCGATCGGGCACAAGATTGCGCTCACCGATCTCAAAGACGGCGACACGATCATCAAATATGGCGTGGACATCGGCAAAATGGTCGCCAATGCCGCCAAGGGCGAGCATGTTCACGTGCATAATCTCAAAACGAAGCGCTGGTAGGGAGAAGGCTCATGGCGAGTAACAACGACACATTCATGGGCTACCGGCGCGAGAATGGCCGCATCGGGGTCCGCAACCACGTCATCATCCTGCCCGTCGACGACATCTCGAACGCCGCCTGCGAGGCGGTGGGCAACAATATCAAGGGCACGATGGCGCTGCCCCATGCCTATGGGCGGCTCCAGTTCGGCGAGGATCTGGATTTGCATTTCCGCACCATGATCGGCACCGGCGCCAATCCGAACGTGGCGGCCGTCATCGTCATCGGCATCGAGCCGCACTGGACCAAGACGATTGTTGACGGCATCGCCAAGACGGGCAAACCGGTATCGGGGTTTTCCATCGAGCAGCATGGCGATCTGGAGACGGTCGCGGCCGCCGGGCGCAAGGCCCAGGAATATGTCCAGTGGGCGACGGAGCTGCTGCGCGAGGAATGCGGCATGTCCGAGCTCTGGGTTTCGACCAAATGCGGCGAGTCCGACACCACCACGGGGCTGGGGTCCTGCCCGACCGTCGGCAACATGTATGACAAGCTGATCCCCAAGGGCATTTATGGCTGTTTCGGCGAGACATCGGAGATTACCGGCGCGGAGCATATCTGCGAAGCGCGCGCGGTCTCGCCCGAGGTGGGCAAGAAATTCATGAAGACCTTCAACGCCTATCAGGACGATGTCATCGAGGCGCATAAGGTGGACGATCTGTCCGACAGCCAGCCGACCAAGGGCAATATCGAGGGCGGGCTCACCACCATCGAGGAAAAGGCGCTCGGCAATCTGGAGAAGATCGGGCGCAAATGCACCTATATCGATGTGCTGGAGCCGGCCGAGGCCCCGGCAAAGGGCGCCGGCCTCTATTATATGGATACGTCATCGGCGGCGGCGGAATGCGTGACGCTGATGGCGGCGGCCGGATATGTGGTCCATACATTTCCAACGGGCCAGGGCAATATCGTCGGCAACCCAATCCTGCCCGTCATCAAAATCTCCGCCAATCCGCGCACCCTGCGCACCATGTCGGAACATATCGACCTGGACGTGACCGGCATTCTGAAACGCAAAATGACGCTGGATACGGCGGGCGACGCGCTGATCGAGATGATCCGGCGCACCGCCAACGGGCGCAACACCTGCGCCGAAACCCTCGGGCACCGGGAGTTTGTCATGACCAAGCTCTACCGCAGCGCGTGAGGAAAAATTCCCCTCCCCCCTTGCGGGGGAGGGAAAAAGAGGGCGGGCTTGCAGTCCACACCCTCATCCTGAGGAGCGGCGCAGCCGCGTCTCGAAGGATGGCGATTTTCGCCCATGCTTCGAGACAGCCCGCTGCGCGGCCTTCCTCAGCATGAGGTGGTAGTTTGAGGGAACTCTTGCGCCAATGAAAATAACCAGCATCCGCCACGCCTCGGTTCCTCTCGCCTCGCAGATCGCCAATGCCTTCATTTCCTTCGAGACGATGACAACCAATGTGGTGGCCGTCGAGACGGATGCGGTGCGCGAGGGCGAACCCGTCATCGGCTACGGCTTTTCCTCCAACGGGCGCTACGCCCAGCCGGGCATGATTGCGGAGCGCTTCGCCCCGCGCCTCCGCCAGGCCGGCCCGAAATCCCTGCTGGATGAAACGGGAGAAAATCTCGACCCCCTCACCGTATGGCGCACGGTCATGAGCAACGAAAAACCCGGCGGGCATGGCGAGCGTTCCTCCGCCATCGGCGCTCTCGACATGGCCATCTGGGACATTCACGCCAAGATCGCCGGGCAGCCGCTCTGGCGGATTTTATCGCAGCGCTACAATGGCGGGGCCTTCGATGAAAAGGTGCTCGTCTATCCCGGCGGCGGCTACTACACCCCCGGCAAGGGGCCTGAGAAGCTGCAAGAAGAAATGCGCGGCTACCGCGAGCAGGGCTACAAGATCTGCAAAATGAAGGTCGGCGCCGTCCCGCTGGCGGAAGACATGGCGCGCATGGAGGCCGCCATCGAGGTGCTGGGCGCGGGGGAAAATCTCGCTGTCGATGCCAATGGCCGTTTCACGCTCGACGAGGCCATTCGCTTCGGCAAAGCGATCGCGCCGCTCGGCCTCGCCTGGTATGAGGAACCGGGCGATCCGCTCGACTATCACCTGAACGCGGAACTCGTACAGAGTTATGACGGCCCCATCGCCACGGGCGAGAATTTGTTCTCCCATCAGGACATGAACAACCTGCTGCGTTTTGGCGGCCTGCGCGCCCGTACCGACTGGGTGCAGCCGGACCCTGCCCTCGCCTATGGGCTCACCGAATATCTGGTGATCCTGGAGGAAGCGTCGAAGCTCGGCTGGCCGCGCCGCCGTTTCCTGCCCCATGGCGGGCACCAGCTGGCGCTGAACATGGCGGCGGGGCTCCAGCTCGGCGGGTCGGAATCCTATCCCGGCGTGTTCGCGCCCTATGGCGGCTTCGCCGACGACATTCCGATTGCCGATGGTTATGTGACTTTGCCCGCGGATCAGCCAGGCATTGGCATGGAACTGAAACCCGAACTGATGGATGAAATGCGCAAACAACTGGAGCTGAGTTAGGTCACAAACATGCCCGATATCGTCATTACCGAATTCATGGACGAAGGCCCGGTCGAGGAACTGAAAGCCGGATATGACGTCCACTGGGACAAGACCCTGTGCGACAAACCGGAGGAACTCAAGGCGCTGCTCGGCGATGCGGTGGCGCTCATCGTGCGCAACCGCACGCAAGTCACGGACGATATTCTCAGCGCCGGGCCGAAGCTCAGGGTGCTGGGGCGTCTGGGCGTGGGTCTCGACAATGTGGACGTACCGGCCTGCGAGCGCTTTGGGGTGAAAGTGTGCCCGGCGACCGGCAGCAATAACGTGTCGGTGGCGGAATACGCCATCTGCGCCATGATGATGCTTCTGCGCGGATCGTTTTACGCGAAAGACGATATCCTGGCGGGCAAATGGCCGCGCACCGGCAATGTCGGCCTTGAGGCGCGCGGGCGCACGCTCGGGCTGCTGGGGTTCGGCATGATCGGCCAGTCGGCGGCGCGCATGGCGCGCGGCCTTGAAATGGAGGTTATCGCTCACGATCCCCATGTACCGGGCGACGCGCAGGGCTGGAAGCTCGCGGAAAGGGTCTCGCTGGACGATCTCATCGCCCGCAGCGATATCCTTTCGGTTCATGTCCCGCTGCTGCCCGAAACGCGGAACCTCATCGATGCCGCCGCCATGGCGCGCATGAAAAAGGGGTCGTTCCTCATCAACACCGCGCGCGGCGGCGTCATCGAAGAGGACGATCTGATCGCGGCGCTTAAATCGGGGCAGATCGGCGGCGCGGCGCTCGATGTGTTTGCCGACGAGCCCCTGTCGCAAGAGGGTGCAGCCAAGTTTGCCGGCGTCCCCAACCTCATCATGACGCCGCATATCTCCGGCGTTACGGAAGAATCGAGCGCGGCAATCTCGACCATCACCGTCGCCAATGTGTTGCGCGAGCTTGAGGGCGTGTCATGAGCGATATGGTTTCATTCACCTGCGATGAACTGGAAGCGCTCATGATCGCCGCGCTCGCAAATGCAAAGACATCCGGGAAAAACGCGCGCTGCGTCGCCCGGGCCCTGCTGGCCGCCGAGATCGACGGGCGCAAGGGGCATGGGGTCTCGCGCGTGCCCTCCTATGCGGGGCAGGCCAGAAGCGGCAAATGCGACGGGCTGGCGGAGCCGGAAATCATGAAGGAGTTGCCCGGCGCTCTCACGATCGACGTGAAACACGGCTTTTTCTACCCGGCCATCGATCTGGCGCTGGAGCATATCCCCGCCAGGGCGCGCGCCAGCGGCATCGCCGCAGTGGCGTTCCATAACTCGCACCATTGCGGTGTGCTGGGCCATCATGTGGAGCGGATCGCCGATCAGGGTCTCATCGCCCTTGTCATGGGCAACACGCCCCAAGCCATGGCGCCCTGGGGTGGAAACAAGCCCACCTACGGCACACAGCCGCTCGCCTTCGCCTCCCCGCGCAAAGACACCCTTCCCCTGGTGATGGACATGGCGCTCAGCCAGGTTGCGCGCGGCAATATCATGACGGCGAAACAGGCCGGAAAACCGATCCCCGAGGGCTGGGCGACGGACGCAAAGGGCAATCCGACCACCGACCCTGAAGTCGCGCTGAGCGAAGGGGTGCTGCTGCCCATGGGCGGCGCGAAAGGCGCGGCGCTGGGTCTGATGGTGGAAATCCTCTCGGCCCCGCTCACCGCCAGCGCGCTTTCAACCGAAGCCTCGTCCTTCTTCACCACCGATGGCGACCCTCCATCGGTCGGGCAGTTTCTCATTGTCATCGATCCGGAGGCATTCGCGGGCCGCGATCATTTCCTCGCCCGCGTCGAGACCATCATGGATGCCATCACGGCCCAGGAGGGCGCGCGCATTCCCGGCGCGCGGCGCGAGGCGCTGCGCAAACAGGCGGCGGAAAAGGGCCTGAGCGTTCCGGCCAATCTTGTGGCCGAAGTGAAGGAGATCGCCGGGCAGGCGGGATAGGCCCCCCTCACCCCAACCCTCTCCCCACGGGGGAGAGGGGGTTCAGCCCCTAAACCCCCTGATCAATAATCCATTTCCGAAACGGCTCGCGCTCCTTGAGCCGCGCGTAATAGGCCTGAAGCGCGGAAAACTCCTTCCGCTCGATCGGCAGCACATACCAGCGATGCACGAACATGCCGAGCGCGCAGTCGGCGATGGTGAGGGTTTCGCCCGCGGCATAACCGCCACTCTTCGCCAGATTCGCATCGAGGATTTCCATCGAACTCGCGGCCAGTTGGGCTGCTTTTTCAAGTTGCTCCGGAGCGGTGTAGGCCGGGTCCTTTACATGCAATCCCTGGAACAGCTGCCGCACACCGGTGATGAGCGTGGTCAGCTGCCAGTCCAGCCACATGTCGACGCGTGCCCGGGCGGCGAGGTCTTCGGGGTAGATTTCTTGCCGCCCGTGTTTGGCCGCCAGATAACGCAGAATGGCGTTCGATTCCCAAAGCACCAGATCGCCCTCGACAAATGTGGGGACCAGCATGTTGGGGTTCAGCGCCGCATATTCAGGCGAGTCGATCGGGGCGAAGCCGCGGCCATAGTCCAGCCGTTCATAGCCCTCAAGACCGATTTCCCCGCACAGCCAGAGGACCTTGCGGACATTGGACGAGTTGGCGCGGCCATAGATGGTGAACATTGATGCAAGCCTCTTTTCAGATGCGATGGGGAATCTCCATCGGCGCTTCTTGTTTATTGCTCCCCGTGTTAGTTGCGCAGTGCCGCGAAATCAATACTGCAAGGGGGAAGTGCGAATAGTGAACCGGGCAAAATCCTCTCCGCCGGTCGCGGCTGCCGTCATCACCATGTTCGCGACCTATGCGTCGGTCATACTGGCGTCGATGACCCTGCCGGTGCTGGCGCCGACCGCCTCGCAGACGCTGGAAATCCCGGCCCGTTATATCGGGCTCTATGCGGCCATCCTTTACGCGGGCGCGGCGCTGTCCTCCCTGGCGGCGCCCAATCTCGTCGCCCGCTACGGGGCGCTGCGCACCAGCCAGGGCGCGCTTGGCTTCGCGGCGGCGGGGCTGTTCGCCCTGGCCATCGGCTCCGTTCCGTCCGCGGTCGCGAGCGCGGTGCTGATCGGCCTTGCCTATGGGCCGGGGAACACCGCCAGCGGGCGGCTGCTCTCCGCCATGACCATACCGGGAAAACGCTCCGGCATATTTTCCATCAAGCAGACAAGCGTTCCCGCCGGCAGCGCGCTGTGCGGGGTTGCGGCTCCCTTGCTGGCGCTTGTCTTCGGCTGGCAGGGGGCGGCCATCGCCATGGGGTTCGTCTGCCTCGCCGTCTCCGCCGCCGTCCAGCCCTGGCGCGCGGTTCTGGACGCCGGCCGGGATGCGGCCCATACGCTGCTGCCGCGCAAACCGTTGGCGGGGGTGGCGCTGGTGATGCGCGGGCCGCGGCTGCGCGCGCTGGGGATTACGGGTCTGGTCTATTCGGGCATGCAATATGCGTTCGGCGCGGTCATGGTGACGTTTTTCGTCGACCGCGCGGGGGTCAGCGCGCTCGAGGCCGGGCTGGTCCTGAGCGCGGCCATGGTGACAAGCGTCATGGCGCGCCTCGCCTGGGGCTATGTGGCCGACCGGACGCGCGCCGATGTTGTGCTGGGTTTTCTGGGTTTGCTGACCGCGGCGTCCGTGGTTGCCGCCGTGTTCGTGGATGAGGGGTGGCCGCGCCTCGCCCTGATTGCGCTTGGGTGCTGGTTCGGGGCGGCGGGGTTCAGCTGGAACGGGGTCTATCTTGCGCTGGTGGCCGATATCGCGGGGCCCGAGCGCGTCGCGGCGGCCACCTCCGGCGTCATGACATTCGTGTTTGTGGGCTCGCTCGCCTTTCCCGCCCTTTTTGCCGGGCTGATCGCGGTATCGGGATACAACGCCGCGCTGCTCAGCGTCGCCGCCGCCACGTTTGTCACGGGCATTTATGTTTATGCGCGCCTCAGCCGGGCGAAATAATACCCCGGGCCTTTGGCTTTGGCCGGACCGCACATCCTTCGAGACGGCGCGGATCCTGTCCTCGGGCTTGCCAAAGGCAAGACCCCGGGGGCGCCTCCTAAGGATGAGGCTTGAGCGAAATACAAATACATACCTCATGCTGAGGAGCGCCCGCAGGGCGCGTCTCGAAGCATGTGCCACGGGTTCGGCATCAATGCATTTGGTCTAAACGGATAGCCGCTCCTTCAGCGCGCCGGGCAGCATCGATGGCGTGGGCAGCACCGTGACACCGGCGGCCTCAAGCGCCTTTTTCTTGCCCGCGTAAGACCCCTTGTCGCCCATGACGATGGCCCCGGCATGGCCCATTTTCTTGCCCGGGGGGGAGGCCGCGCCGGCCATGAAGGAGACGATGGGCTTGGACATGGTTTTGGCGTACTGCGCCGCTTCTTCCTCCATGCCGCCGCCAATCTCGCCAATCAGCGCGACGCCCTGCGTCCTGGCGTCTTCATCGAGGCATTGGAGCGCGTCGCGCGTGGTGGTGCCGATGACCGGGTCGCCGCCAATGCCGATGAAGGCGGAAATGCCAAGACCCGCCTGCACCATGTCGAGGCAGACAAGCGTGCCCAGAGAGCCCGAACGCGAGATAATGCCGACGCTTCCCGGTTTGAACACCCGTTCATTGAAGGCCGGCATGAAGCCGACGAAACATTCGCCCGGCGTCACGATACCGGCGGTGTTGGGACCGATGACGGAGGCGCCGGCCTCGCGCGCGGCGGCGAGGAAATACATCACGTCATGGACAGGAATATGCTCCGTCAGAATGACGATCTTTTTGATGCCCGCCTCCAGCGCGTCGAGCACGGAGGATTTGACGCCCGGCGGCGGAACGATCACGCAGGAGCAATCGATTGCGGCGTCCTGATCTTTTGCGGCGTCGAGCGCCGTCCCCCAGACCGGCATCCCGAGATGCTGCGTGCCGGCCTTTTTCGGGTTCACCCCGCCGATGACCCTGGTGCCGTATTCCTTCATCCGCTCCGACCAGAAGGTCGCCTGTGTTCCGGTTATGCCCTGCACGAGCACGCTTTCGTGGCCCTTTACGATCATCGGACAGCCTCCACGGCGGCCTTCACCGCCTCGTCCATGGTGGGGAAAGGCTCGACGCCGAGCTTCTTCTTCAGCATCGCCCTGGCCTCGTCCTCCCCGGTGCCGCTGATTGACCAGAACACCGGCACCCGCGGGTTCACCTCGTCCCAGGCCTCCAGCACGCCGCCGGTCATGACATCGGTGCGGGCGATTGCGCCGCAGAAATTGATCAGCAGGGATTTGACGCGCGGGTTCCCCAGAACGACCTCCAGCGCCTGCTTGCCGAGCGTGAAGGCGGCGCCGCCGATCTCCAGAAAATTCGCCGGCTCCCCGCCATAATGCGAGATGGCGTCCATGGTGGTCATGGTCAGCCCCGCTCCGTTGGAGAGAACGCCCACATTTCCTTCCAGCTCGATATATTTGAAGCCGATGTCCTGACCGCGTTGCTCCAGTTCGGTGAGCTTTTCGGGCGCGCCGGTTTCGGCCAGTTCCTCATGGCGCCGGATGGCGGAGTCATCGAGGGCGAATTTGCAGTCGAGCGCGATCACGGCGCCATCTTCTGTCGCCACCAGCGGATTGATTTCCATCAGCTCCGCGTCGTTCTCGAGATATGCCCGATAGAGTTTGGTGAGCGTATCGAGCAATGCCGCGCGCTCCACGCCGTCTATATCGGGAATAGCGGAACCAAGGGCGTCCGCCTCCAGGCCCCGGCGGATATCCACCGGCAGCCGCACCAGGGCGTCCGGGTGCTTTTCGGCAATCTCCTCGATGTCCATGCCGCCCTCGGCGGAGAACAGCAGCAGCGGCCCCTTGGTATCGGAGTCATTGAGAACGGCGGCGTAAAATTCCTTCGCAATCGGGACCTGGCTTTCGACCAGAACCGAATTCACCGGGAACCCGGCGATCTCCAGGGCGAGTATGCGTTCCGCCTCGCCGCGCGCTTCTTCGCCGCTGGCGGCGAGCGCGATGCCGCCCGCCTTTCCCCGCTTGCCGGTCGGCACCTGCGCTTTCACCACGCAGGGTCCGAGCCTTTCCGCCAGGGCGGCGGCTTCATCGCCGCTCCGCGCCAGGCCGCCATCGGGTACCGGGATGCCCACGGCCTTGAGCAGCGGCTTGGCCGCATGTTCCTCGAAATTCATGTGTTCCCTTCTATTTACTTGTGCCCCATCCTTCGAGACGGCGCTTGCGCGCCTCCTCAGGATGAGGTTTGCGGACTACATCGGCCTCATGCTGAGGAGCGGCCTAGGGCCGCGTCTCGAAGCATGTGCCACAGGCAAATCACTTCCCGTATTTTTCCCAATGGCCGCCGAACAGGTCTTCCTCCGCCGGCTTGTCTTCGGGGATTGTCGTTACAAGATGGGTGATGTTGAGAAAGCAGGTGTAATTCAGATTGTCGGTGATGGAATTCCCCTGCCATGTTCCGCAGCCCATTGTCAGCGTGAAGGGCAGGCCATTGTTGAAACCGCCGCCATTGCCGAAGGTGTGCGCCTGATTGACCAGCACCCGCACCACGTCGATGTCCTTTGCCAGCTCGCGCGCGTGATCCATGTTCGCGGTGTGAATGCCGATCGAATGCCCCTTGCCCAGATGGTCGAGGATTTCGGAACCGATGCGTTTTGCATCGGCAAAGTCTTTTGCCCGGTACAGAGTGAGGACAAGCGAGAGCTTTTCACCCGACAGCGGATGGCCGGCGCCAATCCCGGTTTCCTCGACCATGAAGAATTTGGCGGATCCGGCATCGCCCGCAAGGCCAAAGGCCTGCGCAAGCACGCTTGCGTCCTTGGCGATGATGTGGCGGTTGAGATTACCGTCCCGCCACAGCAGATCGACGATGCGCCTGCCCTCGTCCTCGCTCGCCATATAGCCCCCGGCGCGGATGAGGGCGGCGATGGCCTCGTCGTAAACCTCATCCAGAATGATGAGGGAATTCTCCGACGAGCAGGACGTGGCGTTATCGAATATTTTCGACGCGCAGATCATTTGCGCCGCGTCATCGAGATCGGCCGAGGCATCGATGATGACCGGCGCATTCCCCGCGCCGACGCCGATGGCCGGTTTTCCCGAAGAATAAGCGCGGCGCACATTGTTCTGGCTGCCGGTCACCACCGACAGATCGGCCGCGCCGATGAGCGCCGTGGTTGCTTCGCGCGTGACCGGCTGGGGCAGGATTTGCACAAGGTCCCGCGGCGCGCCGACTTTGGCGAGTTCCGCGCGCATCGCCTCGATGGTCGCGTTGGTCGCGGTCCAGGCCATGGGCGAGGGCGCAATAATAACGGCGTTGCCGCCCTTGAGCGCCATCATCGCCTTGTTGACGGGCGTGGCTGAAGGATTGGTCGAGGGCGTGACCGCGGCGACCACGCCCACCGGCTTGGCATATTTCACCAGCCCCTTTTCCGGCAACTCCTCGATGATGCCGGTCGATCTGACCCGCATCAGGTCGCGCAGGGTGCCGAAGGTCTTGCGCTGGTTCTTGATGATCTTGCTTGGCACATTTCCAAGCCCGGTGGTCTCGACGGCGAGCTCGGCGAGCGCCTTGGCGCTCTCGGGCCTGTAGAGCGACCAGGCAATTGCCGTGACCGCTTCATCGATACGCGCCTGGTCATGACTTTCAAACAAAGCCATGGCCTCGCGGGCCTTTTCAATCAAACCCGATACGGTCTCTTCGGTGCTGATTTCGCCGGTCTGTTTCGCGGCGGTTGCTTGTGCCATCATGCAGGTCCTAATTCATTTGCGGACCGGCAAGCGATCCTTTCGGCAAACCATCCGGCGATGGTATCCGTGCGTGCGTGATCCCGCTAACAATCTTCCACCCATTGACCGCGACCGCCGGCACGGGAACAAATGCGATTATTGGCCGGGTTGGAAATCGAACAAAATCATCAAAAAAACAGTATGGATATTGTATTATGGGACAGTTCATCCCATTTTTCATGTTTACGTACAGCAGTCAATAATTTTTTTGTCGCGGTTGAGCCAGGAAAACGGACAGGCGTCATTCTGCAAGTTTTTTTGGCTGACAGGCTGACCCTTATGTGCCGGCGATTGTATAGTGCCGGGGCCAGCGGGTGTTGCGGCGGATTGCCGGCCGTTAACGGGGGGGGCAGGATATGCGCGGGTGCTGATGGTATACCGGGGTGGCAGAAAAAAGCCGGGTGAACCAAGCTCGGCGCTCGAAAAGGCGCTTCTCGTCCTGGGCGAGCTGACGCGGAGCCCGCGTCCCGTCGGCCTGGCCGAACTCGCCGCGGCCATCGATCTGCCGCGGCAAACGATCCACCGGATCCTGGCGCAGCTTGAAAATGCGCAGTTGATCCTGCGGGCGCCGCAAAGAGACAGATATGTGGTCGGGCCCGCCCTGGCGCAATTGTCGGTGCAGGCTCTGGGCACCCTGAACACGGCCGCGCCGATTCGCAGTGTGCTCGAAAGGCTGGTCGGCGAGACCGGGGAAACCTGCAATGTCGGCATCCTGCATCAGGATGAGATTATCTATATCGAACGCATGGACGGGCCTTCGCCGTTGCGTCTTCAGTTGCAGGTCGGGAGCCGGGCTCCCGTCCATTGCACGGCCATCGGCAAGCTGCTGCTGGCGAACCAGCACAAGAATATTCGCATGCGCATCCTGAATACGCTGCCGCTGCAGCATTTTACAAAGACCACGCTTACCAGTGCGGCGGCGCTTGAGAAGGAATTCGCAACGATCAGGTCCAGCGGTTACTCCTTCAACAACCAGGAGTATTTCGAGGGACTGACAGCCATTGCGATTGCGATCCGCGACGCCAGCGGCAAGGCGATTGCGGCCCTGGCCGTGCATGCGCCGTCCACGCGGATGGACCGGGAGAAGGCGCTTTCTTTTCTGCCGGGCATGACCGAAATTGCCAAGGATATTTCCAGCAGCTGGTCTCTGCTGGAGGAATGAATGCATTTTAGCGGGCGCCGGGGCGCCGGCGGGAAGACGAAAGGAGCAAACCGAAATCCGGTAAGTGCCGGAAATAAAACTCAAATAGCTGGTAGACTTTTCAATTTTTGGTAATCCACTGGAGTTACTGATGATTGCTTAATTCTCCTGCGGGGCAAGAATGAATGATGCGGAAGACCGGAAAAAAGAACCCGGAATCGGCCCTTGAAAAGGCTTTGAACGTGCTTGAGGTGATTCTCGAACAGCCTCAGTCCATCGGATTGCCGGATCTCACGGACCGGCTCGGGATGTCCCGGCAGTCATTGCACAGGCTGCTGCAGCAAATGCACGAGCAGGGCCTGATCGTGAAGATTCCAAATCGCGACCGTTTCGCCGTCGGGGCGCGGTTGTCGAAACTCGCATTCGATACGATCCGGTCGGCGAACCAGGGCATACCGATTCTGGCGACCATCCAGAAGGTCGTGGCCGAACTGGGCGAGAGCTGTACTCTCGGTGTCGTCGCCGGCCGCGACTATGTCTATATAGAGCGGGTCGAATGCACTCGCGAGCCACGCATCCATATTGTGACGGGCATCCAGTTGCCGGCTCACATTACCTCCGGCGGCAAGGCCATGATGGCGTTTCTTCCCGACACGGTGAGAGCGCGGACTGTCAAGACCCTGGATCTCGTGCCCTTCACCAAGAACACCATCACCGACCCCGATGAGCTGATGATCGAGCTGGACGCAATTCGCGAGCGCGGATATGCGATCGGAAATCAGGAATATGCCGAAGGGATCATCGGAGTGGGCGTGCCCGTACTCGCTCCTGAAGGCTATGCGGTGGCCTCGCTCGGCATGCATGCGCCGGCCCATCGCGTCACCGTGAAGGACGCGCCCAAATATGCGAAAAAGCTTCAGGCCGCCGCCAAGCGTCTTGCGGAAATCTGGGATGTGACGGCCTGACTCCGCTGTTTTCCCGGCGGCGCCGTTGCCCCAGGCAGGAAATCCCTCCAGACTCAGATTGACAGCACAGGCAATCGTCTCCTAAAACGAGACGAAACGTCTCGCCATGCGGGACGGTGATGTAAGTGAATTTTGTTGAGGCCGCCAGTTGAGGGAGGATGTCATGACCCGAATGACCCCCAGTGAAGCTTTTGTGGAGGCCCTGGTTGCACAGGGCGTGACGGAGATGTTCGGCATCGCCGGATCGGCGTTCATGGACGCCATGGATTTGTTTCCGACAGCCGGTATCCGGTTCATTCCGACGGTGCATGAACAGGGCGCGGGGCATATGGCGGACGGATATTCGCGCGCCTCGGGCCGCCACGGCGTGTGCATCGGCCAGAACGGTCCCGGCATCACCAATTATGTGACCTCGACGGCGGCCGCCTTCTGGGCGCATTCGCCGGTCGTGGTCATTACCCCCGAGACCGGGTCCGCGACACAAGGGCTGGGCGGATTTCAGGAAGCCCAGCAACTGCCCTTTTTCGAGGGAATCACCAAATATCAGGCCCATGTCAACAATCCCGCCCGGATGGCTGAGTTCACCGCGCGCGCCTTCGATATGGCCATGAGCGAACGCGGACCGACGCAACTGAACATTCCGCGCGATTTTTTCTATGGCGAAGCGGATTATGACATTCCGGCCCCGAAGAAGATTCTGCGCGGACCGGGCGCGGAGGAAAGTCTCGATGAAGCCGCCGATCTGCTGGCGTCGGCCAAATTCCCGGTCATCGTGTCCGGCGGCGGCGTCATTTTTTCAGATGGCGTCGACGAGGCCGTTGCCCTGGCCGAAGCGCTCGATGCGCCGGTGGTGTGTTCCTATCTGCATAATGACGCCTTCCCGGCCAAACATCCCTTATGGTGCGGGCCGCTTGGCTATCAGGGCTCCAAGGCCGCCATGAAACTTCTCGCCCAGGCCGACGTGGTGCTGGCGCTCGGCACGCGGCTCGGGCCGTTCGGCACCCTGCCGCAATATGAGATCGAATACTGGCCGCAAGACGCGAAGATCATCCAGGTCGATACCGACCACCGGATGCTCGGCCTCGTGAAACAGATTTCCTGCGGTGTCGTCGGCGACGCCAGGGCGGCCGCCAAGGCGATCACTTACCGGCTCGCCAACCGCAAGCTCGCCTGCGCGGACAACAAGGAAGAGCGGGCGAAAGAGGTCAAAAAGCAGAAAGACGCCTGGGAAGCGGAGCTTGACGGCTGGGAGCATGAAATGGACGTGTGGAGCCTCAAGCAGATCGAGGACTCGCCCTACATGCATCCGCGCCAGATGCTGCGCGAGCTTGAAAAAGCGCTTCCCGAAGATGTGATGGTGTCCACCGACATAGGCAATATCTGCTCGGTGTCCAACTCCTATCTGCGCTTCAACCGGCCCAACTCCATGTTCGCGGCCATGAGCTTCGGCAATTGCGGCTATTCCTTCCCCTGCGCGATTGGAGCGAAGGTTGCGGCTCCCGAGCGCCCCGCCGTCGCCTATGTGGGCGATGGCGCCTGGGGCATGAGCTTCGGCGAGATTCTCACCTGCGTGCGCGAGGATATTCCGGTGACCGCGGTGGTGTTCCACAACAAGCAGTGGGGCGCGGAGAAGAAGAACCAGGTGGATTTTTACGGCAACCGTTTCATCGGCACGAACCTGGAAAATCCGAGCTTCGCCGAAGTCGCCCGCTCCATGGGCGCCGAAGCGGTCACGGTCGAAGGCCTCGACGATGTGGGCAATGAACTCATCAAGGCCACCGATGCGCAAAAGGCCGGCAAGACCACCATCATCGAGATGCTGGTGACCCGTGAGCTTGGCGACCCGTTCCGCCGCGACGCGCTCAAATATCCCAAGCGCATGCTGAAGAAATACCAGCACACCGATGTGCCCGAGGGCGGGGTGAACGTGTAGAGGCGGGTCCATGCCCCGGACATCCGACGTCCAGTGCCCGCCCGCTCTGCTGGAGGCCGCGCGCGGGTTCGCGCCCCTGCGCACCGCCGTCGTCAATGCCGGTACGGACGTGGTTCTGGAAAGCGTGCGCGATTGCGTCGAGGCCGGGTTGATCGAACCGCTGCTGATCGGCGATCCCGAAGACATCAGGGCCGGCGCGGACAAGCTTGGCTGGGATATCTCGGCCTTCGCCATCGATGTCGCGGTGGATGAAGAGGATGCCGCCGCGAAAGGCGCCGCCCATGCGGGCGCGGGCCGCGTGGATGCCATCTTAAAGGGCCATGTGCACACCGATGTGTTCATGCGGGCCGTGCTCGACAAGCAATATGCGCTGCGCACGGGCAGGCGGTTTTCTCACGTGTTTCATATGACGGCGCCGGGCCACGGCAAGCCGCTGTTCATTTCAGACGGGGCGCTCAACACCCATCCTGATCTGGAAACCAGAAAGGCGATTCTCCTGAACGCGGTCGATCTGGCGCACGCGCTGGGGGTTGCGCGGCCTCATGTGGCGCTGCTGTCGGCCACCGAAGAGCCCTCCGACGCCATACCCTCCAGCGTGGAGGCGGCGGAGCTGGCCGCCTGGGCGAAGGACAATGTGCGGCAGGCGGTGGTCGATGGCCCGGTGGCCTTCGACATCGCCGTGTCCGCCGAGGCGGCCCAGATCAAGGGCATCGCCGCGCCGGGCGCGGGGCAGGCCGAGATCATCATCGTGCCCGATATTGTTTCCGGCAACGCGCTGTTCAAGATGATGGTGCATTTCATGGGGGCCTGCGCCGCCGGCATCGTACTCGGCGCGAAGGTGCCCATCCTGCTTACCAGCCGCTCCGACCCGCCCGCCGCGCGCCTCGCCTCGGCCGCCCTGGCGGTGATCATGGCGAACCGGAGCGATGCGGGCGGCTGACGGGGGATCACGCCTCCCCCGCCGCGCCCGCGCGGAGTGTTCAGAAATGATAGACGAGTTCCAGTTTGCCCCGGTAATCGTTGTCCGGCTGGGTTCCGTTCAGATCCTGCATGACCGGCAGTTGCACACCGCCTTTCACCGCTATCTGGCGGTAGGTCCACCAGAAAACCGGTGAAATAAACAATTCACTGCCTCCGGTATTGGCGAGGCTCAGACCGTTCAGCTTGTCCCTGTCCGACCGCTCCCAGTTCAACTCGAGCATGAATACGGTGTCCGGTTCGCCATATTCGCTCAGAATCGGCCTCACGCCGCCAACGGCGTTCAGGAATTGTCGGTCTCCTTTCTCAAGACCGGAGCCGCCTTTGTTGTTCAGGGAATAGGCGGCGCTCGTGAACCAGTACCAGCGGCGCGATTCGTAACCCGCCGCGATGCCGCCCGCGAGGTCGGTGGAACCGCTGCCCAGCCGCGGCGTGCCGGTATCGCTCGCCGTCGGCAGCTTGAGCCGGGCGAAGGCCGCGGCCTTGTATTGCGCGCCGGGGAGGTCCTTCTTCCAGAGCTGATATTTGGTGTCGAGGACAACATCCCCCATGCCGCCGCCATCGGCACCGCTGGTATCCACGAACTTGTAGGGGGCCTCGATGCCGATCTGCCAGTTTTCGGTGAGGCCGTATTCGATCTCGATGGAGGGCTCAAGCACATCGCGCCCGGCCCCGGGGCCGCTTTGCCTGCTGTAAGGCGCGGCAACCGTCACTTCTGTGCCGCCCTTCCAGATCGTTTCGGGCCCGGGCGAAAATACCGGGCCATGCGCCCATGCGGCATTTTCCGCCGCCAGCGTCATAACGAAGGCCGGTGCCGCCATGGCCAGGACAAGAATTGCCGATTTGCGTTTCATCATGGTCCCTGCGCTCCGCGGACGATCATCTGAAGCTGCGCATGGTGAAGCCGGCATTCTTGACCGCGCGGCTTGCCGTATCCCTGCTCAGAGTCGCGCCCTTGCGCATGGTCACGGTGACAATTCCCTTATTGATGGAAATGCCCAGGCTCTTGACCCCCGGAACGGCCATCAGCTTCTTCTCGATTCCATAGGCGCAAAACGGACAGGCCAGTCCGTCGACCCGGATTTTATAAACCTTGGCCGCCCAAGCCGGAGTGCTGGCGGCGACAAGCGCGAGCAAAACCAGGATGCGCAGAGCTTTTCCGGCTGCCGTCATGAGTCGCCGTTCCTTCGATTTTCTTCCGCGCGCTCCGGATCGGAACTGGCGCACGCACCCGGACCGGGCGCGCACTCGCCAATACGCAGGGTTCATGTCCTGTTTGATGAAAGACCCTGGGCTCCGTACTGTAGTCCGGAGTCAAGCCGTAAACCGGCACCGCTGGATTAGCGTGCGCGCCCGGCGCCCGCGCCCCCCGGCGGGATCATCCCCGCCCCATGCCCCGCCCGGCGCAGTCCGACTACGCTGGCGGCGACGATGTCTTCCGCATTTGCTCCGCGCGAGAGATCGCAGATCGGCGCCTTGAACCCCTGGAGAACCGGACCGATGGCCCGCGCGCCGGCCATATACTGGGTGAGCTTGTAGGCGATATTCCCTGAATCCAGATCGGGGAACACCAGCACGTTGGCCCGGCCCGCGACCGCGCTCGATCCCTTGATCTTGACGGCGGCGACAGCCGGAGTGAGCGCGGTATCGGCCTGAAACTCCCCGTCGATCATAAGCTCGGGCGCGCGTTCACGCGCCAGCTCGAGAGCTTGTCTCACCTTGTCGACGCGCGGGTGGGACGCGCTCCCATGCGTGGAGAAAGACAGCAGGGCGACGCGCGGCGGCTCGGGGAGGAGTTCAGCGGCGCTTGCAGCCGAGATCACCGCGATGTCGGCAAGTTCTTGCGCGCTCGGGTCGACATTGAAGCCGCAGTCCGCATAAATGAAGCTCCTGGGCCCCTGGCCCAGGAAATTAGGCACGACCATCAAAAAGAAGCTGGAAGGGGTCTTGATGCCCTCGGCCATGCCGACCGTTATCATGCCCGCTTCGATGACCCGCCGGGTCGGGGTGGAAACGCCGGCGACCATTGTTTCCGCGAAGCCCCGAGCCACCATCATCCCGCCGAAATACAGCCGCCGGCGCACCAGCCGTTCCGCCATCTCCGGGGTCATGTTCTTGCGGGTATTTTCGATATGGGCGGCAAATTCCGCGACCCTGGCGTCTGTTTCGGGGCACAGCACTTCAAGCCCCTTCACATCGACGCCCGCGTCCCTGGCGGCTGCTGCAATCTCCGGTTTGTCGCCGAGCAGAATAGGATGCGCCAAACCCTCCTCCGCCATCCTGGCGGCCGCGCGCAACACACGCGCATCGCTTCCCTCGGGCAGGACCACCCGGCCGCCGCGGCCCCGGGCTTCGCTCTCGAATTGTTCAATGATATCCAACGGGCTCTAGTCTTTATTCTTTGCGCCGTTTCAATCGATCGCGTTGCTGCGCGGGCATGGGCGCCGGCAGCCGGCTTGCCTGATGGTGCGTCATTCGCCACATCCCGTCTTCAAGCACAAACACATTCGTGGCGATGAGATGCGTGCCGCCGATTTCCTCGCGGCAGATGACGAAAGCGGATTTCGCCGTCATGATCACCGTCTGATCGGAGACCGTCACCTGCGCCGGCTGGCCGGCCACGAGAATCTTGTGCCAGGACTCCATGACCGCGTCGCGGGTGCCGATGCCCGGCTGGTTGGGGTGATAGACCGACACGTCGCGGCGCTTCGCCCATACCGCATCCATGGCGTCGAAGTTCAACAACCGGAATGCGGTGTAGAAGGCGTCGTTCGCGTCCAGGACTCGTTGCTTCTCCGGCATATCCTCATTGGTAGTTGGGGGAGACGCGGGCGGCAACCCCGCGGCCCGAACTATTCCAAAAAAAGAGCCGGATTTTTTGTGCATCTTGCGGCTCACGGGCGGTCTGCCTATGTTTTCGCTTCCGCAATCGCGCGCCAGATCTTCTGCGGCGTCAGCGGCATTTCGATATGCGTGACCCCGTCGCCCGCCAGCGCATCGAGCACGGCGTTGACGATGGCCGGCGGCGCGCCGCAGCACCCCGCTTCGCCCGCGCCCTTGACGCCGAGCGGGTTCTTGGCCGTGGGGGCGTCTTCGAAAAATTCCATCTCCATCGCCGGCAAATCGTCCGCGCGCGGCAGGGCGTAATCCATCAGCGAGCCGGTGACGAGCTGGCCGCTTTCCGGGTCATAGATGATCTCCTCCAACAACGCCTGGCCGAGCCCCTGCGCGATGCCGCCCATGACCTGACCCTCGGCGAGCAGCGGATTGATGATGGTGCCGAAATCGTCGACCACCCAGTAACCCACCACCTGCACGGCGCCGGTTTCGGGATCGACCTCGACTTCCGCCGCGTGGCAGCCATTGGGGCAGGAGATGACTTCGCGCTCGAATATTGCGCCGGTGTCGAGACATCCCGGCTCCATGTCCCCCGGCAGACGCGCCTGCTCGAGGGAGGCAGCGATGACGTCTTCAATCGAAACGCTTTGATCCGTTTTCACATCGGCGAACGCGCCATCGGCAAAGGACATGTCCTCCGCGCTGGAGTTGAGCAGATGGGCGGCGATTTGTTTGGCCTTGCCGATAATCTCGTTTGCGGCAGTCACGACCGCGCTGCCGCCAACCTCCAGATTGCGCGAGCCCCCATGGCCGCCGCCGATGGGCGTGGCCTGCGTGTCGGCCTGCACATAGGAAATCTTCGCAATATCGAGACCGAGCGTCGCGGCGAGGATTTGCGGCATGGAGGTCTCATGGCCCATTCCGGTCGACTGCGACCCGACGCTCAGGGTGAGGGTTCCGTCTTTTGCGAATTTCACGCCGGCGAATTCCTTCGGGCTGCCGCCGGTGCATTCCAGATAGGGCGCGATGGCGAAGCCGCGCCGCAGGCCGCGTTCGCGGCTCGCTTCCACACGCTGCGCATATCCGGCCCGGTCACTCATTTCCAGCGTGCGCCCGAACACTTTGGGGAAATCGCCTGAGTCCACGTCGAGGCCCATCGGCGTTTTGCGCGGCAGGCTGTCCGCCGGCATCAGGTTCTTAGCGCGCAGCTCGACCGGGTCGATCCCCAGTTTGCGCGCGGCAAGCTCCACCACGCGCTCGATCTGGAACGAGGCCTCCGGGCGTCCCGCCCCGCGATAGGGGTCCAGCGGCATGGTGTTCGTAAAAACCGCCCTTGAGGTGTAATACATGGCCGGAAAATAATACGGCCCCCCTTGCGTGCGCGCCGACCCGGCCGTTGGCGTAAAAGGTCCAATGGTCCAGCAATAGGCGCCGATATCGCCGATGGTCGCGGTGCGCAGGGCCAGGAACTTTCCGTCCTCGTCGAGTGCCAGCTCCACTTTCGAGTCCTGGGCGCGGCCATGGGTGTCGCTCTGAAAACTCTCATTACGGTCGTTGATCCACTTGACCGGGCGGCCGAGTTTCTTCGCCGCATGGAGCAGAAGCGGGGGCTCGGGATAGCCGCTGTTCTTGGCGCCGAACCCGCCGCCGACATCGGGCGCGATGTGATGCAGCTCATCGGGGGAGATGTTCAGCACACCGGCGAAGGCGGCCCGGTTGGCATGGACGTTCTGGGTTGCGTTATGCAGCTTGTAGCGGCCGGTCGCGGAGTCATATTCGGCGATAGCGCCGCGCGGCTCGATGGGCACCGCCGTCACGCGCTGGTTGCGCAGCTCCAGCGTCACCACATGGCCGGCGTCTTCAAAAGCCTTGTCAGTGGCCTGCCTGTCGCCAAGCTCGAAGTCGAGACAGAAATTTCCCTCGATATCGTCCCAGATGCGCGGAGCTCCGGGAGCAATCGCTTTGGCCGGGTCGGTGACCGCTTCGCGCTCTTCATAGTCGACCTCGACCGCCTCGCCCGCGTCGCGCGCCTGCGCGCGGGTTTCCGCGACAATGAATGCGACCGGCTCGCCGACATAGCGCGCCCGGCCGATGGCGAGGGGGTGGCGCGGCGGCTGATTGAGCTTCGAGCCGTCGATTTTGGTCTGAACCGCGGACTTGGTGGGCATGGGCGCGAAACCTTCCGCGATCCAGTCCGCGCCGGTAATGATTGCGAGAACCCCCGGCATGGCCATCGCTTCGCTGGTATCAATGCGGCCAATATCGGCGTGCGCATAGGGGGAGCGCAGGACGAATGCGTGGGCGAGATTCTCGCGCGTGATGTCATCGACGAATGTGCCCGCGCCCGTGATGAAGCGCGCATCTTCCTTGCGGCGGACGGGCTGTCCTATTCCGTATTTTTCCATGGCGTCCCTTACCCTCAGCTTGCCCTGGCGACCGCGCGCCGGGTCATGACGCCAATGAGGTTCGCCCGGTATTCGGCCGATGCGTGCAGATCGGAGTTCAGCCCGTCCGGCGAAACGGAGACGCCGCGCAGGGCGTCGGCGGAGAAGTCGCCCTCCAATGCAGCCTCAATATCGCCCGCCCGGAACACGCAGGGCCCCGCGCCGGTGACCGCGACCCGCACGCCCTCTCGTGTGCCCGCAACGAAAACACCCACCGTGGCATAGCGCGACGCGGGGTTGGGAAATTTCACATAGGCCGCGCTCCGAGGCGCCGGGAAGGCGACCTTCACGATCATCTCGCCCTCTTCAAGAGCGGTTTCGAACATGCCGGTGAAGAAATCCTCAGCGGCGATCACACGGGACGGCGTATGGACGCTGGCGCCCAGCGCCACGAGGGCTGCCGTGTAGTCCGCCGCCGGGTCGTTATTGGCGATGGAGCCCCCCAGCGTGCCGCGGCTGCGCACCGCCGGGTCGCCGATATCGCCCGCAAGACCGGCCAATGCGGGGATGGCGCTCTTTGCGTCAGCGGAACGCGCGACATCCTCATGGCAGGTCATGGCGCCGATGGTGAGAGTGTCCCCGCTGAGCGAAATGCCTCTCAGTTCCGGAATACGGCCAAGGTCGATCAAATCCGAGGGGCTGGCAAGACGCTGCTTCATGACGGGAAGCGTTGTCTGGCCGCCGGCCAGAAACAGCGGATCGCCGCACTCGCTGAACAGCTTTGCGGCATCCTCCAGCGTTTCGGGGCGGTGGTAGCGAAACTCATACATCGCCCTGCTCCCGCATCGCCTTCGCGCCGGCCATGACCGCGCGGATGATATTCCGGTATCCGGTGCAGCGGCACAGATTGCCCTCAAGACCTTTTGCCACGTCCTCCTCGCCGAGGGCGGGATTGCCCCGCGCCAGCGCGACGGACGTCAGTATCATGCCCGGCGTGCAGAAGCCGCATTGCAGGGCGTGATGATCGCGAAACGCCTCCTGCATGGGGTGGAGCTTCTCCCCGCCCGCCAGACCCTCGATTGTGGTGACCTCGCGGCCATCCGCCTGGGCCGCGAGCATGGCGCAGCTTTTCACCGGGTCCCCGTCGACGAGAACCACGCAGGCGCCGCACTGGCTGGTGTCGCAGCCCACATGAGTGCCGGTCAGGGCGAGATGGCCGCGCAGCAACTCGCAGAGCAGCGTCCGCGCCTCATATTCACCGGAGACCGGTTTGCCGTTCACGCTCAGGGATATGGCGGGCATGGCGCTTGGGAGGCTCCTTCATGGGGAGGGGGTGTTGAACTGGCGAGCGCGACCATACATCGCCCCGGCGGCGTTGAGAATATTCTTGCGCGGCAACTCTGTTATTATCTGCCGGTCATAAGAGCCGCTGTCGCGGATGTGCTACCGGAGCCTGAAATGAAGCTCGACGACGAAATAAGAATTGAAGCGCCGAGGGACGAGGTGTTCGCCGCGCTCAACGATCCGGATATCCTGCGACGGTCGATCCCGGGATGCGAGGAACTTGAGAAGATATCCGATACGCAATTCACCGCCGTGGTGCGCGCGAAGGTCGGACCGGTGCGCGCGCGTTTCAGGGGGGAAGTGACCCTGTCGGACCTCAACCCGCCGCACGGCTATACCCTGTCGGGTCAGGGCAAGGGCGGGGCCGCCGGGTTCGCGCGCGGGCAGGCCGCCATCGAGTTGCGGGAAGAGGGCGGCGCCACGATCCTGAAATATGACGTGAGCGCGCGCGTGGGCGGCAAGCTCGCCCAGCTCGGCGGGCGTCTCATTGACAATGCGGCGCGCTCCCTCGCGGGCGAATTCTTCAAAAACTTCCGGAAAGTCGTGGGCGGCGAAAGCGATGATGACGCAGACGGCGCCGAAGAGCTTGCATCATGAGCGCGGCGCTGCAAACGGCGCAGGCCTGGCTCGATGAGGGCCGCGAGGTGGTGCTGGCGACGGTAGTCGAGACCTGGGGGTCCTCGCCGGTGCCCGCCGGCGGACATCTCGTCATCGATGACAGGGGAGATTTCGCCGGCTCCGTCTCCGGTGGCTGCGTCGAAGCGGAAGTAATCGCGCGCGCGCAAGACATTATCGCCAGCGGCAGGCCTGAATTGCTCGAATTCGGCGTTGCCGACGAGACCGCATGGAACGCGGGTTTGTCCTGCGGCGGGCGCATCCGCGTCTTTGCCCGGAAACTGGAGTGATGCGCCCATGCGCCGGGAGACGCTGAAAAGACTGCTGGACGCCCGCGCCGCGCGCCGCGCGCTCGTGCTGGTGACGCGGCTGGATGGCGGCGGCGAGGAAATTATCTCCCCCGGCAGCATTGACAAGGGACACCCCCAGATTAGCGAAATCACGGCATGTCTGCGCACCGGCCGCGGCAAAATTGTCGAAACCGGTGCGGGCGAACTTTTCCTGCAGCCCTTTCTCCCCGCGCCCCGGCTGATGATCGTCGGCGCCACCCATATCGCGCAGGTGCTGGTGCGGCTGGCCCGCGAGGTCGCCATCGAGCCCTTCGTCATCGATCCGCGCACGGCTTTTGCAACGACGGAACGCTTTGGCGATGCGAAATTGATCCCCAAATGGCCCGGCGAAGCCCTGGGGGAACTTGGTCTCGACGCGCGCTGCGCGCTCGTTTGCCTCGCCCATGTGCCGGACATCGACGACGAGGCGCTCGCCGCCGCGCTGCGAAGCGATTGCTTTTACCTCGGCGCGCTGGGGAGCGTCCGGTCTCATGAAAGACGCCTGGAGCGCCTTAAGGCGCGAGGCTTCGGCGAGGAGGAGTGCCGCGCCGTCCACGCGCCCATAGGCCTTGATATCGGTTCGGTGACGCCAAGCGAAATCGCGCTTTCCATTATCGCTGAAGTGGTGGCCGCGCTGAGAGCGGGGGCCGGGGCAGATGGTGGACGCTGAAACGGATACCCGGGAAGTCTACGCGATATTGCTGGCGGCGGGCGCCTCGCGCCGCTACGGCGGCAAAAACAAGCTGCTTGAGGAGATTGACGGGACGCCGCTCGTGCGGCGGGTGGCGGAGCGGCTTCTCGGCAGCCGGGCAGCAGGCGTTATTGTGGTGACGGGCTTTGAGGCGGAGCGTGTCGCCGAAGCCCTTTGCGGGCTCGATATAGATATTGTCCGCAACCGCGACCATGACGCGGGCCTGTCCTCGTCCCTGCGCTGCGGGATTGCGGCAATTCCCGAAGAGGCGGCCGGGGCGATGATTGTTCTGGCCGATATGCCGGACATTACGCCGGCATTCGTAAACCGGTTGCTCGATGCGTTTGCGCAAGAAGGAGGCGCAAGGATTGTGTATCCGGTGCGCGCGGACGGGGCCCAGGGAAATCCGGTGGTCTGGCCGGTGCGCTATTTTGCGGAGTTGCAAAGCCTCAGCGGAGATGCGGGCGCGAAGCGGCTGATCGCCCGTCATGAGGATGCAACGCTGCGCGTGCCCGCCGCCGGCGATGCCCCGCTTCGCGACATCGATACGCCCGGCGATCTCGACGCCTGGCGCGCGGGCGGAAAAAACCGGTAAACCGTCAGTACCCGCCGGAATCCGGTTGCGGAAAGGTGCGTCCATTTTCAAGCTTGCAATTTTGTAACTTCAATTTATGGATATTTGAATATGATTAGGCTGGGTGGACTTACTATAGGTCGTCCGGACCGGAAATTCTGAGTGAGGTATCTAATGGGAAAAGTAATCCAAGCAGCCATTGCACTGATGCTGGCCGCAACTCCAGTCATGGCGCAGAGCGATGAAGGCGACCCTGCAAAGGGCGAAAAGGTCTTCAAGAAATGCAAAGCCTGCCATGTGGTGGACAAGGAAAAGAACAAGGTCGGCCCGCATCTGGTGAACCTGTTTGGCCGCACGGCCGCATCCGTAAAGGGCTATAAATATTCCTCCGCCATGAAGGCGAAGGGCGCGGAAGGTCTCGTCTGGAAGGCGGAGACGCTCGATCCCTATCTGAAGAAGCCGCGGGGCTATATTGCCAAAACCAAGATGGCCTTTCCCGGCCTGAAGAAAGAATCCGATCGCAAAAATATCCTCGCATATCTTAAGAAAGCCACCAAAACCGCCGAATAGGTAACTCCGGCCGCTTTCCAGCACTTTTATACCGCGCGCGCCGGGGATGGCTCCCCGGCGCGCGCGGCCATTTCTGCTTTCCGGCGGGCCGGTCCGCCCGTGGGCAGGAAACGGTCCGCTCGCGGGCGAGCGCCCGCGGCCGCGCCGGTGACCGGGCTTGAGCGCCGTTCCCCCGCGCGCTATCAGTGAGCGCAGGCCCCGTAGCTCAGTTGGATAGAGCACCAGATTCCTAATCTGGGGGTCGGAGGTTCGAATCCTCCCGGGGTCGCCACTGTTTAATCTATTAATAACAATGCCTTGAACTCTGAACAACCTTCCACCGAAACAGGCGATTATGATGTAGGGTAAGCACTAGGTAAGCATCAAACCATGTTTCACCAATGCGCCAGCCTACTCTCTGACTATTCCTTAAGATCTAAAAGGAATAGCGATGTCCAAGCCGTCCAGAGCTTTGAAAATTCAATAAGTTACGAGCTACTATTTGCCGTCCACCTGTGTCCGTCGGCGTCCAATCTCGGAAGGCGGCGAACTGTCAACCTTGTCAACCCAGCCTGATAACCTGATTCCTAGTGAAATTGTGCGCCGCGAATGACCCGCATGCGATCCAGGTCCCAGAAGGACCCGCGCCGCCATGGGCGCCGGTTAAACCATGCGGGCGCTGTTGATCTCTGACCGGCCACTCGAATCATGCGGGTTGTTGGGGTGAGGGGAAGCAAGAAGGTGTGTGGTAGCAGACGCTGCGGTCATAAGATGCGACAAAATCTTGCGGTTTGATGGACGGACCAAAACGGGTCTGAGGTCAGGGTTCATCGAACAGGACGCCAGCGACGGACAAGAGATTTGCGAGCCCAGGATGGTCGCCGCCGCCGAGCGACAGAAGTTCAGACCGCGTCGACGCATCTGAGTTCACACTCTCAAGGATGATCAGGTCGCCGAAGCGTCGCAGGCGTTTGAAGTATTTAGCGCCGGTCTCGTCTATCGCGATTACGAGACCGCCTTCCAGGCGCGCCAGCGTCGTTTCGTTGATCGTCTCAGCCCGTGTAATGACGAATTGATCTTCTAGCGCGATCGGCTCCATACTACGTCCAGAGACCTTGAAAAGGCGGGCGCCATCGAGCGCGTCTGCAATCGTTTGGGCGTCATCCAGAGGCGTGACTTCGCCAGGTTCTACTGGCGGTAGCGTTCCTATAGACATGAAAAGCGTTCCGACAATTTTTCGCATTGGGAGCTTTTCGGCAGGGGCGATGATCGGCTGGGGCTGACGCTGCCCCGAACGCTGGACCACGGCCTGAGGAGATTTCCGGCCTTATGGCACCATCAGCTGGTTGGGGTTGCCGATGGATTTGATGAACTCCATCGGCTTTATTTGCTGTTCGATTGCGATGGAGTGGCGAAACCTTCGTTTCCAGGGTGCGCCTGTTTTATCCAGTTAGCCAGACTCAGTCTCGAACTCACGCCCCGCACTGGAGAGAAAATTCCAGACGAAATCCGCGAATGAGCGCACGACCTCCAAGCGATAGTGCTCCTTTCCGGGCTTCATCAGAATGATTTCGGCTTTGTCCAGGATGGTTCGTGTGCAGCCGCCGACCGGCAAGGCGGTGAGATCCAGTGGACAGCCCGCGTTCAGTACCAACGCCGCTCCCGGGCCGGAAATATCTATCCCGACTGAGCGGTGGCTGACATCGACCAGGCTGTGGGTGGCCTGCTCACTTTGTTTTGCAAAACGCGCAGTGATGCTTTCCCGCTCGGATTCCGGGGCCAGCAACAGCCACTCATCCGGCCCCAGGCAAAGCGCTGTTTTCACTGCCCTAGATGACATCTCGCCAATCTGTGGTGGAATAACCTGCCCAAAGGCCTCTGTCGCTTTTGCCAGGTTCTTTTTGGCGGTGCGCAAACTGAACCGGGCGCAATCGCCCGCGGAAGCCATGACCAGCATTGGCCCTGGCCCGGCAGCAAAAGCTGCGCCATCGAGCGGATTGGACTGCTCGGAAACAATAATACTCAATTCATCAGACATTCAGCCGTCCTCCCTCCTGGTCATAGAAGACCGGTTCAACGACCTGCACCTGGTGAACGCCATCGGGCATGGGGACGTAAAGTTCCGCACCCATACGCGCCCGCCCGCCCTCGACAACACCCATGGCAATGGAATGCTGCAAGGTTTCGCTCCAATAAGAAGAGGTGACATGACCAATCATTTTCGCCGGCGGCGACGGGTGCGCCGTAGCGACGATCTGCGCTCCTTCCTCAAGGAGGTTTTTGGGATCGCGGGTCAGCAAGCCAACCAGTTGTTTGCGGTTTGAAACCAGCATGTCGGGGCGTGTCAGCGAACGCTTGCCAATAAAATCGTGCTTGTTCCGGCCGATCGCCCACGCCATCCCCACATCGTCCGGCGTTTGTGTGCCATCGGTATCTTGACCTACAATGATATAACCCTTTTCTGCCCGGAGAACATGCAAGGCCTCCGTGCCATAAGGCACGATGTCGTATCTGGCACCTTCTTCGATTAATCGCTTCCAAACGGTCAGACCGTAGCGGGACGGCACATTAATTTCGAATCCCAGTTCACCGGTAAAGCTCACCCGGAACAATCTGGTGGGCACGCCATATATCTTACCCTCTTTGATCGCCATATGAGGGAAGGCTTGCTTGTCCAGATCAATACCCTCGACGAACGGCTCGATAAGTTTGCGCACATTGGGACCGTTCAGGGCAATGACAGCCCATTGTTCGGTAATCGATGTCAGCCAGAGATCGAGGTCAGGCCATTCCGTTTGCAGGTAATCTTCCATATGCGCCATGACGCGTGGCGCGCCGCCCGTGGTTGTCGTGACGTGAAAACGGTCCAGCGCCAGACGGCCCACAACACCGTCATCGAAAATGAAACCGTCCTCGCCGAGCATCAGCCCGTAGCGGCAGCGCCCTACACCAAGCTTGGTCCACGCATTTGTGTAAATGCGATTGAGGAACTCCGCCGAATCGGGCCCGACGACTTCGATCTTGCCCAGCGTGGAGGCATCCGAAATGCCGATAGAGCTCCGCGTGGCCTTGCATTCGCGGGCGACGGCCGCATGCATATCTTCGTTATCACGTGGAAAATACCGGGCCCGGCGCCAAAGGCTTACCGGTTCAAAGACAGCGCCGCGCTTTTCGGCCCAACTATCAATCGGGCTTTTGCGCGTAACATCAAACAGATTGCCTCGGCTGCGCCCGGCAAAGGCCCCGAACGAGGTCGGCGTATAGGGGGGACGGAAAGTCGTCAAACCGACCTCGGCGATGGGGCGGCTCAGGGTTTTGGAAGCAATCGCCAACTCGCTCAAATTCGACGTCTTACCCTGATCCGTGGCCATACCGGCGGTGGTGTAGCGCTTGATGTGCTCAATCGAATGAAAGCCTTCGCGCACCGCTAGGCGAATGTCCTTGGCTGTCACGTCATGCTGAAAATCGACGAACGCCTTGATGCGGGCCGGGTTGGCGCCGGTCGGCAGTTCAACGATCAGGGTTCCCGAGCAGGTTGCTTCTTCCGCAACCTCATAGGTGTTGGGCTTGCCGGCCTTGTACCCCGCCTCAATAGCAGCCGCTTGACCGGCGGCGGCGCCGCCGTTCAGGGCCTCGGATAACAGATAATGGCCATCGCAGGCACCGGCGGAACTTGCGTTCTGGGCGTAAACATCCGGAACATATGCGCCGATGTCTTCGCGCCAGGACAGGGTTCCCCTGGACTGGGAGAAAAGATGAACGCTTGGCGTCCACCCGCCGCACATCAACAGCGCGTCGCAATCGATCGTGCGCTCAGGCCCCACCGAGCCATCAGGCTCGATAGGCGCGGCATATATGCTGGAGATGCGCAAGCGCCCTTTCGTTCGGGTGATTGTGTGCCCCGGCAAAACCTCGATCCCCAGCCGGGCAGCCCCCTTGAGGAGTTCCGGGGAGACATCCGTGCACAGGTCGATGATCGCTTCGACGCCGACACCATTTTCAGCCATATCGAAAGCGGTGAGATAGGCGGAATCGTGAGAGGTGACGACGACAGGTTTATCGCCAACTCTCACGCCATAGCGGTTGAGGTAGGTTCTGGCAGCCCCGGCGAGCATGACGCCGGGACGGTCATTACCGGCAAAAACCAGCGGCCGTTCGATAGCGCCGGTCGCCAGAACAATGCGTTTGGCGCGGACACGCCATAACCGCTCGCGCGGCAGGTTTGAACTCGGTGATTCAAGGTGATCACTCAGACGCTCGACCAGCCCGACAAAGTTCTGGTGGTAATATCCGAACGCGGTGGTGCGGTTGAGGATGGTGACATTCTCATCTGCCGCTAACGCGACAACCGCAGATGCGAGCCATGACCAGGACTCTTCATCGTCAATCCGGGAGCCGGGGTCGGATAGGAGAGCGCCGCCGATTTCCGATTGCTCATCGGCAAGGATGACTTTCGCACCGCTTCGCGAGGCTGCCAGGGCCGCCGCCAGTCCGGCAGGACCGCCGCCGACAATCAAAACGTCGCAATGGGCGTAGCGGCTGGCATAAACGTCAGGATCTACGGCCCGTGGCGCCCGGCCCAACCCAGCGGATTTTCGGATGATCGGCTCGTAAACCCGCTTCCAGAAGGATTTGGGCCACATGAAGGTCTTATAATAAAACCCGGCGGACAATATGGGGCTGGCAAGGCTGTTCATTTCCCCGATATCCCATCGCAGGGATGGCCAGCAATGCTGGCTTTGCGCCTTCAGTCCTTCGAATAATTCCTGTGTCGTCGCGCGCGTGTTGGTGTCGTATCGCCCTTGCCCGCGATCAATGCCCACCAGCGCGCTGGATTCCTCCTGTCCCGCCGACATGATCCCGCGGGGGCGGTGATATTTGTAGGAGCGCCCGACGAAATGAACGCCATTGGCCAGCAGCGCCGAGGCCAGCGTATCGCCCTTGACGCCGGTATATGCCTTTCCTTCAAAGCTGAAAGAAATCGCGTCTTTGCGTTTGATACGCCCGCCTTTGGCGGTTCTGAAGGAGCTCATTTTTTTGCGCCCTCGATCTCACGCTTGGTGGGGCGCGGTTTCCCGGCCTTGTAAGTCATGAGGAACTTGTCGCTGACGGTATCGCGCACGGCGTTGAAATGGCGCGCGCAGCCATGAATGTGAACCCAGCGTTCAAAATGGGTTCCGCGCGGATTGGAGCGCAGGAACAAAAAAGCTTCCCATTCCGCGTCGCTAAAGGCGGAGGGGTCAACGGGACGCTCAATATGGGCCTCACCCGCATAGGAAAACTCGACTTCGGCGCGGTCCTGCTCACAATAGGGGCATCTGATCAGCAGCATCGGTCCTGTTCCTAGTGCGCGACGGCGGCGGCGGCCGCTTCGTCGATCAGTCGCCCGGTGCGGAAGCGCTCCAGCGTAAAGGGGGCGTTGATGGGGTGAGGTTCGTCCCTGGCGATTGTCCATGCCAGCAGATGGCCCGCGCCCGGCGTCGCCTTGAATCCGCCCGTTCCCCAGCCGCCATTGAGGTAAAGGCCGGGAACCGGCGTTTTGCCAAGTATTGGAGAGCGGTCCGGCGTGACATCGACCGTGCCGCCCCAATTGCGCAACATGCGCAGGCGGGTGAAGATTGGAAACATTTCGCAAATGGCGGAAACGGTGTGCTCAATCGAGTGCAACGGTCCCCCTTGTGAGTAAGAGACATATTGTTCCGTGCCCGCGCCGATAACCAGCTCGCCCTTATCGGACTGGCTGATGTAAGCGTGGACGGTGTTGGACAGCACCACGCAAGGGAATGCCGGCTCGATCGGCTCCGATACCAGGGCCTGCAAAGGGAAACATTCAATCGGGACCCGTACGCCCGCCATGTCCATTATTACGGAAGAATGGGCGGCGGCGCTGACCGCGATTTTTTTCGCGCCAATAAACCCGCGGGTCGTCTCGACGCCGCGAACCTGTCCGTCCCTGGCGCGGGATATGCCCGTTACCGCGCAGTTCTCGAGAATATCAACACCGCGCGCCGCCGCCGCGCGGGCATACGCCCACGCTACCGCATCGTGGCGCGCCACACCGCCGCGTCTTTGCAGCGTCGCCCCGAGAACAGGATAGCGGGCGCTGCTGGAAATATTGAGGGGCGGGCAAAACGCTTTGGCCTGTTCCGGGCTCAGCCATTCATTATCGACGCCGTTAAGACGATTGGCGTGGATATGGCGCTTGAAAATCTGCACGTCATGAACCGTGTGGGCCAGCATCAGCACCCCGCGCTGCGAGAACATGACGTTGTAATTGATGTCCTGACTCAAGCCCTCCCACAACCCAAGCGCATGATCGTAAAGCGCGGCGCTTTCTTCATACAGATAATTGGACCGGATAATCGCGGTGTTCCGGGCTGTGTTACCACCACCAAGCCACCCCTTCTCAACCACGGCGACATTGGTGATGCCGTGTTCCTTGGCCAGATAATAGGCCGCGCCAAGGCCATGACCGCCAGCGCCGACAATAATCACATCATAGTCGCTTTTCGGGTCCGGCTTCGCCCATTGCTCGGGCCAATCCTTGTCTGCGCCAATCGCTTTGCGAACCAGGGCGGGAAAGGAAAAACGGGTCATAGTTTTTGACTGCTCCTTCAGGCTTGCCTGCGAACGGAAACCAACAGAGGGGCGGATTTCAGGAAAGCACGAACTCCGACTTATGGAACCCCTGAATATACAAAAGAGCCGTCAGGTCGCCATGATCGATGCAGGCATTTGCCTCATGTTTCAAGGACTGAGACCCATGAAAGGCAACGCCGAGTCCAGCCGCCTTGATCATTTTGATATCATTCGCGCCATCGCCCGCCGCGAGCACTTCACAAGGCGTCACGCCTTTTTCCCCGCACAACTTCATCAGCATATTCAGTTTTGCCGATCGCCCGAGGATCGGCTCAAGAACCTCGCCTGTCAGTTTCGCGTCTTCGAAAATCAGTTCGTTCCCCTGATGGTCGTGAAAGCCGATGCGTTCGGCGATACGGCTGGTGAAAAAACTGAAACCGCCGGAAACAAGGACGCAATGCGCCCCCTGACGGCGCATGGTCTGGACAAGCGTCCGCGCTCCGGATTTCAGCGTGATGCGTTTCTCATAGACGCTCTCCAGCACAGAGCGTTTTGTTCCCCGCATCAAGGCCATGCGTTCACGCAACGCATCGGAAAAGCTCATATCTCCGTTGACGACGGCCGCGGTAATCTCCCTGATCCGCGAGCCAAGACCAATGGCATCGCCCAGCTCGTCGATGCACTCCTGGTCGATGACCGTTGAATCCATGTCAGATATGAAAAGCTTTTTTCGCCGGCCCTGAGTGGAGGTGCACACGGCATCGATCGCGGTCCCCGACAGGGTTTCGCGTGCCTGATCGGCTATTCCGGCGGCGCAAAGAGGAGATTCGATGAAAAGATCGCAGGCTTCGTTTTCCGCCAGCCAGTCTTCCCTGGCTGCTGTTCCCAGAGATTGACGAACCCGCGCGACATGGCCCGGTTCCAGTGGCGCTGAATCCATGCTGCCTATGAGGGTGAGCACATAGGACGTCATAAAATTGTCTCCAGTTCTGAACGGTTGCATTCCGTAACCGCATTTTCGGTGTCTCATTGACATGCGAGACCGCTAAATCTAAAGTCCGGCCATGAGCGAGGCTTGGACTATACCACAAATTTTCGACTGGTCTATACCAGAACAGGCTCGTAAGTCCTGGGATCGTAAAGTTCCCTATTACACGCGATTCCGGGACCATTTCGCCGCTATGATTGGGGCGGGAACGCTTGCTCCGGGCAGCAAGCTTCCGCCCGAACGGGTGCTGGCCGAACAATTTTCCATCACCAGGGTTACCGTGCGCCAGGCGCTGGCGCGGATGGAAGCCGAAGGCCTGATATTTCGCGAAGACCGGCGCGGCTGGTTCGTCGCCCCGCCGCGTATCCGATACGATCCGACCGCCAACACCAGCTTCACTGAAAGCATTGCCGAGCAGGGACGGGTCGCCGGCACAAGCGTCCTTTCCAAACAACAGATCGCCGCCTCCCAGTGGGAAAGTACGCATTTAGGCTGTGCCGTCGGTGACCCCATCTATGCCATCAGCCGTCTGCGGACGGTCGATGGCCGGTCGGTGCTGGTTGAGAAAATTCGTGTCAAGGCAGAGCGTTGTCCGGGTCTTCTGGATCTCCCGCTCGATCGGTCGATGACCGATCTGATGTCCCAGGAATACGGCATCATCGAGCATCGGGCGCAGATCAATATGCGTCCGACGGCACTCTCGGAAATTCCGGCCAAGGCGCTTGGCGTCGCCGTCGGGACGCCAAGCCTCTATCTATCGCGGGCCATTCTCGATCAGTTTAACGAGGTGGTTGAGTTCGATCAGGAATTCTGGCGACACGACGCCATCGATATCTGTGTCTCGGCGGCGGGACGGTCTGAAGACGGCAAAAAACGGCTGGAAATATAGAGGAAGGACCGAAAATATGGCGAGTAAAACGCCGATTGTCGTAGTCAAGGATGTCTGCAAGACCTTCAAAATTCCAGGGCGACCTCCCATCCATGCGCTTCGCAATGTTACCAACCACGTCAACAAGGGCGAGGTCCTCGTGGTCATCGGGCCGAGCGGTTCGGGCAAGAGTACATTTCTGCGGGCGCTGAATGGATTGGAGCCGGTCGACAGCGGCTCCATCACCATCGACGACGTCGAACTCACCGCTCCGAAGACCGATCTCAACAAGTTGCGCCAGGGCGTCGGCATGGTGTTCCAGCATTTCAACCTGTTCGAGCATAAAACAGCGCTGGAAAATATTACCATGCCGCAAATGGTGGTCCTCAAGCGCTCGAAGGATGAAGCCGACGAGATCGGCAACAAGCTGCTCGACCGGGTCGGCATCGGCGACAGGGGAGACAACTATCCGAGCGAGCTTTCTGGCGGGCAGCAGCAACGTGTCGCCATCGCCCGTTCGCTGGCCATGACGCCCAAGGTCATGCTGTTCGACGAAGCGACGTCGGCGCTCGACCCCGAAACGGTTGGCGGCGTACTCGATCTGATGAAGGAGCTGGCCGCCGACGGAACGACCATGGTCGTCGTGACCCACGAGATGGGATTCGCCCGCGAGGCCGGAGACCGGGTGACCTTCATGGACGAAGGCGAGATCGTCGAAGATGGCACCCCCAACGCGGTTTTCGACAATCCGCAGCATGAGCGCACGAAATTGTTTCTCAGCCAAATAATTTAAAGAGAAATCAAGACTTGGTATAGACCACGTTTAAGATTTGGTGTACACCATGAGGGTTGACTTTTCAAACTCCTCCAGTGCCAAGGCGGCCATGAAGCGCCGCCGACTATGGGAGCAAGTGACTATAAGGGAGATGGGAGAAATGAACAAAATCACCAAATTGTTCGGATTGGGCGTGTGCGCGCTTGGTCTGAGCGTGCTTTCGCAGTCGGCCTCAGCCGACGTCGTCAAGGACATCGTCAAGCGCGGCGAGCTGCGGGTCGCGGTTCAGACGCAAGGGCCGCCAATAAGTTACGTCGATACCAAGGGCAACCGCACCGGCTTCGCGGTTGAACTGGTCGCAATGATGGCCAAGGACATCGGTGTGAAGCTCAAGCTTCTCGATTACGACTGGAAAGGTCTGATCCCGGCGGTTACTTCAGGCAAGGCCGATTTCCTGGCCGCCGACATGACGCCAAAGGCCACGCGCGCGCTGGTTTTGAATTTCACTCTGCCCTATATGTACAGCCGCAACGTGATTTATGCGAAAAAGAGCAAACCGTTCACGAAATGGCAGGATGCCTGCGTCAAGGGCATGTCGGTTGCCGTGACTCAGGGCAGCAGCAACATTGCCGTGCTCAAGGCTAAATGCCCGCTGGCCACCATCAAGGAATTCGCCGGTGGCGGCCCCGCTGTCGCTCAGGCTGTGGCGGCTGATCGTGTTGATGCAGGGATCAACGATGAAGCCTCGGCTAAGGGGTACATGATTGAATATCCGGAATTTCATATTCTTGAAGGCGCTCCGGACAGAGGACCTCTCAGCTTCGCAACCCGGCCTGAAGAAACCCACCTGATCAGGTGGATGGACAATTATTTGTTGTTGATCAAGGCCGACGGGCGTCTGGACAAGCTCAAGGACTACTGGATGTTCAGCACCAAATGGAAAGAAGAAAAAACGCCGGTGCCGAAGAAGAAATAACCTGGCTACGGCACAGATAATATATGTGCCTCAACACTGATGCGGGGGGCTTTACCTGCAGGTAAAGCCCCCCTTTTATTGCCTTGAAGCGAATATAAAAAAGTAGCGGGCATGGACTGGATCGTAGAAGTCTACAACTACCGTGTCGTCGCCCAGTTCATACCGGAATTTACGCGCGGCATTGCCGCCACCATATGGATTTCGCTGCTGTCCCTCATAATGGCCCTGATCATCGGCACATTTGTCGCGATCATGCGGCTGTCCGCCAACCCGGTTTTGTGGCGCATCGCCGCTGGCTATGTGCAGGCGATCCGCTCAACACCGCTGCTTATTCAGATTTATGTGATCTATTTCAGCATACCGGCGCTGCCCCTGCTCGATCGCCGTCTGGACGAGCTCGAAGGGGGCATCATCGCGCTTGGCCTTAACGCCGGGGCCTATATGAGCGAGATCATCCGCGCCGGGATTGAATCTGTCTCGCGCGGGCAAGTTGAAGGCGCCCAGTCCGTCGGCATGACCTATATGCAGCGCATGCGTTATGTGGTTCTGCCGCAGGCGTTTGCCAACGTTGTGCCGCCGCTGCTCGGTCAGACGTCGGTTCTCATCAAGGACTCATCCCTGGTCAGCTTTATCGGTGTGTTCGAGCTTTTCGGCGCCGGTTTGGTAGTTCTCTCCGACAGGTTGATGCCGAACGAAGCGTTCATGACAGTCGCCTTTTGTTACCTGGTGATATACTGGGTCATGCTCATGTTCTCCAATTTCGCCCAGCGCCGGCTGGGCGGGGCACGGCGCTAAAATGGAGGCACAATCATGAATGAGATAAAAATTCTCGAAGCCGTCATGCCATTCCTGCTGGAAGGCTTGTGGATGACCTTCAAGATTTCCCTCATCACGATCCTCTGCGGCAGTGTCCTTGGCTTCGTTGTCGGGATTTTGCGCATGGTGGGCGGCTGGGCAATTTCCACGACACTGGGATTGTATATCCATGCGCTGCGGGGAACGCCGTTCCTGGTGCATCTCTACATTATTTACTTCGTGTTGCCGACGACCGGGATTTCCTGGCTGCAATTGGAAGCCTTCCCTGCTGCAGTCATCGCTCTTAGTCTCTATACGTCGACCTATGTCGCGGAAATTGTGCGCGCGGCGATTGAGGCCGTCCCGCGCGGTCAGAGCGAAGCGGCGCGCTCGACTGGAATGACGTACCTTCAAAGCATGTGGTACATCGTCCTGCCCCAGGCGCTGAAGCTGATGATACCGCCCATGGGCGGTATCTACGTCATCATCATCAAGGGCACGTCCATCGTCTCGGTCATCGGCATCGCCGAGTTGGTGCGCGCCGGCGAACACGCCACCCAGCGCCACCCCAAGGAATTGATGCTGATCTACGGCATGACCGCTCTCCTGTATTTTGCTTACTGCTACCCGGTGCTGCGTCTGGCGCGCTGGGCCGAGACCAAATTCGGCAGCGTTCGCTTGCCTTCGTGAGCCCCAATTCCTAGGGTTCGGATTCAATGAAGATCGTTACTTACAATATCCAGTTCGGGCTGGGTAAGGACGGCCGTTTCGATCTGGAGAGGGTCGCCAGCGAAGTTGATGGCGCCGATATCATCGCCTTGCAGGAAGTCGAGCGCTATTGGCAGCGCAGCGGCAACGTCGATCAACCGGCGTTGCTAGGGCAATATTTACCCGAATATTATTGGGCGTATGGCCCTTATTTCGATGTCGATGCGAGCACATGCCTGCCCGGCGGCAGGGTCAATAATGTCCGCAGACAGTTCGGCAATATGATTTTGTCGAAAACACCGATCCTGTCCACCAGGCTTTTTCCGCTGCCGAAATCAAACTTGCGCCATAGCCATAATATGGTCGTTGGCGTCTTCGAGGGGGTCGTCAAACTGCAGCGCGATGGCGCCTTGCGAATATATAACGCCCATCTGGGCGCACGTTCACGCCAAGATCGTGTTGCGCAAATCAACTCTATCCGCGAGACCATTCGCCGTACACCGGATGAAGGAGGTGCATGGACGAGCTGTCATGCAAATTCTTTGTGGAAAGAGGATGCCGCCCCGCCGCCGATGCCAGAGTCTTTTGTCCTGCTGGGGGATTTCAATCTGGAGGCTAAAGACCCTGAATACGCCCATCTGGTCGGTCCCGGCGATGGTGATCCGGGGCGAGGTTCCTCACATGAGGAATTTATCGATACCTGGGTCGCGTCCGGACATGAAAAAGATGAAGGGGTTACCTATACCGCCGACCCGTCCTCAACCGGCGCACAAAATATGCGCATCGACTATGCCTTCGTCGATGAGTCGATGAAAAAGCGGGTTATCGGAGCGCGGATTGATGAGACTGCTATGGGATCGGATCACCAACCCTATTGGATCGACCTTGATTATGCGCCGCGTGAATAGGCGCGGAGGCCGGTCGTCCGTGCCTCCATGACCGGTTATTTCACATTGGGATTAGCTATCCAATTCCAGCACCATGGCGCCGACGAAGGCGGTTCACACGTTTCTGACTGAACGGGTAACCGGAGCGGGCGCTGAGCACAACCCGGGACCGACCCGCGATTCGGTCGATGTTTTTCTAAGGAGGTGAAACTATTTCAATGACGGTGACAAATGACTACGATCACCATGGATTTGAAGGCTATCTGGGAACGGACGAGGTTAGGCATGGATTCGCTGACCTACGGAACGGTGAACGAGCAGGACAGATAAGGAGACTGTCAATGCGCACCACTTCTGCAGCAACGCTGGCCTTGACGCTTGGCATGCTAACAGCAACCAGCGTGGCCTCTGCAGCACCGATCGTCGGCTCGTGGAGCGGCCGCGGCACGGTGCGCTTGACATCGGGTCAGGTGGAACCGGTCAGTTGCAGGGTCAGATATGAGAAGGGTGACAGCGCAGGCAAGACGTTCACGCTTGATGCCAAATGCGCGACTACCGCGGGCACGTTTTTGCTGTATGGCCGCGTTTCAAGGCGCTCCGCGAGCAGCTACCGCGGCAGCCTATATGGCGAGCAAAGCACGGTTTCCGGCAAGATCACCATATCAGTCCGTGGCAACAGCCAGACCGTGCGCGTAAGCAACTCGAGGGGCTCCGGCAGTCTCAATCTCAGAAAACGCTAGGACATTGGCCGTACGCCAATACGGCGAGCGGCGTTGCAGCACGCGAGGTCCGCTCCATACTCCGCTTTGACAAGATAAAACAGGCAAAGTGCCCCCTGCTTTCAAAAAGGGGCCGCCGTGTTACGGACGACTGTCATCGTTCTGTTTTCGCGGTCATATCAGGGATGTGCGAGCATCGAATAATGGAATGCCGATCATGATCCGAGCAGGCAACTGCGGCATTTTTTCCTCACCGTGTGTCCGCGCGGGCGTAAATGACTATTCGGCGGAGCACCTCCACATTCATCATCAGGGCGACAACACCCAGGGTGAGCAGGGGCTGATTCAACACGGCGCCGAGGAAGATGACGAATACCCGCACGTCCCGGCCCAGCCGGAAGTATGAGGCGCCTTGCAGTCTTTGCGCCATCAACCCGTCATATTTGTCCGCGGTGTAGCTGTTCAGGAACGACCCCACAATCGCCGCAAACCCCAGCACGACAGATAAATTTGTGCCGGTCGCGGCAAATTCGTGCCACATCAGGCCAAACAACAAAATGGCGTCGGCATACCGGTCGAGGACGGCGTCGAACCAGCCGCCAAACTCGCTCTGGGAATATTTCAGGCGTGCGATCTCGCCATCGCATCCGTCGATAATCGAGGCCAGTTGAGCCAGGACGCCGCCGATGGCCAGAGCAGGATAGCCGCTCATAGCCATCAATCCCGCTGCTATACATGACAGCAACCAGGAGGCAAGCGAGATCTGGTTGGGCGTAACGGATGTGCGCACCAGAGTGCGGCTGAGCCACCGGGAAACCGGCCGGTTGAGATGGCGCGCTACCGGACCGTCCCGGGTCTTGCGGCCCTGGTTGCGCAACAGCTGCCGTTCGCCCTCGGCCAAGGCCTCGGGCGTGTCGACGTCGAGCCACGGCAGTCCCGTCACATCGACGGTTTTCGCCCGGCCTTCACCCGCCAGTTCCCTGAGCCCGTCGGAAAGCCCATGCCTGTTCCTTGCCGCCGCGCGCTTCAGACCCTCGAACAGGCCGGACGTGCAAAGCATGACCCCGGTGTCACCGGCGTCCCAATCGTCGAGCGTCTTGTCTATCTCCTTAATGCGTCCATCGTCGATCCTGACCCGGGTGACATCGTCGAGATCGAAGATGCCATCCTTGTCGCGATCAACGGCGAGGCGCATTTCTCCTGGCGCGGGCGGGTCGTCGGCCAGGGTGCGGGCGATCTTCGGGTCGAAAAGATGATCGATCATGACCAGAAAGAAGGGCGCCTCGCCGGTACGGCCCTTGGCCGCCAGGGCACTGGCGCCATTTCCCCGCTCCCAGCCGTCGGCTTCGATGAAGTCGATGGTGACGCCGCGCCGCCGGGCAATATCGGAAAAATGCTCCCTGACCGTTTCGGCTTCAGACCCAAGGGTGACGAGGAACCGGCTGATGCCGGCGTCCATCAATGTGCAGACGACCCGTTCGGCCAGGGTCAGTCCGAGCACTTTGGTCAAGGGTTTTGGTGTCTGGGTATGCGGTCGAAGCCGCGATCCCAATCCGGCGGCAAGGATCAGCGCCTCTTCCGGTGCGGCGTTTGCTAAATCAGTATCCTTCATCGCCCAAGACTTTCACGATTTTCTCGCACAACTCCCGGCTCGACGCCGCGACCAGGCTGACGCGGCCGGTCAAGCTTTCCGGTGCCGCCAGGGGTGCGCCGTCGAGGCCGACAACCCAGCCCCCCGCCTCAATAACTAACCGTGCGGCGGCGAGGTAACTTTCCGCCGTCAGACGGCCACGCACGTCCACATGGGCGTCGGTCGTACCCGTAGCAACCAAGGAGAGGGCGCGTGAAGCGCAACCGTAGCACCGCACGCCTCTGGCGGCGGCCATCAGTCGGGCAAGGCCCGGGATGGGAGAATGATGATTGAGTTCGACCGAGATCATGGCCTCGTTAATGTTGCGCTGCTTCGAGGTTTCAAGTCGTTCGCTTCCACGCCATGCGCCGGAGCCCTTGAGCGCGATCAGGGGCGTGTCCTGCTCGAGCGGCCCGACCAGGGCCGCTTCGACCCAATCGGGATGGAGGGGGGCGTCAACCGGCAGCACGGCGCAGGACAAGGCCGACAACGGCAACCCCCGCGCCCAGTTGTCGGACCCGTCCACAGGATCGAGGACGAAACGGTATCGCGACGTGCCGGAACCGATTTCCAGACGCCCACCCTCTTCGGAATCGACGACGACGGGTTGCTGGAATTCCCTGAGGAAGCTCAAAGCCGCGTCGTTAGCTGCCAAGTCGAACAACTTGACGTCATCGCCCTTCGCGTTCCTGGTTCCAGCGCCCGCACGGTCGGCTCTCGCGACCGCGCTCCGCACTTGGCGGTAGAGCATGAGCAACCGCTCCACCAAGGGCGAGTCGTCTGTCCGGGCCATGTTCCCACCGCCCGGACAATTGTTGGCAGCCCGGCCGCTGGCGCTATTCACCAGCGATGATTTGAGGGCGTGCCTCACCGGCCGCTCCATCGGTATCGATCCCTTGGATGAACGTGTCGGTCTGTTCATGGGCCAGCGAATCGCGCATCTGTTTCGGCGGACTCTTCATGTAATAGGCCGATGCAGCCTCCAGCGGGCCGCCGATACCCCGCTCCAGAGCCAACTTTGCGCAGCGGATCGCATCGATGACCACGCCAGCGCTGTTGGGGGAATCCTGGACCGACATCCTGAGTTCAAGTTCCAATGGAACGTCCCCGAATCCGCGACCTTCCATCCGGATGAAGGCGATCTTGTTGTCGTCCTGCCACGGCACGTAATCCGACGGCCCGATATGGATGTTCTTCGAATCCAGCCGTTCGTCCAACTGCGACTGCACGGATTCCGTCTTGGAGACTTTCTTGGACTTCAGGCGGTCAAGGGCCTTCATGTTGAGAAAGTCCGTGTTGCCACCCGTGTTCAGCTGGTAGGTCCGGTCAAGCTGCACGCCCCTGTCCCCGAACAGGCGCGTGAGGGTCCGGTGCACGATGGTGGCGCCAACCTGACTTTTGATGTCGTCGCCGACAATGGGAAGACCGGCGTCACGGAATTTCCCAGCCCATTCGGGATCGGAAGCGATAAACGCCGGAACACAGTTGACCATTGCCACTCCGGCCTCCAGGCAAGCCCGGGCATAGTGCCGAACCGCCTTTTCAGAGCCAACCGGCATGTAGCAGACCAGAACCTCGGCCTCGGCGTCCTTGAGGGTTTGGGTGACATCGACCGGTACATGGTCAGAGGGGCGGAAGGCCTCGTCATCGGGATAGTCGGCCATGTGCGGCGCCACACCGTCAAGAACCGGCCCCATCTGAACCACGACCCCGGAAACGGGAAGGGCGCTTTGGAACACATTGGTGCAGTTCGGTTTGGCGAAAATCGCTTCTTCCACCCGTTTGCCTACCTTGCGGCGGTCGATATCAAAGGCGGCCACGATCTCAATGTCGCTCGGCCCCCAATCACCGATCCGGGTGTGCATGAGGCCCGCAAACGCTCCCTCGTTCCGGCCCTTGTAGTATTCCAGACCCTGGACAAGGGAACTCGCGCAGTTGCCAACACCGGCGATGGCCACTCTGATTTTTCTCATTCAAAAACTCTCCTCATAATGTTGTCCCAAAAAACCCAATGCCTCACGTCGAGGCGCCAATACGGACACACGACAGCGCGCGTGTCATAGCTCGCGCAAATGCGTGACGGCGTTTTTTTTCGAAAACACAACGAGATTTGCTCAAACGAGGGGGCGACCAGTCTAGAGATCGCCTTCCCCAACGTTTCTTTCAGCAATCGGAGTCCACAGAGGGGGCCGACTTGACCAATTCGCGCCAAAACATGAGGCCCGCTCGGTCAATTGGTGCTTGAAAACCGTTGTGACAGGGGGAGTTAAAATGCCCCCTTGTGGAAGGAACCTACTCTTTCTTCCGTGGAACGGCAAGAACGTGAGGTATGTTCACAAGAGCCGTGAAGAGCTTCCCGTCTCGTCAGGGGATCAATCCGATAGGTTCCACAACCATCCATTGGAGCGCCTCAATTCCTTCAAGGGTAGCGGTGAGCCAGAAATTCTCTTCTGTTCAATGACCCCGATTTGTCCCAAAGGCGCTGACGTCGGACAATGGTCAGTCTACCCAGCCTTCCCCGAGGCGCCAGCTTTGGCTACCATCGGGCCCAGTTCGAGGAGTCATCTGGGGAATGTTGGGTAGACTGACCATTTTGATCGGCCGCGTATTCTGCCGTCTTGGGTTTCACGACTTCAAGCTCATTGACTCGACCCTCAGTTTCGGATCGGCAAGAGGCATCTCCACATTCCAATGCCAGCGCTGGTCTTGTCCCGCTTTGATTCCGGGTCCGTTACAATGTAACCGTCAATTGCGTGCATCCCGGTTACACAGCGACCGAACGGGTCATGCAGATATTCGAAAGTGAAGCGAAGGAATCCGGGACTGATATCGATGCGGTGATCGTCAAACGCACCAGCGACATTCCGCTGGGCAAGCTGATACAGCCCGAGGACATTGCGTCGGCGGTGCTGTTTTTTTGCTCACCCCTTGCTGACATGATCACCGGCCAGTGCATCGCAGTCGATGGCGGCTCGGGTGAAGCAGTTGTCTATTAGACGGAATGCTCCGGCTGCTCCCGGTGTATTTGCCGAGCCATAGTGGCGCGGCAAGACTTCCGGCCACACATGTCCGCTTTGGGTCGATTTTGTTGATTTAGTCGGCCTTGATCCTTTTTTGCAGTCGTGATTCCGTCTTCCTAGTGTTTTGGCGTGGAGGGCGGATTGATGATGGGCAGACAGGCGGTTCCGGAGCGTCTCTTTTACGATTTCTGCCTGGACGATCATGTGCCGGAGAACCACATGCTTCGGCAGATCGACCGCTTTCTCGATTTCGATGACATCCGCAGGAAGATGGCACCGTTCTATTGCTCGATAGGACGACCTTCGATCGATCCCGAGTTGATGATCAGGATGTTGATCGTGGGTTACTGCTTCGCGATCCGGTCTGAGCGTCGGCTGTGCGAGGAGGTTCATCTGAACCTTGCCTATCGCTGGTTCTGCCGTCTGGGACTCGAGGGCAAGGTTCCGGATCATTCGACATTCTCGCTCAACCGCAATGGCCGCTTCCGTGAGAGCGATATTCTGCGCCATCTGTTCGAGTGCACTGTGCAATGCTGTCTGGATGAAGAGCTTGTTGGCGGCGACAGTTTTGCCGTCGATGCCAGTCTCATCCAGGCGGATGCCAATAAGCAGCGGTCACTGCCTGGCAATGAGTGGCATATTGACGAGATCTCCGCCGATGCACCTCAGGCGGTCAAAGAGTATCTGGCCACCCTCGACGATGCCGCTTTCGGAGCCGCAAGCGAGAAGCAACCAAAGTTCGTCTCACCATCCGATCCGGCGGCCCAGTGGACCGGCGCTTTGCGCGGCCCGGCGTTCTTTGCCTATGCCACCAACTATCTGATCGACACCGACAATGCCGTCATCGTCGATGTTGAGGCCACGCGGGCCATCCGACAAGCGGAAGTCGGCGCGGCGCGCACCATGATCGAACGGACGATGGACCGGTTTGGTCTCTACCCTGAAAGCCTTGCTGGCGACACGGCCTATGGCACGGCCGATATGCTGGGCTGGCTGGTCTATGAACATGGAATCGAACCGCACATTCCCGTGTTCGATAAATCAAAACGGGACGACGGCACTTTCTCGCGCGAGGACTTCAAATTTGACGCCCATGAAGATCGTTACATCTGTCCAGGCGGCAAAGACCTCAAGCGATACCGAACTGCTGGCCGACTGGCTAAAGCCAAGCCCCCCAAAGATGGTCTGTATCGATATCGAGCCAGGAAAGGCGACTGCGATGGCTGCGCCTTGAAGATGCAATGCTGTCCGAAGGAACCGTTGAGGAAAGTCCTTCGCAGCGTCCACGAAGGAGCCAGAGATATGGCGCGCGATATCGCCAAGACCGAGGCCTACGAGACATCACGCAAGAACCGGAAAAAGGTGGAGATGCTGTTCGCCCACCTGAAGCGCATCCTGAAGCTTGGCCGCCTCAGACTGCGAGGACCGCGTGGCGCACAGGACGAGTTCCTGCTCGCCGCCACCGCCCAGAACCTCAGGAAACTCGCCAAACTGGCAACAGGACCACCGCCAGCCGCGCAACCAGCATGAGCTGAAAGGGATGAAGAATGGATACATGACCAACAAATGACCATGCCGCTCCGCAACAGCCGGGAGCGGCAACCAGAAATGTCCGCTTCTAACAAAAGCGGACACCTAAAACCGCGCCTAACCGACTAAATCAACAAAATAGGTCAAAAGCAGACTCTTTTGACAACCTCGATTTATGTCCGCTTTACCCCCGAAAGCGGAAGTCAGAGCGCTTTGTTCGACTCTGGCCGCGTATTTGTGAAACCACTTCTTATTGGACGACACGCATCAAGTGGGGCTATCGCACTCACTTCGCATTTGAAGTCGTTTTTTTAAAATCCACAACCTCGCCGGCTGATGTGCCGCTGAGACGGTCCGCGATCCGTGCTGACACGCGATCACTCAATGCTCGCACCGGATCGGCAGCCCGGTTCACATAGCGACCCGTGACGGCGAGGCTGCGGTGCCTGAGTAAATCACGCACCATGAAGGCGTTTGCACCGTCCTGCCCGGCGAAGGTCCCCACCGTATGTCGAAGATCGTGCAGGCGAACATCTTCAATGCCGGCGGCAAGCCGGATGCGCTGCCACGACTGCTCCAATGTGTCTTTCGCAAATGGCTTTGTGGAATTGGTGATTTTCGGCAATACCCAGGGCGAGCCCTTCAACTTCGGTAGCGCTTCAAGTTCGGCTATCGCTGCAGCGCTCAGGGCAATCACCTGTGGGCTGCCTGCTTTAGTCTCTTGCAAGGTTGCTGTACCAGTCTCGAAATCGATGTCAGTCCACTGCAGTCGCAGCACCTCGCCAAGCCGGCAACCAGTGAAGAGCAACAACCGAATGGCAGCGGTAACCGCGCGGGGATAGAGCGTCCGTTGATTGACAGGCTTGCGCTCATGCTTCGACCTCGGACGACCCGGTGCTGCGCGCCATGGCAAACCTTCGGTCTCGGCAAGCCGCAGCGTCTCGCCGAGGCAGCTCAGCTCGTCATCGGACAGAAAGCGTTCACGTGACCGCTCTGGATAGCGATCAATTTTGCCGCAGGGAT
>BDTT01000037.1 GCA_002897995.1 bacterium BMS3Bbin10 | reverse complement strand
GAAGCGCTCGGCCGCGGCGCCGTCCACGTCACCGATAAAGCGCAGCGTGATGTGATAATTTTCCGGCTCCACCCAGCGCGCGCCCTCAAGCCCGCCGCGCAGGCCCGCGAGCCGCCCGGCCAGATGGCGAGGAATTTCTATCCCGGAAAAGAGTCTCGGCATTGGTAGGGCTCGCCTATTGGGTCCGGGTGCGGCGCGCGGAAATGCGGCCCAGAAGCTCCTCTACCACCGGTACCATCTGCTCGACGATTTTATCAATGCCCGCCGGGTTCGGGTGCAGCCCGTCGGCCAGATTCAGCTTGCGCTTGCCCGCCACGTCAAACAGGAAGAAGGGATAGAGCAGCACGTCGTGCTTTTTCGCCAGTTCAGGATAAATGCGGTCGAATGCGCTGGTGAACTCAACCCCCAGATTCCGCGGCGCCAGCATGCCGGCGAGCAGCGGCACGGCGCCTTTCGCCTTGATGCGCGTGAGAAGCGCGTCGAGATTGGCGCGTGTGGTTTCGGGCCGCAGCCCGCGCAGCGCATCATTGGCGCCAAGCTCGAGGATTGCGCCCTGCGCGCCTTTCGGGAAGGACCATTCGAAGCGGTTGAGGCCGGCGGCCGTCGTGTCGCCCGAGACGCTTGCATTGATGACGCGCACATTGTGGCCGCGCGCCCTCAATGCGTCCTCGAGGCGCACCGGAAAAGTTTGGGTTTCGCTGACCCCAAATCCGGCGGAAAGGCTGTCGCCATAGACCGCAAGGACGATTTCCTCGCCCGCGCGGGCGGAAAAAACCGCAAATGCGAGAAGGATTGCGAGCGCCAGGCCGTATAAGAGAGGTGGCGCGCGCCCAAAGGCGGGGAGCAATTTCCCCGCCTGCCTAACTTGAGCCTGATTCATGAAGTGATTTCCTTGTCCTCTCCATCACGGTTTCTTTTCTAACCCGCGAACGCGCCAATTTGCTATGACACCCCCATATGAGGAGCGCCGGTCCTTGACGCAAGATGCCAATTCCCCCGCCATTCGCCTGGAGGACGTGTATGTCACCCTGCCGAGCCGCGCGGGCGATGTTGAAATCCTGCGCGGGCTCAATCTGACCATAAAGCAAGACGAAGCCGTGGCCATCGTCGGTCCCAGCGGGTCCGGCAAAACGACCCTGCTGATGGTTGCCGCCGGGCTGGAGCGGGCGACGTCCGGGCGCGTTGAAATCTCGGGCCAGGCTCTTGAGGGTCTGAGCGAGGACGCGCTGGCCCGGTTGCGCGCCGGGGCCATCGGCATCGTATTCCAGTCGTTCCATCTGGTGCCGACCATGACGGCGCTGGAGAATGTCGCCCTGCCGCTGGAATTCCTCGACGCGGCCGATCCGTTCGCCGCTGCGGAAAAAGCGCTGGCGGATGTCGATCTGAGCGACCGGACCGATCACTTTCCCGCCCAGCTTTCGGGCGGCGAACAGCAGCGCGTCGCGCTGGCGCGCGCGCTCAGCGCCGGGCCGAAAATCATCCTCGCCGATGAACCGACCGGCAATCTCGACAGCAAGACGGGCGCCCATGTCATGGATATGCTGTTCGATTTGCGGGCGCGCCACGGCGCGACGCTGATGCTCATCACCCATGATGAAAAACTCGCGGCGCGCTGCGGGCGGGTGCTGCACATGAATGACGGGCGATTCACGAAAAATGTGCGCAGACGCGCCGCGGCGACCGCATGAACGCCCGGGCCATTGCCCGGCGCGCGCCCGCGAAGCGCCGCTTTACCCTGCCGCTTGAGCTGCGGCTCGCGTTGCGGGATTTGCGGCTCGGCTGGAGCGGCTTCATCGTTTTCGTCGCCTGTATCGCATTGGGCGTTGCGGCCATTGCCGGCATCGGCTCGCTGTCGCGTGCGCTTGAGGAGGGGCTGGCGCGCCAGGGCCAGTCCATTCTCGGCGGCGACATTTCACTGGCTTTGGTGCACCGCCAGGCCAATGAGGAGCAGCGCGCCTATATGGCGGGGCTCGGCACCGTCTCGGAGGTGGCGACGCTGCGGGCCATGGCGCGGCCCGCCAAGGGCAAACGCGCCGCGCTGGTGCGGCTGAAGGCGGTGGACGCGCGCTATCCGCTCTATGGCCGCGTTTCGCTGATGGCGCAGGGCGCCCGGCAGCCCATATCCTCTCTCAGGGCCGCCGGCGTCGTTGCGGTCGAGCACCTGCTGCTTCGGCGGCTGGATTTGAAAGTTGGCGACGCCCTGAAGATCGGCGGCGCGGAACTGAAGATCGCCGCCGAACTCACCTATGAGCCGGACCGGCTTGGCGGGCGCCCGGCATTCGGGCCGCGCGTCCTGATGTCGCTTGAGAATCTGCAATTGACCGGGCTCGTTCAACCCGGAAGCCTCGTTAACTGGACATACCGGATCGCGCTTGACGGTGACGTCGCGGCGCGCGCCGAAGGCCTGAAGGGTTTGAGCAAACAGATCGAGGACCGCTTCCCCGATGCCGGTTTCACAATCCATGATCGCCGCAACCCCTCGCCCAATGTGCGCCGCGTCGCCAACCACCTGTCGCAGTTCCTGACCCTGGTTGGCATCACCACGCTGATGATCGGCGGAATTGGCGTGGCCAACGCGATTGCCGCCTATCTGACGCGCAAGCGCTCCGTGATCGCGGCGTTCAAATGCCTTGGCGCCAGCGGCGCCGTGATTTTCCGCATCTATCTGATCGAGGTGCTGGTGCTAGCCGGCGCCG
>BDTT01000036.1 GCA_002897995.1 bacterium BMS3Bbin10 | reverse complement strand
AAATCCCTCATCGACGCTCTTTATTTCCTGAAGGCAGGCGATATCCGGTTTTGCCTGCTCCAGCCACGTCACGAGCCCTTCGAGCCGGGCCTTGATGCCGTTGATGTTCCAGGTGGCGATTTTCATGGTTCGCAAGGTCTTCCGCTATCATGCTTCGAGACGCGCCCTTCGGGCGCTCCTCAGCATGAGGGTTATGGAAAAACGGACCCTGAGCGGGCGCCGAAGGCCCGCCGGGAAACCTCACCCTGAGGAGGGCCTCCCGGGTCTTGCCGTCGGCAAGCCCGAGGACAGGCTCTGGCCCGTCTCGAAGGGTGTAGCAGCGATTCCCGGAATTTGCACTCTCGGGATTTGCAGCAGGGCTAAAGCGAAAAACTGGTGCCGCAGCCGCATGAGGCCGTTGCCTTGGGATTGTTGACCTTGAAGGCCGCGCCGATCAGCTCGTCCGCAAAGTCGATCTCGCTGCCCTCCATATACATTTGCGAGACCGGATCGATCAGCACCGTGATGCCGCTTTTTTCAATAGCGAGGTCTTCGGCCTCGCGAGCCTGCACAAGATCGAACTTGTACTGGAAACCTGAGCAGCCGCCACCTTCCACGGACACGCGCAACATTGTGTCGCCCGCATCATTGGCGATGATCGCCGCGATTTGAGTCGCGGCGCGGTCGGAAACGGTGATGGCTTTGTGTTCCATTAGGCTTGATCTTTATGCTGTGTCCGGACCCTATGAAGATATGCTCAAGATACAGGTTGTCAATCGGTGATGACGAAAACGGATCAGGCCGGGCGGGAGAGCCAAGGCGCAAATTCGCTTGCGATATATGCCTCGCGCGCAAATGCGAGCCGCGGGCGGCTGCATGAAGAAGAGCCCGCGCGCGCGCGCTCCCAGTTCCAGCGCGACCGCGACCGGATCATCCATTCCACCGCCTTCCGGCGGCTCAATCACAAAACCCAGGTGTTTGTTTATCACGAGGGCGATCACTACCGCTCGCGTCTGACCCATTCCATCGAAGTCGCGCAAATCGCGCGGTCCATCGCCCGCACCCTGGCGCTGGATGAAGACCTCGCCGAAGCCATCGCGCTGGCGCATGATCTGGGCCATCCCCCCTTCGGCCACGCGGGAGAGCGGGCGCTCGATGCGGTCATGGCGGGGTTTGGCGGATTCGATCACAATGCCCAGAGTTTGCGGGTGGTGACGGCGCTGGAGCGGAAATATGCCGGCTTTGACGGTCTGAACCTGACCTGGGAAACCCTCGAAGGGCTTGCCAAGCATAATGGACCGGTTCTTGGAAGCGATGGCGAGCCCGCCGGCAAGTTCGCGAAAACAGGCATGCCCCGGGCGCTCAGGGCCTATAACGATATGCAGGATCTGGAACTCTCCAGTTTTCCCGGAGCGGAAGCGCAGGTGGCCGCGCTTGCCGACGACATCGCCTACAACAATCATGACATGGATGACGGGTTCCGTGCCGGGTCCTATGCAATAAAGGATTTGGGCGAGGTGGAATTGACCGGCGCGATCATCGCCGAGGTTCGCGGGCTCTATCCCGGTCTGGAGGAGCCGCGGCTGATCTATGAGGTCAACCGGCGGCTGATTACCCGCATGATCGAGGATGTCGTGCGTGAAGCGGGCACGCGGCTGTCGGCGCTCGCGCCGGCAAGCGCGGACGATATTCGCGGCGCCGGCGCGCCGGTCATATCCTTCTCCGGCGATATGGACCGGGCGTGTGACGAATTGCGGTTTTTCCTGCTCTCCTGGGTCTACAGGAACGACAGGGTCATGGGGATCATGGAAGGGGCGCGGCAGATCATATGCGAGCTGTTTTCGCACTATATGGCCCGGCCGGACGCCCTGCCGGACAATTGGCGCGCAAGGGTGGAAGGGGTGAGCGAAACGGAGCATGCCGCTCAGGTTTGCGATTTTATCGCCGGTATGACCGACCGTTACGCCATGCGCGAGCACCGCCGACTGTTTGACCGCACACCGGAATTGCGCTAACCGCACCGCATGCGGCGCGAGCCGCCAAGAATTTTTTCTCCCTTTGACAGTGACAATGAATCTGTACGCCCATTTTTCAGACCGGATCGCCGCCGCGCTCGATCAGTTGAAATCGGATGGCATTCTGCCGGCCGGTACGCAGCCGCGCGGCATCACCGTCGAGCCCCCGCGCGAGGCGGGCCACGGCGATATTGCCACCAACGCGGCCATGGTGCTGGCGAAACCCGCTGCGATGGCGCCGCGCGAGCTGGCGCAGAAGCTGGTTGCGCTGCTGGAGCGCGATGAGGACATCGCCAGTGTTGAGATTGCCGGTCCGGGATTCATCAATATCAAACTCACCGATGCCTTCTGGCCGCGCATTCTGCTGGCCGTGCTGGAGAACCGCGGCGGATATGGCCGCAGCGAAGTGGGCGCCGGCGAGCCGGTGAATGTGGAATATGTGTCCGTCAATCCGACCGGACCGCTCCATGTGGGCCATGGCCGCGGCGCGGTGTTCGGCGACGCGCTGGCGGCGCTGCTGAAGTTTGCCGGCTTCAAGGTGACGACGGAATATTACGTGAATGATGCGGGCGCGCAGGTCGATGCGCTGGCCCGCTCCGCCTTTCTGCGTTACCGCGAAGCGCTGGGCGAGGCCATCGGCGATATCCCCGAGGGCCATTATCCGGGCGAATATCTGAAAGTAGTCGGTGAAAGCCTTGCCAGGGCGCATGGCGACAGACTTGCGGGCATGGACGAAGCGGAATGGCTGCCGCTGGTTCGTGACTTCGCAATCACCGAGATGCTGACGGGCATCAAGGCTGACCTTGCATTGCTGGACATCAGGCAGGACGTATTTTTCTCCGAACGCTCGCTGATCGAAGGGGGCACCGACAAGGTTGCCGCCACCATCGAGGAACTGCGCGAGAAGGGGTTCATCTATGAGGGGAGGCTGCCGCCGCCCAAGGGCAAACTTCCCGATGACTGGAAGGACCGGGAGCAGACGCTGTTTCGCGCCACCGAGTTCGGTGATGACGTGGATCGCGCCCTGGTGAAATCGGACGGGTCCTATACTTATTTCGCCTCCGACATGGCTTATCATCACGACAAGTTCAAACGCGGATTCAAGATCATGATCGATGTGTGGGGCGCGGATCACGGCGGCTATGTGAAGCGGGTGAAAGCGGCCGTGAAGGCCCTGACCGGCGGTGAAGGCGAGCTGGATGTCAAAATATGCCAGCTTGTCCGGCTTTTTCGCGGCGGGCAGCCGGTCAAGATGTCCAAGCGCGCCGGTGAGTTTGTCACCTTGCGCGAAGTGGTGAATGAGGTTGGACCGGGCCCGGTTCGTTTCATGATGCTGTACCGCAAGAATGATGCGCCGCTCGATTTCGATTTCATCAAGGTCACCGAGCAGTCTCGCGACAATCCGGTATTCTACGTCCAATACGCACATGCGCGTGCGTATAGCGTGTTCCGCAATACGCTCGACGTCTTCCCTGGCCTTGACCCGGAAAGTCTAAACCCGAAGAAACTCAAGTTTTCACTTCTGAACAATGAAGCAGAAATATCGCTAATACGGAAAATTGCTCAATTTCCACGTATCGTGGAGGCGGCGGCACTAGCGCATGAGCCGCATCGAGTAGCATTTTATCTTTATGATCTTTCCGGAGACTTCCACAGCCTTTGGAATCGTGGCAAAGAGTTGCCACAATTACGATTTATTAACTCAGCGAACCGAGATTTGACCGAGGCTCGCGTCGCACTTGTGTCAGCGACAGCGGAGGTGCTGGCGTCTGGCTTGCGGATTCTTGGTGTCCAACCAATCCGTGAAATGCGTTAGGATGACTCCGACAGTCAAACGGAGTTGAGTTCGAGGGAAGTATCGCCATGTCGATAACCGAAGAGGGAGCCAACCCCTCAGCCAAACCGACCGCTTCCGATAATCCGGAGCAAAATCCTTCCGGGCAGAATGGCGCCAGCCAGACCGGAACGGGTTTATCCGGTCTTGCCGGGTTCGGGCAGATGCAGGGATACGCACCTGTTACAGGTCAGCCGCAGGCCGACGAGCCCGCCGCCGAACCGGAGCCCGAAATTCCTGCGGCTATCCCGGAGGACGCCGCGCCGCAATATGATGAGCAAGAGCAGCATCAACACACCGAATATGCCCTGGAACACAGCGAATTTGCCCCGGTCCAGTATACGGACGCGGGGATCCCGGAAAATGGCGTGGATGCGGCTTATGCATCGGCGGATGCGCCCCATGAGATGGACAGTCCTCAGGATTACATCCCCGGGCAGGAGTCAGTTCAGGAGTATCAGCCCGAAGCGGCGCCAATAAGCGATCCGGGATTGAACGTCGATCCGGTGGAATTTCAAAACGACCCGGGATTGCAAGGCGAACCGGGTACGTCTTTGCAGACATTTGAAGCCCATTACGACCAGCATCCGGAAATCCCGCTGGGCGCTTTCGAAGACCCGGCGCAGGAGCAACCCGCGCAGCCCTTCTTTCACGAACCGGGGCAGACGGGCGATGCGGACTTTCTCGGCGGCGGCGTGGCGCCCGAGGTTGCCGAGCCCAAGGAACGCCGTGGCCGCAAAATTCTCATGGCTTCGAGCGGGCTGATCGGCGTGTTGGCTCTGGGCGGCGCGCTCGCCTTCGCCTACAAGATTGGCGGCGATTCGGATATCGCGAGCGCGGGCAAGCCGCCGCTTATCCAGGCCGACAGCCGTCCTGTCAAAGTCGCTCCGGACAAGCCCGGCGGCAAGAAGTTCCCCCATAAAAACAAGAAAATCTATGAGCGTCTGGGGGGCTCGGACACCAATGAAGTGGAACGCCTTGTTTCGCGCCAGGAAGATGTCGCCGCCGCCGCGACTGCCGCTATCGGTGGAGCGACGCCGGCCTCCGGTGCTGCCGCAGATGGCGAACCGGCATCCGGTGCGAGCGCTCCGGTCCCGGGTGCGCCACGCAAGGTCAAGACCTTGACCGTTCGGCCGGATGGTACGATGGAGCCATCAAGCCCGCGGCAGAAAATTGTGAAGGCGCCGGCCGCGCCCGTAAGTTCGGGTGATGGGGGTGTCGGGGTTGCAATGACCTTTCCGCAAGCCCCGGCCAGCGCCCCGCCAGCCGCCGCGCCGGCTCTGGCGCCTGTAAAACCGAATATTCCGAAACCGGTTGCCGTAGCGCCGCCGCCGCCGGCTGCAACCCAACAGACCGCAGCCGCGCCGGCCTCGGCCGCCGTTACGCCGGACCCGGTCCAAAAACCGCCTGTACCGCGCGCCGTGGCTCCGGCTTCGCCCAGCAGTTATGTGGTGCAGGTTGCGGCGCGCAAGAGTCAGACCGATGCCTTGGCCGCCTTTGCCGATATCCAGCAGAAATATCCGCGTCTTCTCAGCGGTTATCGCCCCATCATCAAGCGGGCCGATCTGGGCAGCAAGGGCGTATGGTACCGTCTCAATGTCGGACCGGTTGAAAGTAAGACCGTGGCTTCCAGCCTTTGCGGTCAGTTGAAGAGCGCCGGCATGCGCAGTTGTCTCGTGCGCGCCCAGTAAAAGTTCTGCACAGCGGCCCGGCCGCGCTTGACCGTTGCAATCGGGACCGATATTCCAGCGCCCATGGTGCAGAAAGCTCTCATTGCCGGCTGTTCCGGTGCTGAACTCACGACTGCCGAACGCTCCTTTTTTCGCGAACACCGCCCATGCGGCCTGATCCTGTTTGCCCGCAACTGCGTGTCTCGCGGTCAGATTGCAGACCTTGCCGGCGCGGCGCGTGACTGTGTGGCCGGCGAGGAATTGCTGGTGCTGGTGGATCAGGAAGGCGGGCGAGTCCAGCGGATGGGACCGCCGCGGTGGCGCAGATATCCTGCCGCCCGGGCCTTCGGACGGCTCTATGAGAGGGATCGGGTTGAGGGCGTTGAAGCCGCGCGGGCAGTGGCCCGGCTGATGGCCCATGACCTGTATGAAGCAGGCATTAACGTCGATTGCGCGCCGGTTCTCGACGTCCCGGCGGCCGGGGCGCATGACATTATCGGAGACCGGGCTTACGGCGGCGATCCGCGGACAATCATCGCGCTGGCGCGCGCCTTCGCGCAAGGGTTGCTCGACGGCGGCGTGCTGCCGGTGGTCAAACATATTCCGGGCCACGGGCGCGCCCGGGCCGACAGCCACAAGGATCTGCCGGTGATCGGCGCGTCGCTGGAGGAGTTGAGCGAAACCGATTTCAAACCTTTTGTGGCGCTCAATGATCTGCCGCTGGCGATGACCGCCCATGTGGTGTTGAGCGCGGTGGACGATGTGGCCCCGGCGAGCGTTTCTGCGCTTATAATGGCCCAAGTGATTCGCCAGCGGATCGGGTTTGGCGGGCTGGTCATGAGTGACGATCTGGATATGGCGGCGTTGACGGGAACTCTGGCGCAGCGCGCCAGGGGCGTCATTGCGGCGGGCTGCGACGTGGCGTTGCATTGCAGCGGGGTGCTTGCGGACATGGCGGCGGTCGCCGATGCGGTGCCTGAGTTAAGCGGCGCCGCCCTGGCGCGGCTGAGGCGGGCGTTTGGACGGTTGAAAACGCCTGTTGCCTTTGACGCGGAACGGGCGGAGAGTTTGCTTGAAAAAGCCCTTTCGGCAGCGGCTTGATTGAAAGCGAAAGAAACGAAGATATGGGAAACTCCGGAGACCAGATCCAATCTGATCGCGCCGCGTCGCAAGATGTCAGCCGCGATGCATTCGATGAACGCCCGCGCGGGCAGACCTTCGTGGTGGACATTGACGGTTTCGAGGGACCGCTGGATTTGCTGCTGGCGCTGGCCCGCGATCACAAGCTCGATCTCGCCAAGCTCTCGATTCTCGATCTGGCCCGGCAATATCTCGATTTCATCGAGCAGGCGCGCAATCTGCGTCTGGAAGTCGCCGCGGACTATCTGGTCATGGCGGCCTGGCTCGCCTTCCTGAAATCCAAGCTGCTGCTTCCCGCCGAAGAGGGCGAGGATGAGCCGACGGGCGAGGAACTCGCCGCCCAGCTGGCGTTCCGGCTGAAGCGTCTGGAGGCCATGCGCGACGCGGGCGCCAGGTTGCTCAATCGGGACCGTCTGGGCCGTGACTTTTTTGCGCGCGGGATGCCCGAAGGCATCCGCCTGGTGCGCCAGAGCGAGTATGAGGCCAATGTCTATGACCTGCTCAGGGCCTATGCCAATCAGCGGCAGCGCACGGCTATCGACACCATCCATTTTGCCGCGCGGCCGGTATGGTCGATTCAGGAGGCGCGGGAGCGGCTGGAGGCGATACTGGGCGCATCGCTGGAATGGGCGCCGATCGATGCGCTGATCGCGCAGTTTCTCACAACGCCCGAATTGCGGCGCACTGCTTTGGCAAGTTCGTTCGGCGCATCGCTGGAGATGGCGCGCGAGGGAATGGCGGAACTGCGCCAGGAAAAGGCCTTTGCGACCCTGCTGATCCGGCAGCGCGGCGCGGAGCCGGCAAATTGAAGGACATGAACAAGCGGTGATCTGGAAAAGCAAAATGAAGCAACGGGACATGCAATGAGCGAAAAGCTGAGAGACGAGTCTGCGCCGGAACCGGTTGCGGACACCGGCGAGACGGCCTTGCTGCCGCTGCCGTTTCCGGAAAATGTCATGCGGCTGCCGTCCGCCGGGCGCGGCGAGAAGCTGCGCGTTCTGGAGGCGCTGCTGTTTGCCGCAACCGAGCCGCTCGGCGAGGACATGCTGGCGGAGCATATTCCCGAGGGCGAGGATATCCGCGCGCTGATCGAGGAAATTCAGGCCTTCTATGCCAATCGGGGGATCAATCTGGTGCGGACCGCCGGGAAGTGGGCTTTCCGTACGGCCGATGATCTGTCGTTTCTGCTGCAGCGCTTTGCGGTGGAGCAGCGCCGGCTGTCCCGCGCGGCCCTGGAGACCCTGTCGATCATTGCCTATCATCAACCGGTCACCCGGGCGGAAATCGAGGAAATCCGCGGCGTTATCACGTCCAAGGGCACGCTGGACGTTTTGCTTGAAACCGGATGGATCAAGCTGCGCGGGCGCCGTCGGGTGCCGGGGCGTCCGATCACCTATGGCACGACGCCGGCGTTCCTCGAGCATTTCGGTTTCGACAGTATCGAAGACCTGCCGGGCCTGGGCGAGTTGAAAGGCGCGGGATTGCTGGACAGCAATCTGCCGCCCGGGTTCGCCGTGCCTCATCCCGATGACAGCGAAGAGCTGGGCGAAGACGAGGAGCCGCTGGAGGATGACGGCATGGATGGCTTTGAGGCGGCAGACGAGATGGGTGGGCCTTCCGGCGCAGATGGCGCGGAGCCCGAAGAGGGCGTATCCTCATAGGGTATCGACGGCGTTTGGCCTGACAGGCTTGCAACCAGGGCCGTCTGGAGCGTAAGTAGGCGCCGTGTTATTTGGACCGACATCGAAAGGCCGGGAGCGGCCCCTGGCCGGCCGCTGGGGATCGCGCGGATCCGCTGCGGTTACAATCGCCGCGCGCCTCACCTTTGACAATGTGGCGCGGAGCTTCGGGTCTGTTCATGCGCTCCGGGGTGTGAGCCTCGACATCTCTCCAGGTGAAATTGTCTGTCTGCTGGGCCCATCGGGCTGCGGCAAGACCACCTTGCTGCGCCTGACGGCGGGACTGGAACGCCCCACGGCCGGCCGCATCCTGATTAACGATCTGGTGGTGGGCGGCCGGGAGATTCACGTTCCGCCCGAGCAGCGCGGCGTCGGGCTCATGTTCCAGGATTTCGCGTTGTTTCCGCATCTCACACTGCTGGAGAATACGGCCTTCGGGCTCAATGCCCTCGCGCGCGAGGACGCCCGCAAGGTTGCGCATTCGGCTCTGGAGCGTGTCGGGCTCGCCAAATACGCCGATGAATACCCGCATATTCTTTCCGGCGGCGAACAACAGCGCGTGGCCCTGGCCAGGGCCATCGCGCCGCGGCCGGGAATCCTGATGATGGATGAGCCATTTTCGGGTCTCGACACGCGGCTGCGCGATGAAATGCGCGAGGAAACGCTGACCATTTTGCGCGAGACCAGCGCCACCTGCATGCTCGTCACCCATTCCAGCGAGGAGGCCATGCTCATGGGCAACCGCGTTGCCCTGATGCGCGAGGGGTTGCTGGTACAGGTAGGGACGGCGGAGGAGCTCTATCACGCGCCGGCGGATATTCATGCGGCGCGCATGTTTTCCGATCTGAATGAGTTTCCCGTCATTGCGAAAGCGGGAAAAGTGGACACGCCCTTTGGAAAACGCGCCCTCAAGGGCGTTGCCAGCGGCAGCGAAGCGGTGGCCTGCGTGCGCCAGCGCGACGTCCGGATTGTCCCCGCGGGCAGGGGTCAGGCGGGGCGCATATTGAGCACGCGCTTCCTTGGCGAAACCGCATTGCTCGAGATCGGCGTTCAGGGGCTTGACGAACCGATCCTGGCGCGGGTTCGCGAGTCGCATGCAAAACAACCCGGCTGCGAGGTGGGCGTGCAGGTGGATTTGAAGGATATCCTTGTCTTCGGTGTCCCTTCCCGGGACAAAGGTGACGCATGACGGCTACGCAACCGGTTTCGCCTTAACTGTGCCATGCCACACCGTGTTGCGGGGGTGTAGCCTTTCTGCGATAGTGCGGTTTCGATCCGGTAGCGTAGCTGCCAAGCAGGAGAAAAATTCGAAATGGCGCCGAGTTGGTTTCAAATTCTCATAGTCATTGTTTTGCTCGTTCTTCTTTTTGGACGCGGCAAGATTTCTGATCTCATGGGCGATGTCGCGAAAGGCATCAAGAGCTTTAAGAAGGGCATTGCAGAGGAAGGAGCGGACGAAGAGGAAGCTTCCGATACTGTTAAATCCATCGAGCACGATGAGGCAAAGCCCGCAAAAACGGCGAAGTCGCCGAGCGGCAGCAAAGCCAAGGCGAGCTAGGCGAGTGCCAGCCGGTGTGCTGGCGATATGACCTTTTGACATTCCGTCTTTTTGCATACGCAACAGGCTCTGGTCCGAAGGCGGCAGGCATTCCATGTTCGATATCGGTTGGACTGAAATCCTGATTATTGCCGTGGTGGCGATCATTATCGTCGGCCCGAAGGACTTGCCGCGCATGCTGCGTATGCTCGGGCGCTATGCCGGCCAGTTGCGCCGCACCGCCGGGGAGTTCCGCTCGCAATTCGATGACGTCATCCGCGAGAGCGAGCTCGACGAGTTGCGCACCACCTTGGAGGACGCGTCCGAACTCAATCCGATCAACCAGATCAGGGATTCGGTAACGGAGAGCATGGCGCCGCTGAGGGACAGCGCCGAAAGCATCAAAAGCGGTATCGAGGCGCCCGCGAGCGCGCGGGATCCTGCCGGCGGAAAGTCCGCCGCGAAGAAATCGAAGACGAGCGCGAAGAAAAAGCCCGCTCCCGCCAAAAAGCCCGCTCCCGCCAAAAAGTCCGCCCCCGCCAAAAAGACGGCTGCCAAACCGCCTGCGAAACCCAGGGCCAAAGCGCAAGCAGGCGCCGCGAAGAGCGGAGGCTAGCGGCAGGTGAGCGAACAAGACCTTGAATCCACAAAGGCTCCGTTGATGGAGCATCTGATCGAGTTGCGCCAGCGGCTCATGTGGACGCTCGTGGCGATCTTTGTCGGCTTTCTGGTGTGCTTCTATTTCGCCAAGGAAATCTACGACATCCTGCTCTACCCCTATAAGGCGGCGGTGGGGGAGGATACGCGCATCGAAATGATTTACACCGCGCCGCAGGAGTTCTTTTTCACCGAGCTCAAGCTGTCTTTGTTCGGGGCCATCTTCCTGGCCTTCCCGGTCCTTGCCTCGCAGGTCTACATGTTTGTGGCGCCGGGCCTGTACAAGAATGAAAAGTCAGCGTTTCTCCCCTTCCTGATCGCCACTCCGATCCTGTTCATCACGGGAGGCGCGCTCGTCTATTACGTCGTCATGCCGCTGGCCATGACCTTCTTCCTGTCCATGCAGCAAACGGGCGATACCCAGGTGCAGATTCAACTGACCGCGCGGGTGAGCGAGTATCTCGGGCTTGTCATGACGCTGATACTGGCATTCGGCATCTGCTTCCAGCTGCCGGTCCTGCTGACGCTGCTGGCGCGTGCGGGCCTCGCCACCGCCGATGGTCTCAGATCGAAACGCAAATATGCCGTTGTAGGCGTGTTTGCCGTCGCCGCTTTCCTCACGCCCCCCGATCCCATCAGCCAGATCGGCCTGGCGCTGCCCACGCTCCTGCTCTACGAGCTTTCAATCCTCTCGGTGCAGTTCGTGGAGAAGAAGCGCGCCGAGCGTGAAAAAGAAGAAGACGACGAGGCGGGCGAGACGGTCTAGTGCGTATCACCGATAAGTGGGAACCGGTTATCGGAGAAATGATACGCATAAACAAAAAGCTGGATCGCGGTTTTGATTCCATCAAAACATGAAGCGATCTAGAAGCGGTGATTTGGCCAACGCCATTGCTGGACGCTTCCCGCCGCCTCCGTGTATAGGATGGCGAGCGGCCAGGGCCGCCTGATTCTTCTCAATCGGAGCCTTTACCCCCGTGTTCGATCTCAAATGGATTCGCGAAAACCCGAAACAATTTGACGCCGCGCTGGCGAAGCGCGGGCTCGGAGCCCAGTCGGCCGCGATCCTCAAACTCGATGAGGAGCGCCGCGCGCTCATTCAGAAACTTCAGGACGCGCAGACGAAGCGCAATGCGGCGTCGAAGGAAATCGGCAAAGCGAAAGCCTCCGGCGACGAGGCGGCGGCGCAAAAACTGATGGACGAAGTGGCCAGGGCCAAGGCCATGATCCAGAGTGGCGAGGAAGATCAGCGCCGCCTTGATGCTGCGCTGCGTGAGGCGCTCTCCACCCTGCCCAATGCGCCTCTCGATGACGTGCCGCAAGGGGAGGACGAAAGCGACAATGTTCAGGTGCGCGACTGGGGAGAGAAGCCGTCCTTCGGCTTTGCGCCCAAGCAGCATTTCGAGCTTGGCGAAGCGCTGGGCCTGATGGATTTCGAAGCCGCGGCGAAAATGTCCGGCGCGCGCTTCGTTGTGCTGAAAGGCGCGCTGGCGCGGATGGAGCGGGCGCTGGCGGCGTTCATGCTCGATGTTCATACGGGCGAAGAAAAGAATGGTCTCGGCGGCTATCAGGAAATGCTGCCCCCAGCGCTAGTGCGCGACGAGGCGCTGTTCGGTACAGGGCAATTGCCGAAATTTGAAGAGGATTTATTTCCGGCGCTGGAAATTGACAAAGAAAAACGGCGTGAATA
>BDTT01000035.1 GCA_002897995.1 bacterium BMS3Bbin10 | reverse complement strand
ATCCTCCCACACGCCTTGTTTGCTCCAGCGATTGAAGCGGTTGTAGATCGTCGTGTAAGGGCCGTATTCGCCGGGACAATCGCGCCACCGCGCCCCGGTCTTCAGCATATGAATGATCCCCGAGATCACCCGGCGATCATCAACCCGGCGCGCGCCGCGCCGCCCACGCGGCAACCACGGCTCAATCCGAGCCCACTCTTCGTCATTCAACCAGAACAAATGCCGCATGATCCAATCCTCCTGTGCGAGGAAGAAACTGAATCACGATCTCAGCGCTTTGTGAATCCGTAATTGAGTACAGACCCTAATGCGGGAAGCCTGGCCGTCGCGCCGTTCGTCACACGGAAGTAATGCGGACCTCAGTGAGTCCACGAACCGATGCGTCCGAACCTGAAGTTGTCGGAATAGGATTTGGGTGTGTGTTTGCGCGCCGTTGGATCGCGGACAAAAAACGGGATTCCATTGCGCCGCGCATAGGCTATTGCCTCATCCTTCGTCCCAAATGACATGCGAATCTGGGACTTCATATCGCGCGAACTGGTCCATCCCATCAGTGGCTCGACTTCCCGGCGCACTTCGGGCTGAAACTCCAGTACCCATTTTCTGGTCCCCGCCATTCCCGACTGCATCGCCGTCTTGGCCGGTCTGTATATGCGCGCAACCATGGTCATCCCCGCAATTCCGGCGCGTTCGCGCCAAGCGTCTAAATAATGGTCGGGGCAGCAAGATTCGAACTTGCGACCCCCTGCTCCCAAAGCAGGTGCGCTACCAGGCTGCGCTATGCCCCGACACTCGGCAAGGCGCCGACTAAACCCGCATTCGGGCATCTGGCCGATCAGCACAATGCAAAATTTGCATTACACGTTTCATGTGTCCCCGGCAAGCAGTCACACAGGTCAAGGTCCATTACAAGCCCGGCTTGAAATGCGGGTGCCGGACCTTGTCGCCGGCTTTCAGGTTGATCCGCTCAGCGGTCCCGGCCACCAGCTCCAGAACCGCGCCGATCCGCGCGCCGGATTCAATAATTCGTTCCGAATGGGGCTCTGTCCTCTTCTCGATGCGATGCACGCGCCCGTCGGGAAGAATAAATACCATATCGAGAGAGAGATATGTATTGCGCATCCACATGGAGACATACTGGGCCTCCGGGTAGACGAACAGCATTCCATTTTCCGGCGCCATCGATCTGCGAAACATCAACCCGCGTGACTGGTCCGCCGGCGTTGCCGCTATCTCGACGTTGAACTTGTACTCGCCCGAAGACGTAATTATCACCAGCGGTTCCCGCTTCGCGTCTTCCTGGGCGCCCGCGGACCGGGCGCTGAACAGGATCGCGCCGGCGAAAACCGCATACATCGCGAATTTCAGCAATCGAAGGGTATAATCCGGGGTCTGTATCCGGGCCACGATCCGGGTGGCCGCATCGGTGAAATCAGTTATCGCCGTCCGGAAGCGCGGTGGATGTATCCGGCTTGATTTCGGCCGCCATGTGACCTTTCGGGCCATTGCCATAGCGAACCAGTACGCTCTGCCCGGGACGCAATTCCGCAAACCCAAACCGGCGCAGGGTTTCCATGTGCACGAATATGTCAGGAGTACCCTCGCCTCTCGTCAGAAAACCGTATCCGCGGATCTTATTGAACCATTTAACGACGGCAGTTTCAAACTCGCTTTCGGGAACAATCTTTACATGCGTGCGCTGGGGCAGCTGTGAAGGATGGATGGCGGTGCTTTCATCCATCTTCAGGATTCGGAAGGCCTGCAGGCCCTTGGGTTGCTGCAACACCTGACAAACAACCCGGGCGCCCTCGTAAGCTGTCTGGTGTCCGTCGCGCCGCAGAACGGTCACATGCAGCAGGATATCCGCCATTCCATTGTCCGGAACGATGAATCCATATCCCTTCGCCGCATCAAACCATTTGATGGCGCCGGCAATTTCAATGACATCCGCCGATGCGTCTTCAGCTGCCGCCTCGAGCTGCGTGACATCATCTATATATGGTGACCCTTTGGGCCCCATGCCGCACACCCCCGCTGCCTCATTGGTATCCGCACCCAGCCCCGCTTTGATTGCGAACTCGCTTCTGCTGGACGGCTACCCTCTCGCCCGAAAATACCATCCAAGCTGACCGTGGCCAGTACAAAATTGGGGTAAATTTGAACACCCGCTGGTCTCAAATGAATTCAATGTCGCACCAGCTGACTGGAACTATATGATTCTGCCGGATAATCGGACTTTTCCGATTTCCACCCCACCACCGACAAGAAACAAATTGGAGGAATATGCCTCTTTACACTGTTGCAATTTAGTCACGAACAGCAGGCAGTTTTCCCCAAATTGTGCGCGAATCACTCAGCCGGTCCCGGACAGTTACGCCGAGTTCGCAAATTCAGTTCCTTTTGCGAACAAAAATAATAACCTGATCACCGGCGGAGTGCCTCGGGCACCGGCGCGCCGGGAGGGGCGAGCAGGATTGCGCCTATCCTTGCACGGCTGCCGGATAGGGAGTGTATGATAGTTGCCTGGCTCGGGCGCCGGCAGGCAAGTGGGATGGATTGGACAAATGAAATATCTGCACACAATGGTTCGCATCAGTGACATCGAGAAGTCGCTGGATTTTTATTGCAACAAACTTGGGCTGAAGGAACTGCGCCGGCGCGAGGTCGAGGCCGGCCGGTTCACTCTCATCTTTCTTGCCGCCCCGGGCGATGAGGATGCGCAGCTCGAGCTTACTTACAATTGGGATCCCGAAGAGTATGACGAAGGGCGCAATTTCGGCCATCTGGCCTATCAGGTCGACGATATCTATGCGCTCTGTGAAAAATTGATGGCCGGGGGCGTCACCATCAACCGCCCGCCGCGTGACGGGCGCATGGCCTTCATACGCTCACCGGACAATATATCGGTGGAGCTGTTGCAGAGAGGTGATGCACTTCCGCAGAAAGAACCGTGGGCGTCGATGGAGAATACAGGCCACTGGTAGAGCAACCCAGAGCGGTTCCGTCTTTGACGGTACCGCTTCCGGATTTTTTCGCTCACGACCTATCCGCGCTTCGCGCGGGTCTGCGCGGGCGCGGCGCATAAGCGCCGGGCCGCGGTCGCGGCCTTACCGTTTCCGTTAAGAACAGAAACGGTCTAGAACCGGAAAGGGACGATACCCACCGCCGATGGTCCTGCGGTTGAGTGGCACCCCCTAGGAGAATCGAACTCCTCTTTCCAGGTTGAAAACCTGGCGTCCTAACCGATAGACGAAGGGGGCCCTGTCCAAGCGCTCATATAGAAGGGATTGGCAATCCTGACAAGACTCCGGCGCACGCCCTGCCGCACATAGTTTCCGACCGGAATCCGAGGCGAGAGCATGATTCAATATGAATGGATCATGCTCTAGGCGCGGGGGTCGGCGACATCCTCGATATGCAGCTCGATTTTTTTGCGTCCGCCCCACTCGCTCCGGCGCAGATAACCGGCGACGTGAATCGGCATGCCATCGGATTCCAGTAGAATCCGGCCCACTTCCGAACCGGCGCTATTGAAGGCAATAGCATCGATACGGCCGCCATCGCTCGCCATGAGCGAGCAGCGCACATGGCGCTCACCAACAATCTTGGCGAATTTGCAGCGGTGCGCGGCGAACGCAAACCGGGGTTGCGGATTTCCCGCGCCGAACGGTCCGGCCCTGTCGAGATTGTCCATAAGGCCCGTGGTTGCGCTGGATGCCATGAGTGCGCCATCCAGCTTCAATTGGGCCTCTATGCGCGCTTGGGCAACCTGGTTTCGAATCTGATCTTCCACAAACTCAAGAAAGGCCTCCGCCTTGTCTCTGTTGAGGGTAAATCCGGCCGCCATTGCGTGACCGCCGCCACGTTCAAGATGACCGGCCGCCACCGCGCCGCGAATGGCGCCGCCGATATCGGCTCCGGGTATTGAACGCGCCGACCCCGACCCAATTCCGCTGGCGTCCCATGAAAGCACCAGAGCGGGCAGGGAAAAGCGTTCGCAAAGCCGGGCCGCGACAAGCCCCACCAGACCCTTGTGCCATCCCTCCCCCTGGGCCAGTGCAATCGTTGCCTCCGGCCGGGCCTGAAGCCCCGCTTCGGTTTGAGACAGAGCCTCTTCCTGAAGGGCCTCCTGCATCGCGCGCCGCTCGGCGTTCAGGCCCTCAAGCGTTGTCGCGATTTCCGCTGTTTGCGTCTCATCCTCGCTGCTCAGCAATTGCGCCGCGAGGTCGGAGCGGCCAATCCGCCCGCCCGCGTTGAGGCGCGGCCCAAGCACATAGCCCAAATGATAAGTCGTTGGCGCGGATGTCAGCCCGGCGGTATCGGCAAGCATTCGAAGGCCTGTGTTCTGGCGCTGTTGCATCACCAGAAGGCCCTTTGCCACCAGAGCGCGGTTAAGGCCGATCAGCGGCACCACATCGCAAACGGTCGCGAGCGCAACCAGGTCGAGCCATTGAAGAAGGTCCGGCGGTGCATTGTTGCTCCCGTACCAGTCCGCGCGGCGCAATGCCCGCAACGTCGCGACGAGGAACAGATACACCACGCCGGCGGCCGCCAGATGTCCCTGGCCCGAGACATCATCCTGCCGGTTGGGGTTCACGACCGCCAGGGCGTCGGGCAAATTTTCGTCCGCCTGATGGTGGTCGAGAACCAGAACCTCCGCGCCAAGCGCCCGGGCGCGGGCAATGGGCTCGTGAGAGAGCGTGCCGCAATCAACGGTTACGATGAGGCTGGCGCCGCCATCGATCAGTTGCTCGAATGCGCCAACGCTCGGCCCGTAGCCTTCAAGGGCCCGGTCGGGAATGTAAAACTGCGCTTCGTGATCATGTGCGGCGACAAAGCGCCGGATGAGGGCCACACTGGCCGCGCCATCCACATCATAGTCGCCGAAAATCGCCATGGGGCGCTTGTCGCGGATGGCTTGCGCCATGCATTCGGCCGCGCTGTCCATGCCCTGCAGGCTGGAAGGATCGGGCATTAAGGTCCTGAGTGACGGGTCCAGATAGTCGCAGGCCGCTTTCACGCCGACGCCGCGCCCGGCCAGGACACGGGCCACGATTTCAGAAACACCGCTTTCCTGCGCAATCGCGATCGCCGTGGTCTCGTTCCCCGGCGGCAGACGTTCGGTCCATCTCAGGCCGCGCGCGGAATTCTCAACCCGCAAAAAAGCGTGCTTGCGTTCCTCGCTCGCCAACATCTCGGGTTCAAGGGCTGTCATGGGGCTTCATCCTGAAGCCCTTCATACGATGATTCGGGAACTCTTGATGGCGTGTCACCGGTCCTGCCCGGCTCCATGTTCGGTTTTGATCCAGCGTACGGTGCGTGTCTTGGCGCGCATAACCACCGTCTCCGTCCTGGTCGCGCCGGCCCTGAAGCGCACACCCTGCAGCATGGAGCCGCTGGTGACGCCCGTAGCGGCGAACAGAACGTCGCCCGAGGCCAGATCTTCCAGGGTGTATTTCCGGTCGATGTCCTCGATGCCGATCTCAGCCACCCTGGCGCGGTGCTGATCGCTCATTGCGTGCAGCCGCGCCTGTATCTGGCCGCCGATGCACCTCAGGGCCGCGGCCGCCAGCACGCCCTCCGGCGCACCGCCAATGCCCATATAGATGTCGATGCCCGTCTCATCCGCATTGGCGGTATGAATAACGCCGGCAATATCGCCATCGCCAATCAAACGGATCGCGGCGCCGGCCTTGCGAACATTCTCGATAAGTTTTGCATGTCTGGGGCGGTCGAGGATGCAGGCCGTTATCTCTTCGATCGGCACGCCCTTGGCCTTCGCCAGCGCACTCAGATTGTCCTTTGGCGCGGCATCCAGATCGACCAGTCCAGGCTGAAAGCCCGGACCGATTGCAATCTTCTCCATATAAATGTCCGGCGCGTAAAGCAGGCTGCCCTTTTCGGCAAAGGCCACCACGGCCAACGCGTTCGGTTCGGCCTTTGCGCAGATGGTGGTGCCTTCAAGCGGATCGACGGCAATATCAACCTCGGGCCCCTCACCCTGCCCCACTTCCTCGCCGATATACAGCATCGGCGCTTCGTCGCGCTCGCCCTCGCCAATAACAATGCGGCCCCGGATGGGAAGGCGGTTGAGTTCCTTCCGCATTGCATCGACAGCGGCCTGATCCGCCGCGACTTCATCGCCGCATCCCCGCAACCTGGCGGCGGCAATGGCCGCGGATTCCGTTACCCGGGCGATCTCCAGAGCCAGCATCCGGCTGAGGCCGGTGTCATTGTTGTTTTTCTTCGCCATTGGCGTTCGCCTCCTTCCTAATGAACCCTGCAGGATGGTCAAAACCGCGTCTCACAGCTTTTCAATCCGGATCATCCGCGGCCGTTCCTGCACGTTCCCCTCATCCTCAATTGCCTTCAGCGCCGCGCGGATCGCGGCTTCGGTTGTCTCATGGGTAATCATAACGACCGGCAGAGGCGCGCCGTCATCGCCGCGCGCGTCCAGCCCGGGCAACGCCGCGGCCGGGCGCCGCTGAACGATACTCTCCAGCGAGATCCCGTGTTCAGCCATGCGCCCCGCGATCGCCGCAAATGCGCCCGTCCGGTCAAACACCTTAAGCCGGATATAATAGCCGCCTTCATGGGAGCGCATCCGCGCCCGCTCATAGGGTTTGAGGTCTTCCGTTCGCCAGGCAAATGGCGGGCTGATCCTGCCCTTTGCAATATCAAGAACGTCGCTGATAACCGCGGACGCGGTGGGCCCGCCTCCCGCGCCCGGTCCGATCAGCAATATATCGCCGACAAAATTACCGTCGAAAGCCACGCAATTGGTGACACCGTCCACTTCCGCGATTGCGGTATTCTTCGGCACCATGGTCGGATGGACGCGCTGTTCAATCCCGCTTTCAGTCAGAAGTGCGACGCCCAGCAGCTTGATCCTGTATCCAAGATCATCGGCAGCTTCGATATCAGCCAGCGAAATGGACTCGATTCCTTCCACGTAAACCGTGTCGATTGACGTCTCGACGCCAAAGGCCAGCGTAGTCAATATCGCCAGCTTGTGGGCCGTGTCATAACCGCCGATGTCAAACGTCGGATCGGCTTCCGCATAGCCGGCATCCTGGGCCTCCTGCAGGACCTCGTCGAAAGCCCGCCCTTCTTTTTGCATCTGGGTGAGGATGTAGTTGCATGTGCCGTTCAATATCCCGTAGACGCGCGTAATATTGTTGGCGAGCAGACTTTCCCGAATGGTCTTGATCGCCGGAATGCCGCCGGCAACCGCTGCTTCGAAACTGAGCGCCACACCCTTTGCGTCGGCCAGACGGGCCAGTTCAATCCCGTGGTGGGCGAGCAGCGCCTTGTTTGCGGTCACCACATGCTTGCCCGCCTTCAGGGCCGCCTCGACAGAGGCTTTGGCGACCCCGTCCTCTCCGCCGATCAATTCGACGAAGACATCGATGTCTTGCGATTCCGCCAGGGCGACAGGATCATCGAACCATTCGTAAGGCGAGATATCGATCTCGCGGTTTTTCCTCCGGTTGCGCGCGGACACGCCGCCGATTTCAACCGCACAGCCGGTACGGGAGGCGAATCTCTCACCGTGCAGGGCGATCAGTTTGAGTGCGTCAATGCCGACTGTGCCAAGGCCGGCAACGCCAAGTTTCAGGGCTTTGCTCATGGTGCCAGATTAGTGCGTTCAATTCCGCGAGGATGCAATGGGAATTACGTTGTGCATCGATTCAAACGGTTCGGACAGGAATTTCCTGATGCTGCGTGCCGCCTGCCGGATACGCTGTTCATTCTCGACCAGCGCGATACGCACATAACCTTCTCCGAATTCCCCGAATCCGATTCCCGGTGATACCGCGACATGGGCCTTCTCAAGCAGCAGCTTCGAAAATTCCAGAGACCCGATCCGTGCATATGGTTCCGGGATCGGCGCCCAGGCGAACATGGTGGCCGGCGGCGCGGGTACCTCCCAGCCGGCGCGTCCCAACTGCTCGATCAGGCAATCTCTGCGCGCCTTATACACCGCGCGAATTTCATCCACGCACTCCTGCGGCCCGTTGAGTGCCGCCGCCGCCGCGACCTGAATCGGCGTAAACGCGCCATAGTCCAGATAGGATTTAACCCTCGCAAGCGCCGCGATCAGGCGTTCGTTGCCAACGGCAAAACCCATACGCCAGCCAGGCATCGCATAGGTCTTCGAAAGCGATGAAAATTCGACCGCGATATCGATGGCGCCGGGCACCTGCAGGAGCGAGGGAGGCGGGTTTTCATCGAAATAAATCTCCGCATAGGCCACATCGCTCAACAAAATAAGATCGTGGTTTTTCGCATAAGTCACCAGCTCGGAATAGAAATCGAGACCGGCAACCCTCGCCGTCGGGTTGGCCGGGAAGTTGAGCACCAATGCGATGGGATTCGGCACGGAGTGGCGCATCGCCTGATCGACGCCCTTAAGAAATTCCTCATCGGTTTTCGCGGGGACATGGCGAATTGCTCCGCCGGAAATAATGAAGCCGAATTCGTGAATCGGATAGGTCGGATTGGGCACCAGAACAATATCGCCGGGCGCCGTAATGGCCTGCGCCATGTTGGCGAAGCCTTCTTTTGACCCCAGCGTGGCGACGATCTGCGTGTCCGGGTCAAGCTTCACGCCAAACCTGCGTTCATAATAAGCGGCCTGCGCGCGCCTCAGGCCCGGTATGCCGCGCGAGGCGGAATACCGGTTGGTGCGGGGTTTGGAGACCGTCTCGACCAGCTTCTCGACGATATGGGGAGGCGTGGGCATATCGGGATTGCCCATACCGAAATCGATTATGTCATCGCCGCGCGCGCGCGCCGCTGCCTTGAGGCGGTTTACTTCCTCGAAAACATAGGGAGGCAGCCGTTTTATCCTGTGAAATTCCTGCACGGTTCCGTCCCGAATCCCCTGCATCCCGGCGCCGGAACAACCGGCCCGGCAATCGCGGGGAGATTTAAGACGGGAATCGCCGGCTTCATCAAGGGAAAGATGTTCGCGCCCGGCGGGAGCCACGCGGGGGACCGCCAGTCCGCAATGCAAATGTCCGTTGGCGCTATTGGGATTTTTCGATCTCGCTGATCGCACTTTTCTGGTGCTGTTCCTGTTCGTCAGCCAGGTTCCGCATCACTTCGTCCTGCTCTTCCCGGGACAGGATCTTGGTTTTGAGGTTCTTGATCGTCGAAAGCTTGGGATAGGGAATCGACTCTATCGCACAGCTGCCCAAAGTTGTGCTCATGCCGAGCAGGCCCAGACAGATTGCAAGTTTGCGGATTGTGTTCATTATACTGGTTGCCGTTTTGGTATCTCTAAATATGTTGGCTGACGACGCGCACCACTGATCGACAAAATATCACAGCCGCCCTTTGATCGTAACCGGGCCGGAATCAAATTCGTATGATCACGAGCAAAAATTGCAGTCAGAGCTAACCATAACTAGACTTAACGATAAATGAAGCATGGGGCGCCGGTATGACGGAAAAAAGAACACAAGATCAGGATCGCGCCGAAAATAAGGACACGCCGCAGCCGCCCTTTACCGATCCCAGGGAACTCGCCCGCAATCTTGCGCGCTTTCTGGAGCAAGGCGGCAAGGTCGTTCGCTCTTTGGCCGCACGCTCGAAGGAAAATGCCGGGCCCTACAGCACCTCAAGCGAGATAAGCGAAGCGACAAAGGTTCTGGGACAGGTTGCCAGGCAATGGGTGAACGAACCGGTGAAGCTCGTCGGCGCGCAAGGTAAGCTCCTGCAAGGATATGCCGACTTATGGGGCCGTTCCCTCCGCCGCTTTCTTGGTGAGGAAGTTGAGCCGGTTGTAAAACCCGACCCCGGCGATGGGCGCTTCAAGGACCCGGACTGGAGTGAGAGCCAATTCTTTGATTTCTGGAAGCAGGCCTACCTGCTGACCGCCAGGTGGGCCGAAGAGATGGTGGAGGACACCGAAGGCCTCGACGAAGAAGACCGGCGCAAGGCCGAGTTTTACGTCAACCAGATTTCCAGCGCACTCTCCCCTTCGAATTTTGCACTGACCAATCCCGAAGTGATTCGCGAGACGCTGGCGAGCAACGGGGAAAACCTGGTCAATGGAATGGCGCAACTGGCCGCGGATTTGCAGGAATCAAAAGATCTTCTGCGCATACACCAGACTGACCTCGAGGCCTTTGAGGTGGGGCGCAATCTGGCGGTGACGCCGGGCAAGGTTGTTTTTCAGAACGACATCATCCAGTTGATTCAATACGCGCCCGCGACAGAAACCGTCTATGAAATCCCGCTGCTGATCGTTCCGCCCTGGATCAACAAATATTATATTCTGGACCTGGTGCAGGAGAAATCCTTCATTGCCTGGGCAGTCGCCCAGGGCTTTACCGTGTTCGTCGTGTCGTGGGTCAATCCAGGCGAAAGCCTCTCCGCCAAAACATTTGAAGACTATATGAAAGAGGGCGTTCTCGAGGCGGTGAGCGCGGTGCAGAAGGCGACGGGTCAAAAGAAGATCAACGCCCTGGGATACTGCGTCGGCGGCACGCTGCTGGCCGCCACCCTGGCCTATATGGCCGCGAAGGGCGATGACCGGATTGCCAGCGCGACATTTCTGGCGGCCCAGGTCGACTTTTCCGAGGCCGGAGACCTGCTGGTATTCATCGATGATGCACAGCTCAAGGCGCTTGAGGAAATGATGGCGGAGTTCGGCTATCTTGATGGCTCGCGCATGGCGGCCGTATTCAACATGCTGCGTCCGCGCGATCTGATCTGGCCATATGTCGTGAACAATTACCTGCTGGGCAAACAACCCCTGCCCTTCGACCTCTTGTACTGGAATTCAGATTCCACGCGCATGCCAGCCGCAAATCACATCTTTTATCTGCGTGAATTCTATCTCGAAAACAAATTGGCGAAGGGTGAAATGGAGCTCGGAGGCGAGCGGCTCCAACTCAACAAGATTGACGTGCCGATCTATGAAATGGCGACACGCGAAGATCATATTGCCCCGGCGGAATCCGTGTTTAAGGGCGCGAAATTATTTTCGGGGCCGGTACGTTTCGTGCTTGCCGGCTCGGGCCATATCGCCGGTGTCGTCAATCCGCCGGCCCGCAACAAATATCAGCACTGGACGGGAATAAAGCCCTCCTCCAAGAAACACCCCACTGCAACGCTTCGCGATTGGCTGAAAAACGCGAAGGAACATCCCGGCTCCTGGTGGCCGGACTGGGGTAAGTGGCTTGCCAAGCGTTCCGGTGACAAGATTCCCGCGCGCCAGCCCGGGGACGGAGAGCTGAAACCAATTGAGGACGCGCCTGGTTCATATGTAAAAATGCGTTATTCATGAGGGACAGGCTGCCGGTACCGCAGTTACGGCAGCCTTCAGGAGCCCCGGCCCGCAGTTCCCGTCAGTTCCGGCAAGCCCAGCATCAGGTTCAGATTCTGGACCGCCTGGCCGGATGCGCCCTTTCCCAGATTGTCCAGCAGCCCCATGACGACGGCCTGAGTGCCATCATCATCGGCAAAGACATACAGCCTGAGTTCGTTGGTTCCGTTCAGCGATTCCGGTTCGAGCCTTGCAACTTCCCTCCCCGCTTCCAGCCCCGCAACGGTGACGCAATTCTGCCCCTCATAGTGAGACGCGAGCGCCTCATGGATGCCGGCAGGCGTCACCCTCCCCGGCATGGCCCAGAGCGGCAATGGCACCTGAACGATCATGCCCTGGGTAAACCGCCCCACGCTCGGCATGAAGACGGGAGCATGGGAAAGTCCGCTCCAGCGGGTAATCTCGGGCATATGCTTGTGCGAGAGCCCATGGGAATAGGTGAAATAGGGCATGCCCGGAGCTGAATCCGGGTTTGCGTTTTCATATTCCGCAATCATGGCTTTGCCGCCTCCGGAGTAGCCCGACACGGCATTGATTGTGACCGGCCAGTCCGGCGCGATGGTTCCGCCGCTGACCAGAGCGTGCAGAATTGCAACCGAAGCGATGGCATAACAGCCGGGATTGCTGACCCTTTTTGCGCCGGCAATCAGAGCGCGTTGACCGGTCTCGTATTCAGGGAATCCGTAGACCCAGCCATCAGCGGTCCGATGCGCGGTCGAGGGATCTATAACCCGGGTTTGCGGGTTCTCGATCAGGGCAATGGCTTCGCGCGCGGCGTCATCCGGCAGGCACAGGATCGCCAGATCCGCCTCATTCAGGGCGTCGCGCCGCCGGCCTGTGTCCTTGCGCTCGGTGTCCCCCAGATGCAACAGCTCAATATCCTTGCGCGCCTCAAGCCGCGCCTTGATTTGCAGGCCTGTCGTTCCCGCTTCGCCGTCTATGAATACCTTGGCGGTCATTTCGACCCTCCTGCATATTCCGTCGATCAAAAAAAATCGGGCGCCTCATCCGGAGACGCCCGATCATATACCGATCCGATTTCCGGTAGGTTTATCGTTTGGAGAACTGGAAGCTTCGGCGGGCCTTGGCCTTGCCGTATTTCTTGCGTTCAACGACACGCGGGTCGCGGGTCAGGAACCCGCCTTTTTTCAACACACCCCTGAGGCCCGGCTCATAGTGGGTAAGCGCCTTGGAGATGCCATGGCGCACCGCGCCGGCCTGCCCGGAAAGTCCGCCGCCACGCACCGTGCAATTGATGTCGAACTGATCGTCGCGCTCGGCTGCGGCAATCGGCTGCTTCAAAATCATTTGCAGCACGGGGCGGGCGAAATATTCCGCATGGTCCTTGCCATTCACGACAATCCGCCCTGAACCCGGCTTGACCCACACGCGCGCGACCGCGTCTTTACGCTTCCCGGTGGCATAAGCGCGCCCATATGCGTCGAGCTTTTGCTCATACACAGGGGCTGCCTCAACTTCGGCCACAGGCGCCTGGCCTGTCAGCTCGCCAAGGTCCTCAAGGGTCTTTACTTCTTCTTCGGCCATGGCGGTCAGGCGCTCCTTTTGTTCTTGGCATTCAGTTTGGCGACGTCCAGCGCTTTGGGCTCCTGTGCCTGATGGGGATGCTCTTCCCCCGCATAGACACGCAGATTGCTGAATTGTTTCCGCCCCATGGGCCCGCGCGGCAACATGCGTTCAACGGCCTTGAGCAGAACCCGCTCGGGATGTTTTCCCTCCAGCATCTGCCCCGCCTTCACACTCTTGATTCCTCCCGGATATCCGGTATGGCGATAATAGATCTTGTCCGCCGTCTTCTTGCCGGTCAGTGTCACCTTGTCCGCATTCACGACGACCACGTGATCGCCGCAATCGATATGGGGTGTGAACATTGGCTTGTGCTTGCCACGCAGGCGCATCGCAATCAGCGAAGCGAGCCGGCCAACCACCAGGTCGCTGGCATCGATCAAAATCCACTGCTTTTCGACTTCGGAAGGCTTTGCCGAATAGGTTTTCATGACTGAATATCCAAACTCATGGACGACAATGGCCGCACCGGATTTGCCATGCCGGGCTGGCATGCATGCGCTATTCTATGCCCGAATTGTTTCAGTGGCGGTTTTTAACCGTTGGCCCGCAGTCCGTCAACACGGTAATTTAAAAAGAATCATGAAATAACAAATAGTTAGAATTACGGTATTATAATACCTCCAGCCCAGGTGAATGATTGGGACTGCAGCCTTTCATATTTTTCCGACCCCTCACCTTGGCGGCAATACGCCACAATCTGGAGCCCGCAACAGGCTCTAGACTGGGCAGGTTCTGAATCACAGGAAGGAGAACAATAAATGACGAAAATAGTGGCCATGACTCTAAAATGCGCCCTTACGGCCATACTGGCGGCTGGATCATGGCTGTATGTTTACGATCGTCCGGCGCGGGCCCAGGTCGCGCCGAATACTCGGGCGCTCTCATTTGAGCAGGTATCCCTCACCAGGGACATGCTGAAGCGATTTCTCGCATCATTTCCTGAAATTCAGTCCAGGGCCAAAAAATATTCAAAAGAACTGAGCGCCGCAGGCGACCCAATGGGTTACGCACGACGCGATATGGAGGACTTCGTGAAGAGCTATGGCTATAGGAGATATGCCGATTGGATCAGGGTCACCAAAACAGTTGCGCTCACATATGGTTTCGCCAAAACGGGCGCGGAACTGAATGACCTCGCGGAACAAACAAAGCTGGCCATCGCGAAGATTGAAAACAACCCAAAGCTGAGTATGGAGCAAAAAGCGCAATACAAGGCGATGATCAGTGCGAATATGGGCGTGATGGCCCGATTTCTGCCCAAACCTGAAAATTTTGCCCTTGTCAAAAGCATGATGCCGGAAATTGCGGCGACGATGGACGAAAATTAGGCTGCTATATTGTGGTGACCGGAAGGTCGCGCAGGAAGATAACGCCATGGCGGAAAATATTGCCCGGACCAATGAGGAAGTATTGTTACGCGAGGACCGCGGCCGCGTAGCGCTTCTCACTCTCAATCGGCCGCAGGCCCGCAACAGCCTGTCGGAAGAACTGCTGGATGCGCTCCAGGCGCAGATCGATGATATCTCGCATTCCTCATCGGCAAGAGTCGCCATAATTACGGCAAACGGCCCGGTTTTTTGCGCCGGGCACGATATCGGGCAACTGGAAGGCCGCCGCGGCGACCGCGATGGCGGCGCGCAATATTTCGCAGCCCTCTTCGAGCGATGTTCAGCATTGATGCAATCCATCATCGCCTGCCCGAAACCGGTTATCGCCGCCGTGGAGGGAACCGCGACGGCGGCCGGGTGCCAGCTGGTGGCGACCTGTGATCTCGCCGTGGCGAGCGAGGATGCAAAATTCTGCACGCCCGGCGTTCACATCGGATTGTTTTGCTCAACGCCCGCCGTCGCCCTCGCCCGCAATGTGAGCCGCAAGCACGCCATGGAAATGCTTCTTCTGGGCGAGATGATCCCGGCTGAGGACGCCCGCGCATTCGGGCTCATCAACCGGGTCGTTGCCAAAGGCGGGGCTCTGGAAGAAGCTCTGAAAATGGCCGAGGCAATTTCGTCGAAATCCATTCCCGCCCTGGCCATCGGCAAGCAGGCCTTTTATGAGCAATTCGATCCGGAACTTTCCCAATCATACGACCGGGCCACGCGAGCCATGGTCGAAAATATGATGCTGGAGGATGCGCATGAAGGTCTCGGTGCATTTCTGGAAAAGCGCGCGCCGCGGTGGCGTGACACGTGACGCCGGGATCGTCGAGCCTCATGAACCATGACGGCTACAGCGATAATTATATCCGCGGAATTCTGCATGCGAGTCGCAGCATCGCCATCGTTGGCGCCAGCGCCAATAAGATGAGACCCAGCTATTTCGTTGTGAAGTATCTTCTGGAAAAAGAGTATCGGATATTTCCGGTCAATCCGGGGTTCGAGGGCAAGAAGATACTTGGGCGGAAGGTTTACGCCACGCTCAGGGACATCCCTTCAGACATTGATATGGTGGATATTTTCCGCAATTCCGGGGCCGCGCTGGAAATCACCAGAGAGGCCATGGAGATCGGCGCAAGGGTGGTGTGGATGCAGCTCGGCGTGCGCAATGACGAAGCGGCCCGGCTCGCGGAGGCCGCCGGTCTGAAAGTGGTCATGAACCGCTGTCCGAAAATTGAGTATGCGAGACTCTCCGGTGAAATAGGATGGGCCGGGGTTAATTCACGAACCATATCCAGTGCCCGGCCAAAACTTGCACAGCGCGGCGTTCAGCACCGTATCTTGCGCGATAACTGATTTCTTGTTTCCCTGAAATAATCGGCTTTCAGCAGAAAGGAATTTCCAATGAGTGACGAGCAGGCCCCAGGTTTCAACACACTTGCCATTCACGCCGGTGCGCAGCCTGATCCGGCCACGGGCGCCCGCGCCACACCGATATATCAAACCACATCCTATGTGTTTGACGATACGGACCACGCGGCGTCCCTGTTCGCCCTCCAGTCCTTCGGCAACATCTACACCCGTATCATGAACCCGACACAGGCCGTGCTTGAAGAGCGTGTCGCGGCGCTCGATGGCGGCACCGCGGCCCTGGCGCTCGCCTCGGGACATGCGGCCCAGCATATCGTGTTCCATACCCTGCTTGAGCCCGGCGACAAGTTCATTGCCGGGCGCCAGCTCTATGGCGGGTCCATCAACCAGTTCAATCACGCCTTTAAGAAATTCGGCTGGGAAGTCGTCTGGGCGGATTCCGGCAAACCGGAAGAATTCGAGGCTGCGATCGATGACAAGGTCAAGGCGATCTTCGTGGAGACTTTGGCCAACCCCGGAGGCATCGTCATCGACATTGAGGCAATATCGAAGGTGGCGAAGAAGGCCGGCATCCCGCTCATCGTCGATAATACGCTGGCGACGCCCTATCTGTGGCGTCCGAAGGAACATGGCGCGGATATTATCGTCTATTCGCTGACCAAGTTCCTCGGGGGTCAGGGCAATTCAATCGGCGGCATGATCGTCGATTGCGGGACATTCGACTGGACGGCAAGCGGCAAATACCCGACGCTTTCGGAGGCCTGCGCCAGCTATAACGGGCTCAAGATGGCGGAGACGTTCGGCGATTTCTCCTTTGCCATCGCCTGCCGCGTACTGGGCCTGCGCGATCTTGGCCCCTGCATCTCGCCGTTTAACGCGTTTTTGATCCTGAACGGCATTGAAACCCTCCCCTTGCGGATGCAGCGCCATTGCGACAACGCGCTCGGCGTCGCTGAATGGCTTGAAAGCCACGACAAGGTGGCCTGGGTCAGCTACGCCGGACTGAAGGGCGATCCCTATCATGCACTTGCGGGCAAATATGTGCCCAAGGGCGCCGGCGCGGTTCTCACTTTTGGACTGAAAGGCGGATATGACGCCGGCGTGGCCATGGTGAGCCATGTGAAACTGTTCAGCCATCTCGCCAATATCGGCGACACGAAGAGCCTGATTATTCACCCCGCATCGACCACCCACAGCCAGTTGACGCCCGAGCAACGCAAGGCGGCCGGCGCGGGAGACGACGTGGTGCGCCTGTCAGTCGGCATCGAGGATCTCAGCGATATTATTGCCGATCTGGAACAGGCGCTGGCAGAAACTGGCTGACATGCCACAGCGACAGGGCAAACAGGATAACGGCCAGGCCCTGATGCGCCAGGCCCAGCCCTATGGGCACGCCCGCGAGCAATGTGGCGACGCCGAGCGCGACCTGTAACAGCACTGTCACAAGGAGGATTCCGGCGCCCAGTGTTACTGACCCGGGTCCAAACCGCCGCGTCGCCGCAACCGCGTGGGCAATCGCCCACACTGCGATAACGTAAGCGAGAATCCGGTGGTCGAACTGAACCGTGAGGGCATTCTCGAACAGATTGAGATACCAGGGCGACATGACGCCGAGCCCTTCGGGAATGAATGCGCCATCCATGAGCGGCCAGGTGTTGTAGCCCTGCCCCGCATCGAGGCCGGCGACAAAGGCGCCAAGGGCGGTCTGGAGAAACACTACAGCGGTAAACAGCACGGCCGAGGCTCTGAAACCCCCTGCCCCGGTCAATGTCTGCCCATTCGCAGGGCGCAATCTCAAGGCCACCCAGAATATGTATCCGATGATGAGGACCGCGGCGCACAGATGCGCGGCAAGCCGGTACTGGCTGACATCCACGCGCTCGACAAGCCCGCTCATCACCATGTACCAGCCCAGCGCGCCCTGGAGCCCGCCAAGAACAAACATGACGACCAGCTTGGGCCGCAGGCTTCTGGATATCCTGCCGGTCAGCCAAAAGAACAGAAACGGCAACAGAAATGCGAATCCGATTATGCGGCCGAGAAACCGGTGGGCCCACTCCCACCAATAGATAAACTTGAACTCCCCCAGGGACATGCCCTTGTTGATGAGCTGATATTCAGGGATCAGCCGGTATTTGGCGAAGGCCTCCAGCCACGCAGCCTCGCCTATTGGGGGAATGATGCCGAGTATCGGTTGCCATTCGGTGATCGAGAGGCCGGAATCGGTGAGCCGCGTCGCGCCGCCGACAATGATCATCACAAAGATCATCGCACACAGGAAATACAGCCAGGCGCGCACCGCGGGGCCGTCTTTCACAACATCATCATGCGCCTGGGGCCCCATAGCCACTCCTCCAATTTTCATAGCAACAATCTGGACAGAGAAACCGAACGAAACAACCGGGCAATTGTGCATGTTGCCGCATTGGCCAGTCTGCTAATATTCCGATTATGAAAATACGAACACGCAAGTTTGTCGGCACTGTCACTTTGATCCTGTTTCTCACGACCTATTCGCTGGTGGCCATGGCGTTCGCCGCGTCGCGCGTGGTTGGCCTGTCGCCGATTGTCGAAGCGGTTTTTTTCCTTGTGGCGGGTCTGGTTTGGGTCATTCCGGCCGGCATATTGATACGATGGATGCAGCGCCCCGATCCATCCTGAATTCTTGAACTTAAGCTGCGTCGACCCTGCGGAACCTGTTCCACAGCGCGAATGGCGCACCGCTCATAAACAGGCGGGTGTAGAGCGAGGATTGAAATTCACCGTTCAGGGACACCCGGGGCAAGGCAGTCAGATATTCCGCATGCTCCCGAAATATCACGCCTTTGCGCGTGGTGACGGCCGTCTTGAATCCCAGTTCCCCGGCTATGCGAAATTCGCGCGGTCCCGCGCTGCGTGAATCGCCATATGGATAACTGATATGCTCGGGCCACAGACCAAGCTCTGCGGCGATCCGGTCGGCCCCGTGTTTCATCTCCTCGCGCGCACGCGCTTCGGGCAGCGCCGCCAGCGCATAGTGAGCAGCGGTGTGGGCGCCGATGGTGACGAGCGGGTCGGCCGCCAATTGGCGCACCTCATCCCAGGTCATAATCAGATTGCGGCAAAGCGCGCCCATATCGAGGCCATGTTTCGCGCAAAGGGCGGATATCCCGGCACGCTGGGCATCTTGATCCATATTGCGCAGATACCGGTAAATATGGGCAAAGGCCCCGTTCTTTTCCGCGTCGGTGCCGATAGGCAGAACCGCATTTTCATTGGCGGCGGCAATTTCGATGGATTCTCCAGAAGCAATAATTTCTTCAAGGGCCACCCACCATAACTCACCTTTGCCATCGGGATAATCGGACGGAATATAGACGGTGAAAGCTGCATCATGCGCCGCGAAAACGGGATAGGCGTATTCGAGATTGTCCCGGTAGCCGTCATCCAGGGTGAAACATGCAAAACGGCGGGTGAAATCGCCATCGCGCAGACGCCTGTGGGCCTCATCGAGCGACACGATATCAAGCCCGGCCCGCTTGGTTTCGGCCAGAACCGAGTTGAGGTATTCGGGCGTGACCATCAGTCCGCGATTTGGGGCAAAGCCGCCGGGCCGGTGCGGCGAGACCCGGTGCAGCATATAGATAAGACCGACGCCCTTCGAAAATGGCGCAAGCATCCGGTGAGCGCCGGAATAGTAGAGCGCCTTGAGGCCGGGTTTCAGAATATCCGCATTTAGACCCGGCATTGCCATCCTCTGCCCAATTCACGATCGCTACCGGTATTTAACCAGTTTCTGCCAAGCTTCGGCGATTCCTGCCGAGTGTTGCAGGTTTTCCTTGAGAAAGCCTTGATGGACCGGATGTTTTTGGCGGGAGGCCGTAGTTTTGTATCGCGTAGGAGTGGGTCATGGCCGTAATAAGTCTGCCGCGTGTTCGTCATGAAAATGGCGGCGCCAGGCCTTTGACAGCGTGGATAGGCGCCACCGAAACCACGATCGGCAGAATTCAGCTCACAATTTATCGGGATTTCAAGGCAATCGGGCATCACTGGCGCCTGCTTCAGTCAACAGCGGCATGCGTGCCTGCCCAGTCCTTTGAGCAGGCCGAGGCCTGGTCCCGGATCGTTTCGCAGCCGGTCGGTACAATGCCTGCGATTGTCTGCGGGCGGAGCGGTTCGGGAGAAATCCAGTTTATCTGGCCGTTTGAAGTCACCCGGACGCTCGGTCTGGGCTGTCTGCGCTGGATCGGACAGGACCATGCCAACTACAATATGGGCCTCCATTCATTGGCGTTTGCGCGCCAGGCAACCGCGGACGACATCAGCACACTCCTCGGCGAAGCGGCCGGATTGATCGGCGATGTCAGCGCCGCTCACTTCGAGCATCAACCCTTCGATTGGGATGGCATTCCCAACCCGATGGCGCGATTGCCGCACTCTCAGAGCGCCAATACCGGTCATTCCATTCTGCTGGAAAAAGATTTTGATACGCTTTATCGCAATCGCTTCAGCGGAAAATCACGCAATACGCTGAAGCGCAAAGAACGGCGTTTGGGGGAGCTTGGCGAGATCGAGATTGGCTGGGCTAAAACACCGGACGAACGCCGGGGCCTGGTCAGCCTGTTCTTCGAGCAGAAGAGACGCCAGTTTGCCGAGCAAGGCATTACAGATGCGTTTGCAGAACCGCGCATCCATGATTTCTATCATGAGATAGCGGCGTTGCCGTCCAGTGCGTATGGGTCTCTGGATGCAGGCTACCTGAAGGTTGGCGGCCAGACCGTGGCCATATCATGCGGTGTGTTTTGCGATGACAGGTTCTCCACGCTGCTGACCTCCATTGACACCGGCCCCACCCGCAAATTCTCGCCGGGCACAATGCTGCTCCGCCACCAGATCAAAACGGCGTGCGTCAGGGGGCTGAACTTCTTCGACATGGGCGCCGGCGACGCGCATCACAAGGGAGAGTGGTGCGATGTAACTACGCAACTGTTCGAAAACTTCATTGCATTGGAGGAGCGCGGCTATCTTCTGACACTTCCGCTCGCCGCGGTAACCGCAGCCAAACGCAATATCAAAACACGGCCCGGATTATGGGCATTTGCGCAATCGGTCCGGCGCAATCTGTTCGGCGAACGCCGCCCCAAAGAACTCCCTGAAACGGCCTAAATCGCTTCATGTTTTGATGGAATCAAAACCGCGATCCAGTTTTTTGTTTATGCGTATCATTTGTCCGATAACCGGTTCCCACTTATCGGTGATACGCACTAAATCGCGGCCGCCCGCTTCCAGGGCGTGAATTGCGGAATCTGCCAGCGTTGCTTCGCGCCCTGCCGCAGCACCATGACATCCGGATCGGCATGAGAACCGGAAAGAATCCCGTCCGCGGTCCAGATTACGTGATCGTCTGAGACGGAATCCCCGGCAACCACAACAAGCGCCGGATGCCTGGCCGAGGGAATGTTCGAGATTATTCGTGCTTGTCCGGGATCGGCATAGACGACGATCTGGTCGTATGTCATCTCCAATGCGTGCAGCATTGAGTTCAGCTTCTGGGCATCGAGCCCGTTCATGCTTCCCGGCCCGGCTTTTCCCGATATGACATGCAGTGCCGAGTCCGGATCACGCCTTATCACGTCTTCGAATTGTGCATCGCCTGAAAGCAGCTGATGAATTCCGGGAGCCGCGGGCAGCGCCATTGTTCTGGCCAGATGACCGGAGTCGGCCATGGCGTCGACGACAATCCCCCGCCCCCCGGCATTGGCCAGAGCGCGAGAAACCTCAAGCACCTGGGCCGACGCCTCGGTTCGCTCCGAAGCCGGCGTGATGATTATTCTTCCCGCGCGGGATGCCTTGAGCCTTCGTGCGATCTCGCCCGGAGACTGAGCAGCCAAGGGATCGGGCGCGCCCTCAAGCTGCCCCGGCCCCGCCTCCTGATTGACGCTCGCGGATCCGGCGGGAAGCGCGCCGGCATCCCTTGCGCCCGGTCGTCCCGAGTGCTGCGCCAGGATCAGTTCCCTTCCCACTGTATGGGCGAGCCCAAGAAGAGCGATTGCCGCAAACGCAAGAAGTGAAATCGGGCCCTTCTTCGGGAAGGACGGTGAATTCGAGACATGCGCGCGCGAAACGATGCTCGCAAAGGCCGGAATCGAGGCGTTGTCGCTGCGCGCGCTCGCGTCGCGATAGCGGGAGAGATAAGACTTAAGCAATTCCCTGTTCGCGTTGGCCTCCTGTACCAGCGCCCGAAGTTTGATCTGGCTTTCATTGCCCTTGGCCGCCGACCGCTTCATGGCCGAGAGGCTTTCACGCAATGACGTTTCCCTCGCGCCGGCGATCTGGGCCTCATTCTGCAGACTTGAGACGACTTTGCGTGCTTCCCGGCGAATCTGGTGGCGCAAATCGGCAAGCTCCGAGTTGAGCTGTTTCAGCCGCGGATGAGAGGGCAGCAAGGTCGCCGATACTTCGGCCAGCTCGCGTTGGATGCTGACGCGCTGTTCCAGCAGCCGCTGGATCAGCCGCGAATTCAGCACATCCGCCGCGCCCGCAACATCGCCCTTCTCCTCGAGCATTTTCTTGATGAGAGCGGCGCGTGCCTCGGCTTCGGTCTGGCGTGCCTTGGCGAGAACAAGCTGGCCGTTCAACCCCGAGAGTTGCTGCGCATCCAGCGTGGATTTGTTGCTGCCTTCGAGCAAACCGGAAGTGGAGCGGAACCGTTCCACCTTGAGGTCCGCCGCCTCAACTGTCTTGGTCAGCTGACTGATCTGGGCGCTGAGCCATGCGGTGGCTTCCTTGGTCTGTTTGATTTTTTCATTCTGGTGCCAGGTCAGATAGAAATCGGCCAGTGTGTTGGCGGCCTTGGCCGCCATTTCCGGATTGCGCGACCAGAACGAAATGGCGATGACACGCGACTTCTGGAGTTGAAAGACGTTCAACCGGTCCAGAAACGCATCGAGCACACGTTCCTTCAACATCGCCTCGGTTGGACGCCTGCCGAGGCCGCTAAACTGCAATAACTTACGCCATGGGGCGCTGCCGCCGGCATCTTTATTGAACTCGGGGTCTTCTTCCAGATTAAGCGCCTTGACCGCACCGGCGGACAAATCGCGCGACAGAAGCACCTCGACCTGGCTCGCCACGGCCTCCTGGTCCGTCTGGGCATTCTGTCCGGACGCATTCTGCAAATCGATTGGACGCTTGTAGGAGTTCTCCTCGCGCTCGATAAGGATTCGTGCCTCGGAAGAATACTGGGGCGTCACGAAAGTCAGGCCGATATAGGTGGCGACGGCAGCCGCGATAGCGAAAAACGCGATCCGCGATTTGCGCCGGCCTATTGCACGCAACAATGCCGCAATGTCGATGTCATCGGAGGAAGAGGACCAGCTTGTGGGGTACATGACGATACTCGTGGAATTAGAGCTACTCTACTCCTCCCATCTCTACCGATTCCCGGTAACCAAACACTTAAGAACTGAACCAGCGTGGCACGTCTGGTTAACTTTTATTAACCATCGCGGGCGTACAAAAAGCTGAGAAAGAATCATTTTTGGGAAATTGCAGAGATAACGCATGGTCGTCCGCAGAATCCTGCTCATCGCGGCAATCAGCCTGGCGCTCCTGGGGTGCAGCAAGAACAGCCTCTCGAGCCATCTCTCCAAGCGCGCCGCGCACGCCGCTCGCATTGGCGATGTTCCGGCCGGCCCTCCCCTGGCACCGATCATGCTGCGCCCGAGTATTCAAGGTGATGTGCGGCAGGTGGCCGCCACCCCCGCCAATTCATATACGCTTGATAGCGGCGACCGCTTGCGCGTGACCGTATTTGGCCAGGAAAACCTCTCGCGCATCTATCCGGTTGACGCCGGAGGGTTCATTTCCATGCCGCTGATTGGCGCGGTTCAGGCGCGCGGCCTGACGACGTTCCAGCTTGAGGAACGCATCTCCGTCACCTTGAAACGCAAATATGTCAAAGATCCCAAGGTCACCGTGGAAGTTGCCGTCAGCCGGCCCTTCTTCATCCTTGGCGAGGTGCGCAACGCCGGGCAGTTCCCTTACGTGGCCGGAATGACGGTGCAGACGGCAATCGCCATTGCCGGCGGATTCACGCCCCGGGCGAGGAAAAACCGCATCAAGCTGTCGACACAAATAAACGGCGCTACATACACCAGAACGGTTCCGCTTACCGCAAGGATCAAGCCCGGCGATACGGTCATGGTGCAGGAACGGTTTTTCTAGGGCCCGATTGGTGCAATCATTTGTCACCCGCAAGCAACACTCTTTCCATCATTCACTGTCTTCGCGCTCCCGTTGGCGGGTTGTTCCGGCATGTCTGCGATCTGGCGGATCAGCAGACCGCCATGGGCCACCGCGTAGGCGTCATCTGTGACGCACGGGCCGCGAGCCCGGCCACCGAAGCTGCTCTGCGAAAACTCAAAAATACGTGTGAACTTGGGCTCGTGCGGGTCCTGATGAGCCGGCGCATTGGCCTGCGGGATGTGACCGCCTGCCGATCGGTTCGGCGGATCGCCCGCGACATGGAAGCGCAAATACTGCATGGCCATGGCGCCAAGGGCGGCGCTTACGCACGTCTCGCCGCGCACGCGCTGAAACGCAGGGGACAGAATATACGCGCGCTGTACACGCCCCATGGCGGGTCGCTGCACTACAGCCCCGAGAGTCTGAAAGGGCGCATTTATCTGGGTCTGGAAAAGCGCCTGGCCCCCAAAACCGATGGTCTGATATTCGAAAGCGAATATAGCGCCGGGCTTTATACGGCCAATGTCAGTGCGCCGCCATGCGAAGCGCGGATCATTCCAAACGGCCTCAAATCTCAGGAATTCTATGAGGTCGTGCTCGAGGACACGGCGGATGATTTTGTCTTTGTCGGCGAACTCAGGCATCTCAAGGGTGTCGATGTCATGCTGCGCGCGCTTGAGCGGATGCGCGGCACGCGCGCCGTAACGGCTTACATTGCCGGTGGCGGTCCCGACGCCGCGGAATTCCGCAAACTGGCCCGCAAACTCGATCTGAGCGGCGCGGTGACCTTTGCCGGCCCGGTTCCAGCCAGCACTGCGTTTGCACGCGGACGGTGCCTTGTCGTCCCGTCAAGAGCGGAGTCGTTTCCCTATATCGTTCTCGAGGCGGCGGCGGCTCAATTGCCGATTATCGCCACTGACGTTGGCGGCATCCCCGAAATCACCGCGGGCACGCAGGTGAAGCTCATCCCCGCCGGGGATGTACAGGCGCTGGTTCAGCAAATGTCCGAATTCCTCGAAGATCCGCAAAAATATGTGGATCGGGCTCGCGACTTGCAGGAGAGCGTCGCCAGGCGTTTTACCGTCGAGGGAATGGCGCGGGCCGTCACAGACCTCTATGAAAGGCTTTTGCAGCCGCCGCGCTGAAGTGCGGTTTTGAGGCGCCGCCCCGATACCTCCGGGGTGTAAAGAACACTTAACCATATCGCCAGACTTCCCGGCCACACACGGCCCGATTAAGCCTTCGAAGACTCATCCCTGATAAAACTGAATTATGGGATTTTGCACGGCATTGGGCCGGTGCGAAGAATTAGTTTCCGGGGGGAAACGCACGGACACGCCAATTGCGTGTCCCGTATCGGGGTCACTATAGTCTCATGTCTGACATTCCCGCATCAGATCAAGCGGTTACAGAGCGCCGCGATCACAAACGTGGCAAACGCGACCGCCGGACTTCGGAGCGTCCGCGTCTTGGCAGGTTCAACTTTTCCGGCGCAGCGAGCCTGATTTCTCCGCGCGTTGTGACAGGTGGCGCGCGGCTCATCGAGTTTGTTCTGATTGCCGCGCTGGGCTACGGTATTTTCTACGCCTATGTCGATGACGCGCCCGGCCTGCCGGAGCATATTGGCCAATTGCTGTATATCGTGGCGATCCTGGCGGCGGCGGCGGTCTCGGTGCTGAGTTTTCAGGCCTTCCACCTCTACGACATCACTATTTTATCCAGCGCCATGCGGCAGGTGGCGCGCGTTTGGACGGCCTGGACCCTCATCTTTGCGGTATTGCTGGCGTTCGCCTTCTTCGCCAAACTCGGGCAGGAATTCTCACGTGTATGGGCCGCCGTCTGGTATTCGAGCAGCCTGGGCGCGCTAGCCGTTTTCCGGATATCATTGTCCGTTGCGGTGCGCAAATGGGCCAAACTCGGGCGCCTCACCCGGCGCGCCGTCATCGTGGGCGGAGGGCCGGAAGCCCGTAAACTGATCCGCGCGCTGGAAGCCTCGCGCGACACCGATATACAAATTTACGGCGTGTTTGATGACCGCAGCGACAAGCGCGTCGCCAACCGGATCGCAGGCTATCCCAAACTCGGCAATATCGATCAGTTGACCAAATTCGGCCGTGAGAAACGTCTCGATCTGCTGATCATCGCGTTACCGATGTCTGCGGAGAAGCGGCTTCTGGAACTGTACAGGAAATTGTGGGTGCTGCCCGTTGATATCCGACTCTCCGCGCATACCAACGAACTCAGATTTCGCCCGCGCGCCTATTCCTATATCGGCAATGTCCCGTTTCTCGATCTTCAGGACAAACCGATTACGGATTGGGATTTTGTCCTGAAATGGTTGTTCGACAAGGTCGTGGCGAGCCTTGCTCTTGTTGCTCTGTCCCCGGTCATGGCTCTGGTGGCGCTGGCGGTGAAGCTGGACAGCCCCGGACCTGTTTTCTTCAGGCAGAAACGGCTCGGATTTAATAACGAGCTGATCGAGGTCTACAAGTTTCGCTCGATGTACACAGAAGCGTCAGATGAAAACGCCGCCAGGCTCGTCACCCGGAATGACGACCGGGTGACAAGGGTCGGCCGGTTCATCCGCAGGACAAGCCTCGATGAGCTGCCCCAGTTGTTCAATGTTCTGACGGGCGTGTTGTCTCTCGTCGGCCCGCGACCGCACGCGTTGCAGGCCAAGGCGGCTGAATCGCTGTATGCCGATGTGGCCGATGGCTATTTTGCGCGCCATCGCGTGAAGCCGGGCATTACCGGCTGGGCGCAGATCAATGGCTGGCGCGGGGAAACCGACACGCGCGAAAAACTCCAGCGCCGCATCGAACACGACCTCTACTATATCGAGAACTGGTCCGTTCTGTTCGATCTCTACATTCTGGCCATGACGCCGGTTGCGCTGATGAAAACCAAAAACGCCTATTGAGCGAAGGATCATGCTCATGGTCGCAGGTCGTGCCTTTCCAGTGCAGGGCGGTTACGCCCCCGCCGCGCGGCCTCTTTCGGCGCAGAGTTTGGGCCTGGCGCTAACCTGGCTGACGCTGGCTTCGTCTTCCGTCGTGTTCGCGGAACCGGCGCCCTATGACGCGCTTATGATCGGCCTGATCGCCCTGCTGCCGCTGCTCGGGCTGGTTACCTTTTCAAAAGGGCTTATCCTGTTTCTTGCCGCGTGGCTCGTGATTGGCGCCACCGGACTGATCGCGGCGGGGCGTTCAGGCATGCTCGACGTTTCGGTCAGGCACACCGCGATCACGATATTTCTGTCGATTTCCGCGGTGCTCGTAGCAGCCTTTGTGCGCAAGAACCCGGAAAGACATACGCGCATCATTGTCTCCGGCCTCCTCTTTGCCTCGCTGTTGGCTGTTTTGACAGGCGCGGCCGGTTATTTCGATATGGTGCCCGGCGCCAATGAATTGTTCACAAAATACGGCCGGATGCGCGGGACATTCAAAGACCCGAACGTCTTTGGCCCGTTCATAGTGCCTGCCCTGCTGTATTGTGTGCACTCCATGGCCACGGCCAAGGCGGGGCGGGCAATCATGATGTCACTGCTCGCCGGATTGTTCTGTCTCGGGCTGCTGGTGAGTTTTTCGCGCGGCGCATGGTTCAATGCGGGCGTCGCGCTGCTGGTCTATGCCTATATGATGTTCGTGGTCGCCCGCTCGAACCTCTTTCGCGTCAAGTTCCTTATGCTGGCTGTCTTCGCGGCCTGCTGCGCGGTGCTTGTCCTCGCCGCGGCGATGCAGATTGAATCGATCGGAGACCTGGTGCGCGAGCGCGCAAGCCTCACCTTGTCTTACGACACCGGGCCGGAGGGGCGTTTCGGCGGTCAGCTCCTTGCGCTGGAAACTATTGCCAGCCATCCGATGGGAATTGGCGCCCGCGAATTCGCGCGCATTCTGCACGGCCAGGACGTGCACAATGTCTATCTGAGCATGTTTCTCAATGCCGGATGGATTGGCGGATTTGTATATTTGACCGCCGTGCTGGCGACGCTCGCCGCCGGGTTCCGCTATGCGCTTCGCGCAAACCCCATGCAGGGTATCTTCATTGTGATGCTGGCGGCGTTCGCGGGACTGGCGGCGGAGGGAATGATCGTCGACACCGATCACTGGCGTCATTTCTATGTGATCATGGGGCTGATCTGGGGCCTGATGCTGAGCAATCCACCGCATGGCCGCCCCGGGCCCTGCACAGGCGCAGGCATTTGTTCACGGTCATCGAGGGGTCTTTGAAGGCGCGCGGCGCCGGGATTGCGGCCGCGGGCCGGACATAACCCTCCGCGCGCTCACCTGGGAACGGGACTGCATCGCGGAGGCTTGGCGTATTTGTTCCAGTATTGACCGCTGGGGCAGAGAGGCTGCATCGGGATCATCTCGATTATCGTGCCCTGCTTCGGCGGCGCAGGCGGCGGCGGAGGCGGCGGAGGCCGGACGCATCTGCCCCTCACCTCAATCTTCCCGCGCGGGCATACGCAGCGCTTGCCGGCGCGCACCTTGCCGCCGGTGCAACGCGGCGGCGGAGGCGGCGCAACCTTGACCGGGATGCAAACGCCCAGAATGTCATTCGTTCCGCGCGGACAGACACAGCGCTTGCCGGCGCGCACCTTGCCGCCGGTACAACGCGGCGGGGGTGGCGGCCCGGCTTTGG